>NZ_JBFRFN010000003.1:0-348665 GCF_052114825.1 Paenibacillus sp. 2TAF8
TGGCTACGGGTGAAGGGAAAAATGCCTTGCTCTTCATTTCATTCCCTGCTCATGAGGCCCGCTATATCAAAATCGTCCAGACCGGAACGGATTCTCACTGGTGGTCTGTAGCTGAAATCGCAGTTTATACTGCCGATCAGACACCATGGACACCCGGGGAACAGGATGATCTGCTGCCTACCGAACTGGATCGGACATCTTGGACAGCTACAGCTTTCACGTCTGAAGACGTTGGTGCACTGCTGGATGATGATCTGAACTCACACTGGACCTCTGCATCCGGACAACAAACAGACCAATGGATTCAGATCGATCTGGGAAGCATCCAGAATTTCAGCCGGTTAACTATGGACTCAGGTCACAGTACGAATGACTATGCCCGTAGTTTTACAATCTTTACTTCAACAGATGGAGAGCAATGGAATTTAGTTTCAGATGCTTTGGGAACCGATCCTCTAATCTCCGCGATGTTCACGAACCAGCAGGCACGATATGTCAAAATCGCTTTGACTTCGGACAATGCTGAATGGTGGTGGTCTATTGCTGAGTTGAAGCTGTACCGTTGATACGCTGAACCAATGCTAAACCTTGAAAGACTCATATTTAGCACATCTCATAACTAAAGACCTAAAAAAGCACAGGGACCTCAAGCCACGATCGGCAAGAGATCCCTGTTTCCTTGTGATATATGGTAAACTGCCACATCGTTAGGCTAATCATTACTTTTTGATTTTACCATCATATCCAAGCTTATAAATCGTACCTTTCTCAAACGATAGGAGTGCAAGACCATCCCCTACTGTACCTATAAATCGATCATTTGCGTCTAAAGAACGCAGCTTGCTCTTCTTGCCTGTATAACGATTATAAATATACAACTCACTCTTATTATTGCCATTCTTGTCTACCGAAAAACTTCGATAATAAAACTTATTATTTATATATGCTACGGGATCAATATACTCTTTAGAGGCAAATATTTTGTTTCTACTTGCATTTAAATCGGAAAAATGACCTTTGTAACTATAGCCTCCGTCTATGATCTCCAAAAAGAACATAACATTCCCATAAAATTCGTATAACTCCACACCTTTAGAAGATAAGTTCTTCAACCCTGTACCATCTAAATTCATACGATAAAACTTGTCATTATCCCTGTTTGTATAATAGATATATCCGTTGTTTATTTTAAAATTATAAAAAGGAGATTTAGACAATATCGTTTGTTCGTTTGAACCATCTGTTCTCATTGAGCCAAAAGACAATGCATCAAGCGTTTCCGCAGTCCTTTCATCTTTAACAAAATAAATCGTATCCCCTACAACAGTAAACCTTGCAAAATTATCCTCTTTGTTCAGTAAGGTTAATGTCGAACCATCTTTCTTAATTTTAGCCATCTGTCGATTCCAAGGGTCTTGCTCATTTTCAATCAGAAAATATATCCACTCTCCAACCCATTTCACATCTGAAACTTGCTTAGGATATATAGACTCTGTTTTGCTTTTATTACCTGTGAATGTTGTAACGTTGATGCCCATCAAATCTCCGTCATCTTCATAACCTTCCCATACTAAAGTTTTACCGGAATCCTCAGCACCGTATGCAGGTACAACACCAAACAACATGATCACGCTTAATAACGCCACTAACCATTTTCTTCTCATTTTCTTCTCCCTAAAATATGTATTTTCCTACATCGCTATTGTAAATTGGATTCGTAAATAGAACAATCAGTTCACTCCAAATTCTCGCTGTAATTAGAAAATGCCTCCCACCATAATGGCAAGAGGCTCTGATCTTTGCACATCATATATTATAGAAATTTCGTTAAGTGATGGTCAGACCACCGCTTGCATATCCGGCAATGGTTGAAGCCACATCAAGTCCGGCGGTTACTGATGCAGAGAAGACCATAAGCAGACGGTCACCGGCGGCTACCGGGATACTCAAACCTGTAGTCAAACCGCTGGAGATCGTGCCTAATGACAATGCGCCAGTCAACGCTGGTGCCAAGGTGACCAGTGCTCCTGGTACAGCCGTAAAGGTATTATTTGGTGTAGTCGAACGGAATAATTGTGCAGTTATCGTTACTGTAGACAGAGCCAGGTTAAGTGCAGCTGTCGTACTAAAATAAGCAGCCAACGAAGTAATCGTTCCCGCACGAGATGCCGAGAATGCAAAGTTAAGCAAGGTTCCGGCAGCGCCTGTGAGATCAATGATTCCTCCATTAATTGTTACTCCAGATGCATTATTACCAAAACCAACCAAGCTGGAGGTATTCAAAAGTCCGCCCAACACCGTAGTCAACGAAGATGGTAGCCCTGATGCATAAGGGATAATCGCTCCAGAACCTGTCGCTCCGGTCGCACCCGTTACTCCTGCCAAACCTGTTGCTCCGGTCGCACCCGTCACTCCCGCCAAGCCTGTTGCTCCAGTCGCGCCAGTTACTCCTGCCAGGCCTGTTGCTCCGGTCGCACCGGTTACTCCTGCCAGACCTGTTGCTCCGGTCGCACCCGTTACTCCCGCCAGACCTGTTGCTCCAGTCGCACCCGTCACTCCTGCCAGGCCTGTTGCTCCAGTCGCGCCAGTTACTCCTGCCAAACCTGTTGCTCCAGTTGCACCCGTTACTCCCGCCTGACCTGTTGCTCCGGTCGCACCCGTCTCACCTGCCAGACCCGTTGCCCCGGTCGCACCCGTTACTCCCGCCAAGCCTGTTGCTCCAGTCGCGCCAGTTACTCCCGCCTGACCCGTGGCCCCAGTCGCACCCGTCACTCCGGCCAAGCCCGTTGCCCCGGTCGCACCCGTTACTCCCGCCAAGCCTGTTGCTCCAGTCGCGCCAGTTACTCCCGCCTGACCCGTGGCCCCAGTCGCACCCGTCACTCCGGCCAAGCCCGTTGCTCCGGTCGCGCCCGTTACTCCTGCCAGACCCGTTGCTCCAGTCTCACCGGTTACTCCTGCCAGACCTGTTGCTCCGGTTGCACCCGTCACTCCTGCCAGACCTGTCGCTCCGGTCGCACCCGTCACTCCTGCCTGACCCGTTGCTCCGGTCGCACCGGTCACTCCTGCCAGGCCAGTAGCCCCAGTTGCACCTGTGACACCCGTTGCTCCAGTAACTCCATTTGCTGGACCCGTTGCACCCGTAGCTCCGGTTGCACCTGTAGCACCTGTGACTCCAGTGATACCAGGCACTTCACCCAACAATTCGGAAGAGACCAAACGATGTGCTGTTACCAAAGAGCCCGTGCTGCTCTTACCCCATACGGAAACTTGAACAGGATCATTAACCGTCGCTGTTGTCGTAAATGTGAATTCAAAGGCATCTAAATTAGCAAAGTAATTGTTCGTTATCACTTGATTTGGTGCGATGTCCAAAGATTCACTGACATACAAAACTCTCAACCCGCCACTCATATAATACCCTTGTATTTGTACAGAAGAGGCTGCAACTTCACTCCGGTTATCAATTCTAACCGTTACGGATTGAGTCGGTCTTACACCACTAACAGCGTTATTTTCGATCGGCCCTGTCGATAAAAAGCTCATCGCTACTTTCCCTTCTTTCGAAAAAAGTCTTATTTTTTACAGATCTTTAACTGTTTTTTCGTGTTCCACTACCCGGTGTGCATCCACCAATTGACCTGACGCATCTTTGCCCCACACTGAAATTCCGACGTCTCCTACTCGTTCATCACTTACTCCAAACACAAATTCAAAGGCATCCACATCTGCAAAATAATTTCGGGTTACTGCTTCATTAGGTGCAATACTGATCAATTCACTTACATACAGCGTTCTTGTTGTACTCAGCACATACCCCTGAACAAATACACTTAGCGCATCTGTAGCAGCCCGACTCACCAATCTGATCGTTACCTGTTGTGTCGGTCTAACCCCAGAAACGGCATTATTTTCGATCGGTCCAGTTGATAATATAGCCATTTTCTCACCCCACCTTTTGTGAACCTCTTACTCTAGTATTATTTGACATCATGGATCACATATTAGTCATATTCATACACTAGATCAGCGGTGTGGACCATAGACAGGGGACAGTTCACCATTATCAAACCATAAGTGCCATTAACATCTAAAATTCCATCCATACAAAGCTTGTAAATATGTATATTCCGGATGTTTTTCAACACAAAAATGACCGTTCCTCACGAAATGAAGAAGCTACAGCCACCATTGGATATATCTTATTGAAGTCAATCTTACAATTGAATAAACCTACCGCTTCAACTTGGGTCGAATGAATGATGAAGACGTGTGAAGTGTGAAAACTACCGACTTTACATGTTGCACGATATGTTGCAATTAAAGCGATCAACCTCCACTCAACTTTTTCTTACAAATTTTGATAGAAAGTGATTGTATTGTGGCAGAAATGTGATATGATATCGTCAACACAAGAAAACATTTTAAAACAAAAATGAAAAATAATTACATAAAATTGAGTCATAACTCTTCTTTGTTGTCTTTTAAAACCATTCTATTGAAAGCGATTACATTGTACAACAGGACAAATTATATACTCTTTTACACACACAGTTTTCCCCCTATTCCCGGGTTACAGCTGTCAACTCGCTACAGTAAATCGATTTTCTTCTGTACTTGTTGTTTAGCTTAAGCCATAGATCACAATTATGAACGATTCAATCCAGCTCATCTTTGAAAGGAGGTGTAATAAAGAACATTATCTCATCAATCTTTTTTTCTCCTCACTGTAACTCTCTCATTCAACAGTTCTGTTCAACCATTTAGCGTAACACCTAATAACACCATTCCACACTAATTCAATGGAGGCGAACGTATGATCATCCGTAAACCAATAGCCCTGCTGATGTCACTAATTCTGGTTTTTTCCATTCTACCTGCCGAGTCCAGCCATGCAGCAAATAATGCTGTTGCCAAAACGCCTGTGAATGCCAATCCGCTCGTCGATCACAAATTGGGAGCTGACCCTTATGTGCTCGTTCACAACAACCGGGTCTACGTATATATGACAGGGGATACCTTCCTCTACAACAACGACGGCTCTGTCCGCGAAAATAACTACGGCACCATCGGCAGAATTAGCGTGATCTCCTCTGCTGACATGGTGAACTGGACAGACCACGGCTACATTCCGGTAGCCGGTGCAAACAATGCCAACAATGGACAAGGCATTGCCAGATGGGCAAGCCAATCCTGGGCGCCAGCGATGGCCAAGAAAACGATCGCAGGCAAAGATAAATTTTTCTTGTATTTTGCCAACTCGGGTGCAGGAATCGGTGTTCTAACTGCTGATTCTCCAATCGGACCTTGGTCTGATCCAATCGGACGTGCGCTTGTTACCCATGGAACTCCTGGGATGTCGGGCGTGACTTGGCTCTTTGACCCGGCTGTGCTTGTCGATGACGATGGCTCCGCTTATCTGTATGCAGGTGGCGGTATCCCGAACGATACTAATGCAGCTTCCATTGCGAATCCAAAAACAGCACGAGTTATTCGTCTTGGCGCCGACATGACCAGTGTGGTTGGCAGCGCTACGACAATCGATGCACCTTATATGTTTGAAGATTCAGGTATTCATAAATATAACGGCAAATATTACTACTCGTATTGCATTAACTTTGCTGGAAACCATCCAGCAGCTTATCCGAAAGGTGAAATCGGATATATGGTAAGTGACAGCCCAATGGGGCCTTTCACATACAAAGGACACTTCCTCAAAAATCCGGGGACATTCTTCGGAGTAGGTGGCAACAACCACCATGCCGTATTCCAGTTCAATAACCAATGGTATGTCGCGTATCATGCACAAACCGTAAGCAAAGCCTTCCTCGGTGATGGAAAGGGATACCGTTCTACCCATATCAACAGACTGACGCATAACGCGGACGGATCGATTCAGGAAGTGCAGGGTAACATGACTGGTGTGCCTCAGACAGCTAACCTTAATCCATATAACAGAGTGGAAGCCGAGACGATTGCTTGGCAAGCTGGCATCAATACACAACCGACTCAAGCAAGCGGTGGACCAACAGCTAACCAAAATGTGACGAACATTAATAATGGGGACTGGGTTGCTGTAAGTAATGTGGATTTTGGTTCAACAGGTGCATCAAAATTCAAGGCAAACGTAGCTTCTACCGGAAATGGCAACATTGAACTCCGCCTTGGCAGCCCGACAGGGACTCTGATCGGCACACTTAACGTCACTTCAACGGGTGGCATGCAGAACTGGCGGGAGCTCGAAACTAATATCACCAATACAACAGGACGTCATCATCTGTATCTGGTGTTTACAGGCTCTGGTAACGGAAATCTGTTCAATCTGGATTACTGGCAATTTACTTCCGGTTCCGGAGGCAACCCCAATCCAAACCCAAATCCGAACCCGAATCCAAACGTTACTCGAGTGGAAACGGAGAGCATGACCCTGGCCGGTCAATATGCCGGGCTGATTAGCTCACCCTTTAACGGCGTGGCACTCTATGCGAACAATGATTCTGCGTCTTACAATCAATTTTTTGCTAACCCTACACATCAGTTCTCTCTTCGCGGGGCTTCCAACAACAATAGTACAGCCCGTGTTGATCTCGTTATTGGCGGGGTAACAGCTGGTTCATTCTTTTTTACCGGAACTGAACCGACCGTGCAAACCTTGCCGAACATCACACACGGCACAGGAAACCAGGAAATCAAACTGGTAGTAACAACGGATAATGGCACCTGGGATGCTTACATCGATTATCTTGAAATTTCGTAATCAATTCATCATTTTTCTGTCGATTTTGACATTCCAGGAGGAATAGTTATGTGGAAAAAAATCGGGTTGCTCCTGCTCACACTTCCTCTGCTGTTAACATCGTTGACTTTGCCCCCGCAGTCTGCCTCTGCGGCAACGTTTAACAATCCGGTCATTTATGCAGATGTGCCGGACAGCGATGTCATCCGCGTGGGCAACACCTTTTATATGACCAGCACTACCATGCACATGAACCCGGGCGTTCCTGTCATGAAGTCAACAGATCTGGTCAACTGGAGCATTGTGAACTATGTATATGACACACTTGGCAACGGTGATGTACAGAACCTGAATAACGGTCAGAACGAATATGGGCGCGGATCTTGGGCCAGTAGCCTTCGTTACAACAATGGCACCTATTACGTCGCATTCGGTTCGCTTTCTACAGGAAGGACTTACATCTATCAGACCAGCAACATCGAAACCGGACCATGGACGCCTTACACGTTAAACAGTTATTACCATGATCCCTCCCTGCTCTTTGACGGGAACCGTACGTTTCTTGTCCATGGCAGTGATAACATCAGCATCGTCGAGTTAACACCTGATGCCAAAGCTGTGAAATCCGGCGGTCTGAATCAGGTGTTGATCCCGAATGCTAGTAATATCGCTGGGTCCAATATGATTGTAAAAGCAGAAGGCGCGCACATTCAGAAGATTAATGGCATGTATTACGTCTTCCTGATTGCTTGGCCTTCCGGTGATGGACGAATCCAGCTCGCCTATCGCGCAAATACGTTAACAGGGCCCTATACGGGCAAAGTGGTGCTCAGAGATTCGGGCATCGCGCAAGGAGGTATCGTGGATACCGCCTCTGGTGCATGGTATGGTTTCCTGTTTCGCGATCGGGGAGCCGTTGGACGCATTCCATATCTGGTACCGGTAACCTGGTCGGACAACTGGCCTGTATTCGGGGTAAATGGCAAAGTTCCATTGACGATGAACATGCCTGTGGAAGGACAGCCAGCTGCTAAAATCTTCGGTTCAGATGAGTTTAATGCACCTTCGGGCACATCTACTCTCTCAAAGATCTGGCAGTGGAATCATAATCCTGACCCTTCAAAATGGTCCTTGAGCCAGCGTCCCGGCTTCATGCGGCTGACCACAGGCAAACTCAGCAAAAATATATTGGAGGCTCGCAATACGCTGACACAACGCACATTTGGGCCAAAAAGTACAGGCATTACCGCCTTGGAAACGGCAGGTATGAAAGATGGCGATTATGCCGGCCTAGCCGCTTTTCAGGCCAAATATGGCTTTGTGGGCGTCAAGATGACAGGCAATATCAAGTCAATCGTTATGACAAACGCCAGTTCCAGCACGATGACCGAAGTCGCAAGTGTGCCCCTGAACCAGAACAAAATTTATCTGCGGGTCATCTGTGACTTCACCAATCAGACAGATAAAGCCTATTTTGCCTATAGTCTGAATGGAATCAACTGGACAACTATTGGCAATACGCTCCAGATGTCGTATACGTTGCCACACTTTATGGGTTATCGCTTTGCATTGTTTAACTACGCTACCAAATCTACCGGAGGTTATGCTGATTTTGACTTCTTCCGTGTGGAGTAAGCGTGRTGAACGTACTGCTGATCTTTAGAATCAGTACTGCAAAATTGAAGTACACTTGAAGTACAACTGTGGCCTGGAATTCCGCTATGTGCGGAACCAGGTCATTTTCATTATTTTTATAAAAACATCTCACTTGAACGCTTTAATATATTGGATATACGCTTCAGCACTTTGGTCAATCACTTCATCACTTGCCTGAAATGAGGCACCAAAGACAGCATAATGCGGCAGTGCCGTAACGCCCACATGATTCATACTTGCCTTAAATGGTGCCATCAGTTCTTCTACACTAAAACCTACCGGCTTTCCTTTTCCGTAATTCTCCCGCTGATCCCCGATTGTTATTGCCAGTCCCATCCGTTTTCCATGCAATCGATCGCCCTTTGATCCATAAGCCCATCCATGCGTGAACACATCATCCAGCCATTTTTTGAGCAGCGGCGGGTAACTGTACCAATAGAACGGAAACTGCAGAATAATATGATCATGTGCCTCCAGTAACTCCTGCTCATGAGCAATATTGATGTTCCAGTCAGGATAAGTTTCGTACAATTCATGAATACGTACCTGCTCTGTGTACTGCTCCAGCTCCTTTTTCCAGCGACGATTTACTCTTGAAGTTGTCATATTCGGATGTGCCAGAATAACCAGTGTGTTTTCATTCCATCCATTCCTCTCTCCAAAACAGATTGATTTCTTTTCTCGATTACGAGATCATTATCCCCCCCGTCACCCCAAAAGAAAATACACACAATGAAGTAAGATACTTACCTCAAGGTGTGTATGGACTTCGGCTTTACAGTTATGAGAAAATAAATAGTTATCCCTGTAAATACGTATAAATACAACGAGGTGATATGAATGAAGGAATATCGTTTGGGCATTGAAGCTACACTCGAAATCATTGGCGGCAAGTGGAAAGCCATCATCATCTGTTTGTTAATGTCCGGTGTCAAAAGAACAGGAGAACTAGAGCGCAGCATGCCCGGCATTTCCCAAAAAGTACTGATTCAACAATTACGTGAATTGGAACGCGATGGTCTTGTCACAAGACATGTTTATCAGCAAATGCCGCCCAAGGTCGAGTATAGTCTTACGGAATATGGTGTCACAGCAAATACGATTGTGGATGTCATGTGTACCTGGGGAAGAGATAATATTGCGCTCAGACAGCAACGCGGAGAAGACATTGTTTTGTTATCCGATGATCACAACGATGAAGTTATTTTATAGCCCCGTAGCCCTGCCCTTCTGTAGATGAACAAACGGTGCTCTACGAATGAAGCATCTCTCATGTAACCTTCATCTTCCATATCCCACCTATATAGTAAACTATCATTATAATTATTAATTTTGATGTAGGTTGGATTCCTCTTATACCACACTCATATGAAGTAACTCCTTAGCCATAGCAAACAGGACGCTTGAGTGTATGGATCCAATCTGCGTCATCAGGAGGTTTTCACGTATGAAAAAATATATTGTATTTGGTGCCAGTAAAGGATTGGGCGACGCATTTGTCCGCGGAGTGCCGCAGGCAGGAGATAAAGTGTGGGTTGTATCCCGCAGTAAACCAGAAAGTCTGCAACTGGAGGACGGTGTAGAGCGCGTATGGATTCAGGCCGATCTCTCGGAGCTTCAGGCTGCCAAACAGATTGCAGAGCAGCTACGGGGCGAAACGTTGGATGTGCTTATATATAACGTAGGGATTTGGGAAAAGGAAGGATTCGAGGAACATTACACCTTTGACAAGGATGAGCCTTCCGATATTCAAGAGCTGATCCATGTGAATATAACGTCCACTATTGTATGCATTCAAGCTCTATTGCCTCAGCTTCGCAAGTCGGCAGCAGGCAAGATCATTCTCATCGGCTCTACAGCAGGTTTAAGCAATGCGGGGAACACTCAGGTTTCTTTTGTTGCCTCCAAGTTTGCCATCCGTGGAATTACAGAAGCGCTCAGAGAACATACCCGGCGGGATCACATCGCCGTAACGTGCATTAATCCGGGAGAACTGGCAGCAGAAATCCCGTATGAAGAAGGAATGGAACGCGCACTATCCGAGTATGGAGGGACACGCATTCCGCTTCAAGACATGGTTTCAATTGTCCGGTGTATCGTCAGCCTGTCCAATGCAGCCTGTGTGAAAGAGATTAACGTACCTGCTCTTACGGATATGAATACGTAGTAAAAAGGATAGATTTGATTTGATTTGATTTGATTTGATTTGATTTATTGTATTGAATTCGCGTTGCTTCACATTAAATATCGAGATACATGCTCAATCGCCATCGATTGTACTCGTTCTTGTTCAGGAATATGTTCATAGATGACATGTGACTTTCCCTGTTGGATGAGCTGTTCTCGTATAGCTACAATGCGCCCTTTATTAAAATCAATAAAACGGAAATCCACTTGCCTAAGCTGCTCGAGCTCTGACATTCTAGCAAAAGATGTTGCTTTGAGGGTCGTGTTGATCTCTTTCAGTTCCAAGACTTCCAGTGCACTGGCTGTCCATAAACACTCGATATCTTGAAGTGATTTCATATAGACCAGTTCAAGTTGTCTAAGCCGAGGCAGCTGCGAAAAATCACATAACTGTTCCAGCTTTGGCAAGGATACATGCAGATACTCAAGCCTGTGCATCTGCTCCAGTCCCTTAATACTCATCAGTTTCCGCACCGAACTAAGCTTAAGCATCCGGATGGTTGACTGTGCCAATACATCCAGCTCGCATTTTAACTCACACTGATCAAGGGACAGATACTGGAGCTTTGGTAATTCTGTTAAAAACTCGAGACAATCTACCGTACAGTTCAGGGTAAGGGTCTCCAGACTTTTACATTTTTCTATGGAGATCAAGTTTTTGAATTTTCCATGGAGTTCAAGATAGGTTAAATCTCTATAGTGTTCAATAAAACTCAGATCCGTTGCTTTTGCGGTTGAATTCACTCTAAGAAATACCAGTTTCTTCAACGCTCCGAGTATTGTCAGATCCTGTACCTGTGCACAGTCCAGCTGTAAGGCAGAAACATGTTTCAACTGCGCTAAACGCCCAAGGAAGTTTGATGGATATTCCGCTTTCATATCCGTATTTGATATGTGAAGAATCAGATCCGGCCTGGCTGCAAAAACATTCATATCCAGTTGAGTCAAATCCTCATACGTATCCACACCAACACGAAAATGAACCGTTGCCCTGCGGCGTAAATGCTGCACAGCCTGGTTCATTTTTTCTTCATTCCATGGCATTCCCTGTATCGAAGCATGCCAAAACTGTGTCATTGCCCTTCCCCCTATCCTGTTCTTATAAACATATTATACCAAACCAATCTCTCATCAGTGATCCGGAGTTTTCTTAATTCTTTTTTAATTCGACAAAAATATACACAAATCTATATTATATGCCGACATATAACTCAGAAGTTTTGAACTTCGTATTAAAAACCTGGGGAGATGGAACATGTCAAACATTTTTAAAAAGCGGGGGAACAGAGGAGCACGTACTTCCAGTATGGCCAACACTCTGGCTGCTGTACTGCTCATTATCATTGTTGTCGTATTCGCTGTACTGGGAACATTCATGTTCACAAGCACAAGAAACATTCTGGTTCAACAGCAGGAATCCATGCTCCAGACTAAAACGCAAGCGATTGTCAGTGAGTTCGACGCACTATTTAAAGAAAAAGGCTCACTGGTCAAACAAATGTCCACTAACAAATTATTCAAGCAATACATAGAAACAACGAAGTCATCTTCAGAAGCAGCCACTTCTACTTATGCTGCTGAAACAAGAGATACACTTACTAAAATTGTGGAAGCAGAACCTTCATTCGCTGATGCTTGGATTGCGGGTATGGATGGAAAAGGCTTCTGGCTACAAAACGACGGTGTCGTTTCCGCACCGGATTTTGATATTCAGGCACGTCCTTACTACCAGCCAGTGAAAGATGCAGACGGACTTTACTATTCTGATCCGTACATTGATGTATCTGCAGGCAAAGTACTCATGGGTATTTTTTATCCAATCAAGGATGATAACAACAACATGATCGGTTTTGCTGCAGCGGATATTGCCTTTGAAGATATTCCAAGCATAATGGAGAGTTACTCTCTAGGCAGCACCGGGTATTCCATTGTGTTATCCAAGAGCGGTGAAATCCTGTACCATCCGGATAAGAACAAAGTGTTAAAGGAAAATATTAAGAACGCTACAGGTGATATGGGAGAAGTCGGCAAAAAAATGATTGCTGGTGAATCCGGCATCCAGCTTATAAACGACAATGGGGAACGTCGTTACATCGGGTATGCAACCAGCAAAGACACGGGATGGTCCGTAGGTCTGACGATTACAGAGAAGGAAGTTTTAGCAGAGCTCAGAACATTCACCTGGATTACAGTTGGCGGGTTTGTTGCAGCTGCAATTCTTCTGGTCATTATCAGCTACATTACTCTGCGTCGTCTATTGCGCACCATACCGCAGCTATTGGGCAAAATCAAGCAGATTGAACAAGGTGATTTGACAGTTACACTGGATATCAAATCCAATAATGAGATTGGACAAATTGCCACTGGTCTGAATTCCATGGTGCAGAAAATTCAGGACATGTTGAAGATTGTTGGCAATTCAGCTCAAGTGCTGAATCATTCATCCAATGACTTGCAGTCGATATCATCCAGAACCGCTGTAACCATGAACGATACATCTACGGCGATCAACGAGATTGCGAATGCAACCAATTATCAGTCAATTGAAACGGAAAATATTTTACGTAAAACAGGCTCATTATCGAGCCAAATTGATGAAATTGCTGCTGATGCACAAGCGATGGGATCTATGGTGCAGACCTCTGTTGATCAAAGTGGTCAAGGACTTGCGGTTGTGGAGCAACTGTCCAAATGGTCTGCGGAAAACCACAGTTCTACTCAATTCATCTCCTCCATTATTCAAGAGATTGACCAGAGCCGGAATGAAATTTCCAGTTTTGTGGATACGGTGAAGCAAATTGCTTCTCAGACCAATTTGCTTGCGCTTAATGCTTCTATTGAAGCTGCACGCGCCGGGGAACATGGCAGAGGATTCGCTGTCGTTGCAGAAGAAGTTCGCAAGCTGGCAGAACAAACTGCACTGGCTACAGAGGAAATCAACAAAAAAGTAAGTGTCATTGAAGAGAAAACTTCCCTTTCGGTGGAACACACGATGCGAGGAATGAAGATTGCGGAAGAGAACACGAAGTCTGTAGAAGACACCAAGCAAGTGTTCTACAGCATCAATCAAGATTTGGAAAAACTCAAGCTGCGTATGGCACAAATCACTAATAGCACTGCCAGTGTGCATCAGCATAAAGATGAGATTTTCCAGGCGCTGGAGATCATATCCTCCACTACTGAGGAGAACTCTGCCTCAACGGAAGAAGTCAGCGCGAGTACACAGGAACAACTGGAAAGCATTCAACAAGTGGCGGATCTGTCCAATCAGTTGAATCAACTTTCCACCAAACTACAGGATGAACTTAGCCATTTCAAGGTGGAGTAAGCACTACTGATCTGCTGTTCACTGCTGTCACTGCTCTACCGCCCTACTGTTCTCCTGCTCTTCTCTTTTGTCCGCGATCCATTTATTATTAAAGCATATGCGTACGAAGAGCACTGGAGGCTGATGGACTTATCATGAGATTTGCAAAACGAATGGATCACTTTAGTGAAGGCATCTTCACCAAATTGCTAGATATCAAGCGTCGCCGGCTGGAGAACGATCAGCCCGTCATCGATCTTAGCGTCGGAACACCAAACATCCCGCCGGCCCAGCACATTATGAAGGTACTCGGTGAAGCGACTGCTGATCCGGCCAACTACATCTATGCGGTTAACGATCAGAAAGAACTGCTTCAGGCGGCAAGTGACTGGTACAAGCAACGGTATCAAGTCGAACTGGATCCACAAACTGAAATCTGTTCTTTGCTAGGCTCGCAGGAAGGACTTGCACACATCTCCCTCTCTATTGTGGATGAAGGTGATCTCGTTCTGGTGCCCGATCCCTGTTATCCAGTATTCGCAGATGGGCCACTTCTGGCCGGAGCCGAGCTGTATTACATGCCGCAAAAAGAGGAACATAACTATGTCATCCAATTGCAAGACATCCCTGAGGCAATAGCCGAACGGGCTAAGTTCATGCTTGTATCGTATCCGAACAATCCAACAACAGCGATGGCTCCAGACTCCTTTTATGAGGATTTGATCGCTTTCGCCAAAAAATACGATATTATCGTGCTGCATGATAATGCCTACAGTGAGCTAGTGTTTGACCAAAAAACATGTGGCAGCTTTCTGGCTTATCCTGGTGCCATGGATGTGGGAATTGAATTCAACTCCCTTTCCAAAACGTACGGACTGGCTGGAGCACGAATCGGTTTTTGTCTGGGAAACAAAGCGATTGTCTCGATGTTGAAAAAGCTGAAATCCAATATGGATTACGGCATGTTTATCCCCATCCAGAAGGCAGCAATTGCCGCTATTACAGGAGATCAGAGTGATGTGGAGCGGGTAAGATCCATCTATGAAGAACGTCGGGATATGCTATGTGAAGGTTTCGCCAAACTGGGCTGGCCAATCAGCAAACCGGAAGCTACGATGTTCATCTGGACACGGATTCCCGCGCACTATGACACCTCAGAGCAATTCGCCACAGATCTCGTTACACAGGCAGGAGTCATTGTGACACCAGGCAGTGCCTTCGGGCCTTCAGGTGAAGGATACGTCCGGTTTGCGCTGGTACAGGATTTAGAGCAACTGCAACAAGCCCTTCACTATGTTGAAGCGAGCGGTATGCTCATTCCTGAAAAGTTAGGCTGATAAGCCTTTAAAGCAGTATGTAATACAAATTTTTTGAAACAAAAGTAAAAGCACCAAACCCTTCTGTTCCGGGTTTGGTGCTTTTTTAGTTCAATTTCACTTCATCGCTTTACGCCAGTTCGAACGGTACATCAGATACAGGAAGTACGGTGTACCAATGATCGCAATGAGAATTCCTGACGGAATTTCCGTTGGCGCCATCACCGTTCTGCCAATCGTATCTGCGAGTACCAGCATCATGGCTCCTGCCAGCGCGGACAGAAACATCGACTGTCTCAGTTTGTGTCCTGTCAGCAACCGAACCATATGTGGTGCAATCAGACCGATAAATCCAACCGTCCCCACACAAGCGACCGCGCCAGCAGCGAGCAGTACTCCTACAGTCATTGCCATCAAGCGAGTGCGACGTACATTCACCCCAAGCCCGGAAGCACTATTGTCGTCAAAGACAAGAAGTTCAAACTTGCGAGCAAGCCACCAGGCCACTGGCACCAAAATGAGCAGGAATATACCGATCACTTTGACTTGATCCCAAGTACGGGCATACGTGCTACCTGTAAGCCAGATGTAACCGCTGCTGCCGTAAACGGCTCCGCGTACAATAAGTATCTGAATACCTGCGCCAGCAATAGCCGACATGGCAATTCCCAGCAATACAACGGCAGAAGGATTCAATCCTTTTTTCCAAGAAAGCGAGAATACAACCGCAGCCGCAATGGCGGCACCTGCAATAGCAGCAACAGGCAGCACATACATCGGCAGCCCAGGCCACAGGATGAATACCATCATAGCACCAAGCCCTGCGCCGGAAGATACACCTACAATCGATGAATCCGCCAGCGGATTACGAACGGCCATCTGGATCAGCACGCCGCTGATTGCGAGAGCCGCCCCTGCCCCTGCAGCCACCAAGGTCCGCGGAATTCGAAGCTGCACAATTCCGGAGAACAACCCATCCGACTGAAACAAACTCGGTAACAGATCGGCTAGTGGAATACGCATCCCACCAAACATCGTACTGAGCAACAGCAATAGGATCGTAATGGCAGAAAACAGAATTGCGATAGGCGTGAAGGCAAAACGGCGTACACGCCCCCCCGTACTCATCGATGTCGTCATGCCAGCACCATTTCCTGCTTTCATACGAGTCAGCACGAGCCAGATAAGCCATGGTGCACCAATAATCGCCATCACAGCACCAGTGGGCAGTTCCATACTGGAGTTGTGTATCATCTTCGCAAGGACATCTGCACCTACAAGCAATGCTGCCCCCCAGATGAATACACCTGGAATCAAAAGCCGATTGGAGCGAACACCACTCAGACGAACCAGATGTGGAGCAACCAGACCCACAAAGCCGATAGGTCCAATTACGCTGACGATCACTGCAGCCAGAATGACGGCAATGATCAGTCCACTTGTTCGAGCAAGTCCTACTTTCTGCCCCAAAGAAGATGCGGTTGATTCATCCAGCTCCAGCATATCCCACTGTTTGGACAAAATCAGAGCCAGCAGCGTTACACCTGTGACCCAAGGCCAGACATAGTTCACACCGGTCCAGTCATTCTGGACCAGGGTTCCTGAACCCCACAGAAATAAGCCCTGAGTCTCCATAGAGAAAAAAATATGCAAGGCACTTGTAAATGAACCAAGCACCATGGACACGATCATACCTGATAACGCAAGCCGTACGGGCGTTGACGTACGCCCGCCGCCCATGAAATAAGCTGCGAACGCTGCAACAAATCCACCCATAGCAGCAAAAAGAAACGGTGACTGGCTCAGTACACCTGGAAAAAGAATGGCACCTAACACCACTACAAAATAAGCTCCCGCATTAATTCCAAGTGTGTCTGAGGCTGCAAGTGGGTTGCGGGTAATGGTCTGCAACAACGCCCCGGCAACAGCCAGTGCTCCCCCTGCCAGAATACCAATCACCGTACGCGGCATACGCAAATCCCATACCATATTATGTTCGAGCGTACCCTGTCTGTTTGTAAGCGCGCCCCAAACATCATGCAACGAAATGGCCGCTTCCCCATAACACAGACTTACAAAAAAAAGCACGATAAGGGCGGTTAGACCGCCCCCATAGATGCTTATCATACGCCAGTTCATGGCTGGCTTCGTTTCTTGTTGAGTCAGACTCATTTGGAAATCGCCTCAACTACACCGTCAACCAGTACTTTGGAAGAAATCGGGCCGCCAAATGTCCATGTCGTACTTCCCAATTGATACGTACGCTTTTCCTTCACAAAGTTCAGACCCTTCCAAACGGAATTCTCTTTCATCGCTGTGCCAAAAACATCATCGTCTGGTTGCGTAATATAGATAAAATTACTGTCCTGCACTTTGGATAAAGATTCAATACCTACCGTGGAGAAACCGTAGTTTTCAAGTTTGTCCGGCTGCCAATCATTCACCAACCCAATTTTGTTCAAGGTACCCGCTACAACCGAATTGTCGCTAAACATACGCAGGGAAGCTGCATTTTGATAGGTGAAAGCCTGTGTCAGTACAAAGTGGAAGTTTTCTTTACCTGCAGCTGCAAGCTTTTCTTTGGCTTCTGCATAATGCTGATCCAGATTACTGAGCACTTCTTTTGCTTTATCTTCTTTGCCCAGAGCTGTTGCAATCGTATTAAAAATGGTCGTCATTTTGTCATAGTTATAACCATCACCGTCATATGGATCGAACTCCAGCGTTGGAGCAATGGCTTTCAACTGATCATATACGTTTGAATTGTTGTCTGCATTGGCGATGATGAGATCCGGCTTGAGTGCTGCGATAGCCTCTATATTCGGCTCACTTCGTGACCCAACATCCGTAACACTATCATCCAGAGCAGCCTCGTTCGTTACATACACCTTATAGTAAGTGTTATCTGCGTTACCGATAGGTTGAACCCCTAGAGCAACTACATCCTCTGTATACGTCCATTCCAATGTCACAACACGTTTAGCTGGCTTGTCCAGTGTGAGTTCCCCACGTTTATGCTGTACGGTAACCGGCCCAGCTGACTCTTCAGCAGGAGCGCTGCCCAAATTCGTATTTTTACTTGGTTCTGTTGTTGTAGCATTTTTACCACATCCTGCCAGAACCAAAACAAATGCCATCATGATGAATAGTGCATGTAACCCTTTTTTCATATCTCTAAGCTCCTCTATGTTTGTATGTATTTATATGATAACAATTATCATTATCACCTATGGACTTCTTTTTTGTCAACGTTGCCTCATAATTTTCACATTCTTGATTACCAATAGAAAAAGGAAAGACATGACCCTTGAGGCTGCCTTTCCTCGTCTTTATTGTATCTTTATAACATCCATTTGTACGTTGTTCTGCCTATTCTGTGCTTGATGCTTGCCCGATTTGAACCTCAGCTTAGATTAACTGCATTGTCGTGATGCAGGTTTGATCCGTTTTGTATGTAGATAATTGTGTTTCAGCCACCTTTCCGCCGTGAACAATACGGATTGAATACGTTCTGTCACGTGGTACCCACAAATCCATAAACCCATTGGCACCGGACTTCAACACTTCATCTTTCATCAAGGTGTTGCCTTCGGAATCATGAATCGTCACACTGAATGGTTCATTCGCCATCTCTCCTTGGCAACCCGTTAAACTATGAATCTCACAGGGGTGTGTCTGTTCTACATAAGGAGCAATGGAGAGAAAAAATTCATCTTCCGGCAAGTCGTAGGACGTTTCCTGGTTTCCTGCATCTGTCACGGTTAACGTTGTCGCACTGATGGAAGCAGACTGTGGTGTTTCTCGGCCTGTACTGATATCTTCAACCAGCTTTCGGATATCCGGTGCATCCGCTTGTTCGGTCTTCTTTTGGCCTGCCGTATTGCCGATCAAGTATGTTCCGAGTACGATTACAAGTGCCACACTGGCAATAATCCATAACGATTTTTTCATTTGGCAACTCCCTTCTTATTGTTGTAATTATATAAGAAAAGGAGATATACCGGTCGATTCGAACCGATCATTTCACCATATATTCACATTTTTTGGACAATGAGATCATATATCAGCTCATTCATGCAATGCCTATAGAGAGTTCCAGCTTACTTGACGTTAATTCTATAGTAGGATGACTTCAACTACATCTTGATTTCATATTCACAGTATTCATCACCGCTCACATTACATTTGGTTTCTTTAACCGAAACTCTTCGTTTCATCATTTTGGTCAGTGCCCCTTCGAGAATTGCCCCCTCCAGATCACATACCATTCTCTCATCTTCAAGTGTAGGCAGTCCTTTACAGAAACAGTCATCTACAGCAATAATGATCTTATACTCATTTCTTTCTATTACCCGGGGAATACCGATCCGCAGGTCTTCAAACATTTGCAATAACTCCTCGACCGTATGTACAGGCAGATTTTCTCCTATTTTGCGCCCAATGGTGAGTGTGGTGCCTTTGCCGCCCATCGGTAAGCCCTGATTTAATCCAATTAACCGGATCGTGCGAAACAGTTCCAGCGGCACCATATTTCCCAGCTTTTCACGATTCATCTGTCTCATATCCTCAAATGTATATTCCAACATCGTTGTGACCTCCCATAGACGATTTATAAATCCATAATGACAGAAGAACACTTCCCTTTCCTTGATTCCGATCAATAGCACAGGCAATTCATTTGAACTTGCAATACCCCAATCTACTTGCTAACTTAACTTGAAATATAGCAAAAAAAACTTGCCAGCCAAACCAAGATCTTCTCGGGTGGCTGGCAAGGTTACTAACCTTCGTCATATGAATCTCGTAATATCTCCTATTCAAGACAGACACATAGCTTGTCTATCTGTTAGAAATAGCTTTGTTTTTCTCAAAGAACCGGGCATTGTGAGAAGACACACCCGCCATATCGGATGCAGCAGGTTCCAGATACATCTTGGCACTGTTAACTGCGAGCACTGCATCGTTAAAGGCTCCTGCAATCAATCGCACTTTGCTTCCATACGTAATGAAGTCACCAGCTCCGAATACACCTGGAATGCTGGTACGCATACGAGCATCAACGCTAACCCCATAATCTTCACGTTCTAGTCCCCACTGTACTAGATTGCCGAAGTCGCGATCATACCCATGACTCACGATAACTTCATCCATTTCGAGCTGTTTCAATTCCCCGGTCTCCATATGTTTGAGTTCAACACGATTTATCCGGTCACCTGTACCATACAAGTGAGAGATCCCATAGGGAGTTAAGACCTGAGCATGAGATTTCATCTGGGCAACTGGCGTTTCATGTGCGGTGAACTCATGTCTCCGGTGTACTACAATGACTTCATTTGCAATTTTGGCTATTTCATTAGCCCAATCAATGGCAGAATCGCCACCTCCCGAGATCAGAACCCGTTTGCCCATAAAACGGGAAACGTCTGTAACCGTGTAATGCAGATTGGTCAGTTCATATCGATTGGCACCCTCTATGTCCAGCTTTTGGACCTGTGTCATTCCCCGACCTGCACATAAAAGGATGGTGCGTGTGTAATGCTGCTCTCCCGTCTTGGTTGTCAACACGAATACACCATCTTCACGCCGATGCATCTGATCAATCTGTTGACCGAATACAATAGTGGGTTCAAATGTTCTCGCTTGTATCTCCAATGATTCAATCAGCTTCTCACAACGTACAGGCTCGATTCCCCCAACATCCCAGATCAACTTCTCTGGATAGGTACGCATAAATCCGCCTAGTTCCTGTTTGGCTTCTATGATTTTAGTACGCATGGCTCTCATTCCGCTGTAAAATGCAGAGTACATTCCCGCAGGCCCACCGCCTACGATTGTAATATCATAAATGTCCAGTTGCTTCCCTGTATTCATCAAGGCACCAACTTTCCAACAACATAGTCCATTAATTTAACCGAACCTATTGGGCCCACACCGGATACAAATTCACTCGTTTTCAGTGGAAAAACATGATCATTCTTCACTGCCTTCAGATTCGCCCACACCTGGCTTGCTTTCAGATCTTCCATGGATTTCTTCGTGTCATAACCTACGAGGGTTCTGTCTTCGAGAAAAATGTAATCCGGATTCAACTCAGGCAAAAATTCCAGAGAGAACTGACTGAACCAATCTGTAGAATCTTTAATGGCCTCTGGGCTGTTCAGCCCGAGGGTTTCATAGAAAAAGACACTGCTGCTTCCTCCTTTGGGACCCATGAAACGGTAACGATTGTGCTCTACACGCAGGACTAATACTGTCTTGTCTCCCAGAGCAGTTGCAATCTTATCTTTGGCCTGTGCAGCCTTCTCGTCAAATTCGGCCAGTACCTTAGCAGATTCCTCAGTCTTGTCGAAGATGGCCGCTAATTTCGGCATCGCTCGCTCCATTTCACTATTGGCATCCAATGCCACAGTCGGAGCGATTTTGGACAATTCATCGTATACGCCCTGTTCCATCCCCTCTCCGGCTGCAAGAATCATATCCGGAGATAACGCAAGCAACTGTTCATAATTGTATTGATATTGTTCTACTTCTATCGCCTGAACACCGTGTTCTTGAAAATAGGCCGGTCGATATTCCGCTTCAACTTCTGGCGTGTACAATACGATCTGTGGTGTAACTCCCATCTCAATTAAATACTCGGCATAGATAGAATCAAACACAACCAGATTTTGAGGATAGGCAGGGATGGTCACCTCTCCAAACTGGTCCTTTACCACTTTGGTCCCACTGGTCCTCGCTTCAGCTTTTGTTGTACTTGCTGCTTCTTCACTCTGAGTTCCTGATGCACCCGCTGTTGCTTCTTCTTTGGTTCCGCTGGAACATGCCGCAAGAAAGATACTGATCACCACCAGCATGATTCCGAATCCTCTGAAACTTCGTAACATGATATGCTTCGCCCCTTATATATATTGATAATGATAATTATTATCAAATAGTATCAAACAATAAGGGTTTCATCCATAGCATATCGTGCGGATTGAAATGGATTATTGTGCTCACTCTGGAACTGCATCTGTCAGATTACTGATAATCTGATTTAGAATCAGATTTTGACCCGTGATGTCATGACCATCCACCCACAGATGGGTATCTATGTACAATACCCGATTATTTTTTACAGCTTGAAGTTCGCTCCATTGCCGACTCTCCCACAATTTCCTCATATTCTCGTCCGCGCTGAAATGCTGCATGATTCGTTTCTCGACAAACAGATAATCCGGATTAGCTTGTGCCAGTAGCTCAAGCGAGCACGGATTGAACCAAGCTGTACCTTGTTCCAGTGCTTGCGGAAGTGCTAATCCAAGCTGATCATATAACAACTGTGATATTCCGTATGAATGCCCACCCAAGTAACGATAGCCAAAGGCTTCTACCCTTAGCAGCATAACTGTTGAGGTCGATTGAAGGATGGGTTGTAACTGTTGTTTTGCTGCGATGATCTGTTGTTTCAATTGTAACTGAAGTCCTTGAGCTTCCTTTTCCATATGCAACCAGACTGCCAATTGATCGAGCAAAGGCTCTATGTTCTGATGAAGTCCTGTCAAAAGGGGGGCAATCGTGCGAAGTTCCCTTTTGATTTCTTCCGTCATACTGTTACCCACAATAATCTCTGGTTCAACTTGTCGAACAAGTTCCAAGTCCACATCATATTGCGTAACTTCGAGTAACCTCACGCCATGATCTATAAATTGCTCACGTTGATGCGGAGCCAGCAGAATCGGAGTTACCACTACAGCATGTGGAATGACGCCCAGATGAATCATCATCTCTGCACAGATCGGAGAGAGTACCACCATTCTACGCTGATTCACAGTTTGTCTGTATTGTTTCGGTGATACCCCCTTCAATTGTTTGAAGCGGCGGCTGAAATAATGAGCATCCTCAAACCCGGACTTTTTAGCAATATCCTGTGAGGTCGCTGAGGTTAATAACAATTCTTCCTGAGCACGATAGATTCGATAATGAGCCAAATAGTCCAGTGGCGGTTTACCATATTGTTCACTAAATTTGCGGGAATAGTGCCATGGGGTAATGCCGGCGATCTGCGCCAACTGTCCGCGTGTAATCACCCGATCATAATGCTCTCGCATATAATTGATGGAGCGATGTATACCGTCTTCCGGACTCCGTTCGTTTTTCGGCTTTTGCTGATAGAGACTATTTAACAGTTCATATAACAAATGCTGATTCCCAACCCACTCTGCACTCCGATCACCGTTGTTTTCTTTGTTTTCTTTACTCATGTGCTGAATGATACTCGCCAGAGTTCCTCCTGGAAGCTGCACTTTCTGATAGGCTTCCCCTGAGGGTACATGCCAATCGTACTTCTCTACTTCTCGCCTTTCATCAAATACAGCGTAAGTGTCGAACTGAACATGCCATCCTGCCAGATTCATATCGCCTCCGTCAATGACCTCCAGGACCGATTTCTCTTCCAGCGCAATTAATTCTCCAAAAGAGGCGTGAACACGTTGACCATTAATATTCCATGTCGCTTTGCCGTCCATAATACATATAAAACTGTGACTGGCAAAGTAATGCTGCTCCCCGGCTGATACCCATGTATTGGTTAATGCCTTGGTTGACTTCCATTGTGCGATCCATTCCATGTTCTGAGGCATATCCTTATCCTTTCACGATCATACTCCTGAAAAAGAGCCCACACGCATGCAGGCCCAATTCTGATCTAATTATTCTATTCGTCATACTCCTCGTATTCACAGCCAACGTTGAACTCATCCTACCTGAATCATATGCTCCGTGCAATCCTGTAACGGAATTGGTTCACAACGTCAAAAAAAGCCGTGCGGGGAGCACGACTCTTTTATCTAATCTTTTCATATAACTACACTTGCTTAAGACAAAGCCAGCATTGCGTTCATATCTTCTTCTGCTGTGGTGATCAGTTTCAAGCCAAACAGATCTACAAGCACATCCAGTACACCTTCCGAGATAAATTCAGGCGGTTTAGGACCAATCCGGATATCCTGGATGCCAAGGCTGAACAGACCGAGCAGAATCGCTACCGCCTTTTGCTCAAACCATGACAGCACAATGCTTACAGGAAGCTCGTTCACCGTACATCCAAAAGCATCGGCCAAAGCCATTGCAATTTTCACAGTTGAACCGGAGTTGTTGCATTGACCTAGGTCGATATACCGCGGAATGCCCGTGTCTCCCACCGTACCGTAATCTACATCATTGAAACGGAACTTGCCGCAAGACGTGGTTAGAATGACCGTATCATTCGGCAGCGACGTAGCGAGTTCACGGTAATAGTTGCCACCTTTACCCGGTGCGTCACAGCCTGCGATGACAAAGAAGCGGCGGATATGTCCGTCTTTGACCGCTTGGATAATCTCCGGTGCAAGTCCGATCACCGTCTCATGGTGATAACCAGTCGTTAACACCTGCTCGGATTGTACGTTCGCTGCAGGTAATGACAACGCACGCTCAATAAGAGGTGAGAAATCCTCTCCTGTAATCTTTGTTACTCCCTCAAGTCCTGCCACTTCGTAGGAGAAGAAACGATCTGCATACGTGCCTTTAATCGGCATAACGCAGTTGGTTGTTGCCAGAATCGCACCCGGGAATTCCTCGAACAGTCTGCGCTGATCGTACCAGGCTTTACCGATATTTCCTTTGAGATGAGCATACTTCTTCAATGCCGGATAACCGTGCGCTGGCAGCATTTCGGAGTGTGTGTAGATATTAATACCTTTACCTTCTGTCTGGCGCAGCAATTCCTCCAGCGCATATAGATTGTGACCGGTCACGACGATACAATGACCTTCAATCTGGTTTTGGCTCACCGTGATCGGCTGTGGAATACCAAATCGATCGGTATGTGCACGATCCAGTACATCCATAATTCGAATGGCAGCATTTCCGACTTTCATTGCCATCTCTAAATGTTCCTGCTGATTAAAGTTTGAGTTCGTCAGTGTCATATATAAAGCTTCGTGTGTAATCCGATCCACCTCAGGATCGGTATAACCAAGCTGCCGTGCGTGTGTTGCGTAAGCCGCAATCCCTTTCAGGGCAAAGATCATCGTATCCTGCAAGCTGGCAATCGTTTCATTTTTACCACATACCCCAATTACTTTACATCCACCACTCGGCGTCTGTTCACATTGATAACAAAACATATGAAAATCTCCTCCAAACCAAATGAACTCTTTGTTATGAAATAGCGTAACAGAGCTGGAGGCAGACAATTGTGATATTACACACAGTTTTTCAAACCAACACCCATATTATCCCTTTTTGAACTTATATCAGACTATCATCCAACCAATTACCAGTATGACAACATACTTTGAAACGAAATCAATCTGGCCTCATGGTCCGATCTAAAATCAAAACTTTCATTCCAGTTATGCTGTCTCTACGCATAAGTATTACTGGAATTATGAATAATGACATAGACAGCTGATGTCGCCCAAGCTTATCGTCGAACTACATATAAAATGTAAAAACACATCCCTTGGCGATTCTAGATTTTGTCCATTCGGGTAATACACCTATAAATCACGTACCGAGGAGCTGGTCGATTGCAACATTATAGGCACAGTGCAGAGGAAGTATTGCAGGAGGTACAGAGTTCCGAAAATGGACTGCCCACATCCGAAGCAACAAAGAGATTAGAATCTGTAGGATATAACGAATTAAAAGGAAAAGATGCAACGCCAATCTGGAAACTGTTTCTTGAAAATTTTAAAGATCCGATGGTCATTGTGCTACTCATCGCTGCTGCTGTGCAGGTTGTGCTTGGGCATCTGATCGAATCCCTGATCATCTTTCTCGTCATTCTGCTTAACGCTATCATTAGCGTGGTGCAGACCAAGAAAGCGGAAAGCTCACTGGATGCTCTCAGGCAAATGTCTGCGCCAGAGGCCAAAGTGATCCGAGATGGACAAAAGCAGACGCTTCCTGCGCGGGAACTCGTTCCTGGTGACATCGTATTGCTTGATGCCGGGGATTATGTGCCAGCAGACGGGCGCATTCTGGAATCCGGCAGTCTCAAAATCAACGAAGGCATGTTGACTGGCGAATCCGAAGCTGCAGAAAAACATGCGGATGTGATATCAGAAGAAGCTGGAATTGGGGATTGGCGCAACATGGCGTTCAGTGGCTCGCTGGTCGTATACGGTCGTGGCACGATTGTCATTACAGGTACGGCACTGAAAACTGAAATCGGAAAAATCGCCGAATTGATCGAAAATGCGGAAGCCAAAGAAACACCACTGCAACGCAAGCTGGAATCGTTCAGCAAAAAGCTGGGCTTTTTCATCCTGGGTCTGTCCATTCTTATTTTTGCCATTGAAGCTGGACGGGTGTGGCTGACGGAAGGCACCGAAAATATCGGCCCATCGCTTATCAACGCATTGATGTTTGCGGTAGCCGTTGCTGTAGCCGCTATCCCTGAAGCGCTCTCCTCCATCGTCACCATCGTACTCTCTCTCGGTACCAGCAAGATGGCCAAGCAACACGCGATTATTCGCAGATTGCCCGCGGTGGAAGCGTTGGGATCGGCCAGCATTATTTGCACGGATAAAACCGGTACACTCACTCAGAATAAAATGACCGTTGTGGATTATTACATTCCTCATGGTACAAAAGACGAGTTTCCCGATGACCCTGCCGAATGGTCGGAAGAAGAACGTCGGTTGTTACATATTGCCGTACTTTGCAATGATTCGAACATCAACCAGGAGGGCAAGGAACTTGGGGATCCCACCGAAGTTGCACTCATTGCGTTCAGCAACAGTGTGAACAAGGATTACAACGAAATCCGGGATCAGTTTCCACGGGAAGCCGAGCTTCCATTTGACTCGGACCGCAAGCTCATGAGCACGGTGCATACCTTTGAGGGACAGACTGCTTTGCTGACTAAAGGCGGACCGGATGTGTTGTTCAGCCGTTGCAGTCATGTATTTATCCATGGTGAAGTACAACCGTTGACTCCTGAGATTCGTGCTCAATTCGAAGAGAAGAATGAAGCGTTCTCCAAACGCGCATTCCGGGTGCTAGCCTATGCATACAAACGATTTGATGACAAAAAAGAGGTCACTCCCGAAGACGAATCCGATCTTACATTAGTCGGCCTGACAGCCATGATTGATCCACCGCGTGAAGCGGTTTATGGCTCGATTGAAGAGTCGAAGAAAGCAGGTATTCGCACCATTATGATTACGGGTGACCATAAAACTACAGCTCAGGCTATTGGTATTGATATCGGACTGGCAAACAAAGATGATCTCGCGATCACCGGTGCTGAGCTGGATAAGATGACAGATGAGGAGCTGGATCAACAACTGGAACACATCTCGGTCTACGCCAGGGTATCCCCTGAAAATAAAATCCGCATCGTGCGTGCGTGGCAGCGCAAAGGTAAAGTTGCAGCCATGACCGGAGATGGTGTCAACGATGCACCTGCACTGAAACAAGCCGATATCGGCGTAGCGATGGGTAGCGGAACAGATGTCGCCAAAGATGCGGCGGCGATGATTCTGACCGATGATAATTTTGTATCCATCGTAAATGCGGTCAGCGTTGGACGGATGGTATTTGATAATATTAAAAAGGCTATCGCCTATCTGTTCGCCGGAAACCTCGGCGCCATTATCGCCATCCTCTTCGCATTGGTTGTCGGCTGGGTCAATCCGTTCACAGCGCTACAGTTGCTGTTTATCAACCTGGTTAACGACTCACTGCCAGCTATTGCACTCGGCACGGAGAAGGCTGAACCCGATGTGATGCGGCGGAAACCCCGTGACATTAACGAGGGCATTTTTGCAGGCCGAACGTTGCAGGCTGTCATTACTCGCGGGGTGCTCATCGGCGTTGCCGTGATTGTGTCGCAGTATATCGGACTCGGTATCTCGGAAGAGATTAGTGTCGCGATGGCGTTTACTACACTGATCCTGGCGCGCAGTCTGCAAACCTTTGCGGCACGCTCCAACACCCAGACCATCTTCCAGGTCGGATTCCTGACCAACAAGCTGGTGCTTGGTTCAATTGTGGTCTGTCTCTGCCTCTATGCCATTACACTGATTCCGGGTGTTCGCAGCATCTTTGCCATTCCTGACACCTTCGGCTGGGATGAGTTCCTGATCGCAGGTGGGCTTGCGCTCGGCGCGGTCATACTGATGGATGTCATCAAATGGATTCGCAATCGCGGCAAACCAATCGCGGCGGCTTAGTTGTTACACGACGTGCCGATGTATATCGTGATGTGCATTTTAAATTGGATAAACAAACAGCGCCCTTTGAGGGCGCCTGTTTGCTTTATCGGGTCTATTTTTTTCATCTAATCGATAAACCGTCCTATATTTCTTGCTGCTTGATTCTATTCCTGCACCTTCTACTAACCCTGCTGCTTGATGCCAAAAGCAATCCATCGTCCATCGATATCCTCGATCACAAATTCTTTGTTATTATAGTCGGAATGATGGAAGGAACGAACGATTGTCACACCTGCATCAATGAATTCCTGTTCAAGCTCTTCCTGCTGTTTCGTAATAAAATAGGCATCATATCCATAGCCGTATAACTCTCTGTTGGGGATAACTTTCTGTCCATTGCTTTGGGTTAAAATAATCTCCGTAGAATCACGGTACAGACATACATGCGGCTCTGCGACATCCAAATATTCAACCACCCGAAATTTCAATTTTTTTTCGTAGAAAGCAGCCGTTCTCCTCATATCAAGGGTTGGAAACACGCTGTGGGACTCTAATAATTCTGACTTCATAGAACTAATCTCCTTCATGTAAAATTGTGTTGTGTTACTTTTGTTGTGCGCATTGCACTGTACTACTGTTTTGATTCTAGTCAAGATTCTGGTCAAGCCCTGCTTTGCTAGTTATGTAGCGAACTCACAAACTATGACACTATTGCCATATTAACATATGAGGAGTAAAATAAAATATTGTTTTGTCTTCAATATGTAAAATGCTAAGGCTTATTCATATCATACAATAACTTCATACAAGACAGGAATGGTTATGTGAAAGAGAAAATTGTAATGCCGCTCTGGACGTGTTGCCTCTTCATCGTGGTAATGAACACGACCATGTTTAATGTTTCGTTACCTGTCATTATCCGTGATCTTCAGATCACTTCTGACCTGGGCTCCTGGGTTATCTCCAGTTATTCTATCGGATATGCCCTGTCTACCGTAATCTACAGCCGCTTGTCTGACCGGATTCCGGTACGCAAGCTAGTCACGGTTGGGTTGCTGATTCTCGGTTGCTCGTCCGTGCTTGGTCTGTTCGCACACAACTTTGCTTTGTTGCTTACAACGCGTATTCTGCAATCCGCAGGGGCTGGGGTTATGGCTGGCCTCGGTCTGGTCATCGCAAGCCGATACATTCCGGTGGAACGGCGCGGTGCAGCCTTGGCACTCATCTCATCAGGCAGTGCGATGGCCTTTGGTCTTGGTCCGATTGTCGGTGGACTAATCAGTGAATACATGGGCTGGAACGGCTTGTTCGCGATTACGGTGCTGGTACTGCTTGCCCTGCCCGTATTGCTCTATTTTTTACCACGGGAAACTGCGAACAAAGAGCAGCCGTTTGACCTGACAGGTGCACTGCTCACTATCATTAATGCAACCACCCTGCTGGTAGCCATTACACAGCGGTCATGGATATGGCTTGTCATCGGCATCGCCTCTCTGGTTGCACATATTCTGTATATTCGCAGAGCAAGGTTGCCATTTGTTAACCCACAAGTGTTTCGAACACCGGGATTCACCCGTCTCATTATCATTGGCTTCTGCGTGTTGGTGGTTAATCTCGGGAACCTGTTCCTCATGCCGTTAGTGCTTGCGGATCTGTATCATCGTTCTCCCCTTGCCATTGGCTTGTTAATCGCTCCCGGAGCGATCATCTCGGCCTTCTGTACCCGCTATGTCGGACGATGGATTGATCAGTATGGCAATATGCGATTTATGCTGATTGGACAGTGTATGCTGGCAGCCGTTCTTGTGCTGTTCATGCTTGGACTCGACCAGTCGGCTCTGATTATCACAGGCGGTTATGTGTTCTTCTCGCCAGCATTGTCTGCATCCATGGCCTCCTTGAACAACGAAGCTTCGCGGGTGTTGCCTAGAAACCAGATTGGTTCAGGTATGGGGTTGTTGCAGCTGATTCAATTCTTCGGTGGTTCGGTATCTGTAGCCGTCTGCGGTTTGCTTCTGCACGCTATACCCGGCGTAACGGTACAAGAAGCTTATCATGTGGTATATGGCTGCCTACTGGTCGTATGTCTCATTTCGCTTGGACTGACCTTATGGCACAGCAAAGCTGCTTCACTTGCTAATCGCGATCTAACCTCTATACCATCGGGTCGCTAAGGAAGCATGCTCTTATCATCGGATATATCTTGTGGAAAAATTATATTTTTACTTAAATCAAAAAAGGCCCGCATATATTTGCGAGCCTTTTTTGACTTTTAAATATCTATTTTACGATCGATTATCTTTACTTACATGCTAACCTTATTCTTGCACTTGCGGTGGCCGTACCTGAAGAAGGGCCGCAAATGACTGGAAATGGGCTGCAAGCGGCTTCACATTTTCCTCCATCAACTGCTGTGCTTCTTCCATCGTTTCAGCTTCACTCTCCGCATCTTCACGCACCATCGCGAGTTCATGCTCCATCACCAGTACAGAAGGCGACACTTTATTCTCCCGATAATCGAGCAAGTAGTTGTTGCCACTGCTGACACTCCACGCAATCGGAATAATTCGCTGCGGATCAGGATTAACCTCATCCACCAACGCAGCATTATTGGCGATAAACTGATCATCCAGCACATGAAACCGAATCTCCCAATCTTCCGTCTCTGTGCCTTGGATCAGATCATAAGAAGCATCGCCGTGCAGCTGAATAAAGTCAAGGTACTCCTGCGGAAAAACAATACCGTAATGAGACTGAATACGCGTCACACTTGCACAATCATTCTGATCACTCATTCCTGTTCGCCCTCTCTAAGCTTGATCAATTCCAAACGAACTCACCCAGCCAACGTTAGCTCAACTGCGCTGCCAGTACCTTTCATTTTGCTTCGAGTGCCGCTTTCCAGGCTTCAGCAATCTGAACTGGCGATTTACTGCTTTTCTTTCCGCTTCCTTCCTTCGTCCAGAGCGGAGGAAAATAAGCAAATACTTGGCCATTGTCCAGTTGCGCCATATCTTCCTGCCAGCCTTTCCAGCGAAACGTTTCGTAAAATAATTGCAGATCACCCTCAGCCAGCCAGGTCATAAACTCGGAGTATGAGAGCTCTGTCGATTCCCATTCCAAGGCATCCGGTGCAAAATAATAAATCTGTCCCGAGCCATCGAACTTCCCAGTGTCCAGAGCAAAAAAGCCTCCTGCCACATCATAGGCCACAACCATCATGCCAGGCAATGCCTGTACAACAAGTTCAGCATTCAAGCCGTTCCAGCTGGTCAAACTGCCATATACACTTTCACCGCCTGCGCCTAGGAGCGTAATCCATCCATGATCCACCACCATGCCCTCTGTCTCATAGGCGACAGCCCCCAGATAAGAACGAGTGCTCACTTGGAGCTGGCGTAGCGTATTTTTGCCCATCTCCGGCTTTGCCGGAACATAGGTATATGTATTCTCCCCCTGATCCATAAGCGCTTTGAGCTCCGGCCAGGAATGATTTTCCCGATCGATTAATTCATCAGCAGACAGATTATTCATCATTCGACAACTCCTCTCCATTTCATGACTTTCCCAAGCATATCATGGCTTATTCTACCATTCAAATCTGATATAATTAGCTTTCACATTGTAATTAAAGGAGGAATAACCTTGTTTCGCTTCATCCTGCTCCCTGCTCTAATTCTGACGTTGCTCACATCTTCGGGCTGCCAGGACCAAGCCTTCTCCATTCCTCAACAACCAGCTATCCATATTGAAACGAATGATCAGACAGTCTATTATATTTCACCACAGGGAAACGATAAGAATCCTGGAACCATCCATTCTCCGTGGAAAACGATTCAGTATGCAACGGATCATGCCTCTCCCGGCAGTACGATCTATCTGCGCCAAGGTGTCTACTCCCAGAAAGTCAAAATTACCCGTAGTGGGCTTTCTTCAGGCAAACCTACGCTAATCTCCAGTTATCCTGGAGAGAAAGCGATTCTCGATGGCAAGAGATTATCTGTACGTGGTGTCGAAGGCATGGTTGAACTGGACAATGTCAGCCATGTTACAATCTCAAATCTGGAGATTCGCGGCTTCTCAACTACTCAGACGGGACAAGTTCCTGTGGGCATTTATGTACATGGAACAGGGGAGAACGTGCAGCTTCTTGGCAACCAAATTCATGCCATAGCTAGCCGGGCAACGCCAAAAGGCGCTGAACTGCAAGGCAGAGATGCACACGGAATCGCCATCTATGGTACAGAGCATCCACAGGCCCTAAGCAATGTCATCATTAAAGATAACGAATTGTATGATCTCGTGTTAGGTTCCAGCGAATCACTTGCGGTTAACGGCAATGTCGACACCTTCGCCATTATAAATAATACCATCCATGATACAGACAACATCGGCATTGACCTGATCGGATATGAGGGCATTTCAGAGGATGACACGTATGATCGGGCGAGAAACGGTATCGTTCGCGGCAACACCATCTACAACATCACATCCACTCAAAATCCGTCTTACGGTCTTCCACTTCCGAATAAAAGTAATTCAGCCGGAGGCATCTATGTAGACGGCGGCACCCATCATATTATAGACCGAAATAAAGTGTACCTGAATGATATCGGAATTGAGATAGCCTCAGAACATGCCGGCCGTTCCACCAGCAACATCACCGTTCGTGATAACCTGATCTATGCCAATCGACTAACAGGCATCGCTATGGGAGGTTATGACGAAGAACGGGGCGCAACGGAAAACAGCAAGATCATGTACAATACAATCGCAGACAATGATACGTTAAACGCAGGTAACGGACAGCTTCTGATCCAGTCACGCACCCAAAATAACACCTTCACACGTAACATTGTTGCCGCTGGTAGCCCAGAAGTGTTGATCTACAATGAATACACAAGCAATGCAGGCAATGTGTTCGACCACAACCTTTATTACGTTAACGGCGAGGCGCAAGAGGCCCTTTGGGTTTGGAAAAATAAAAGCTATTCCGGTGTTGCAGCGTACCAACAAGGAACAGGCAATGACACACACTCACGCTACGTCAATCCAGCGTTTGTGAACAGCTCAAAGGGAGATTATCGCCTGCAAACAGGCTCTCCAGCCAAAGCTTACGGCTATCTGGCCCCAAGATAGACATTGTCTTCCTTTTTTAACCACCATCTACACGCCATGAACTTTCCTGCTCCCCATGAAGATACAACGAAAGACTGTAACTTCAGCTCACCCTTCAAAGCAAGGGTAAATGAGCAACAATAAATAAACGGATCAAGTAAGCAAAGATTCTCTGCCTGCTGATCCGTTTTTTATGATGCTTGACCCGGCTTAACGCTTGATCAAACTAGCGGCATGGGTTACCCGATTTCGCCCGCCCGTCTTGGATGCATAGAGCGCATCGTCTGCCTTTTGAAACACAGAAAGCTCCGTATCAGCTGCCGAGATCGTTGCCGCGCCAATGCTCACCGTAACGTGATATTCCCCCCAATCCGCCGAAGCGACTTGTGACCGGTAACGTTCTGCGATACGAATGGCTTGTCCCTCTCCGCAATTCGCCAGAATGATTACAAACTCCTCACCACCGTAACGTGCCACCACATCGACCTCACGCGAGATGGATAGCAGCAGCGTAGCCAAGTTACCCAGTACCAGATCACCCATGGGATGTCCATAGGTGTCGTTAATTTTTTTGAAGTGGTCAATGTCCATCACAAGCAGTGAAAATTCACGCTGTTCCTCTTGGTAGAGCGATAGATGATGAGCCATTTTTTCCTGGAAAAACCTTCGGTTCTTGAGACCTGTTAACAAATCCGTAGACGCCATCAACTCCAATTGTTCATTGACTTTAATCAACGCCTGTTCTTTAATTTTATATTCTTCATGCAGACGTTCCAGTTCCTTGTTCGCTTCATGTGTTGCCTGGTATAACTCTTGCAACTTGGTTTTCGTATTCAATATGTCTTTTTCATGCTCAATCCGTTTGCGCATAATCACCACAACACAATCCACTATTTGTTGCCCGTCCCGCATCTGACGCACCCCGTTAAGCAAAACTGGAACATCTTCCTGGTCACGATTGCGAAACGAAAAATACATCTCGTCCACATGGCCATACAACTGAATATACGGATAGAAATAGGTATGAAAAAATACTTTATTAGTGACGGACATGATAGATTCAATATGTTTGCCCATCAACTCATCCCGTTCACGCCCGATCATGCTCAGCAACGTTTGATTTATTGATAGGATCACGCCTGAATCTGATATCGAGAAGTATCCACAAGGTGCCGTATCTAATTGATTGTCCATAAAAAAACAGCCTTTCTTCTGCATGTTATGCACGAGTCAGATAATCTTTAATCAATCGAATCGTCTCGCCGGGTTCACTCAGATGAGGGTAATGTCCTTTGGCATTCATCTGAGTGAGCCTGCTGTTCTTCAGATGGGAGTGCAAATAATCTCCCACTTCCACAGGAGCGATACTATCATCCGAGCACTGCAAAATCAAGGTTGGCACAGACACCAAATCCAATTCAATCCGGCAATCGGACAGGAATGTCACTTCGGCAAATTGCCGAGCGATGTGCGGATCACGGGAACAAAAGCTCTTCTCTAACTCCTCCGTCAGATCCTTTCGTTCCGGGTTCTGCATCACAATAGGGGCCAAATAACTCGCCCAACCGATGAAATTCAATTGCATCATCTCCAGCAATTCATCAATATCCCGCCGTTCAAATCCACCATAATAATGGGGCATATCGTTCAAATAACGCGGAGAAGGCCCCAGCATGATAATATTTTTGAAAAAATGTGGAGCCTGAATGGAGGCAAGCATGCCGATCATGCTGCTGACGGAATGCCCAACAAAGATGACATCCCGAAGTTCCAGCGCTTCCATAATCTCAAGTACATCCTGGGCATACCCATGGAGATCATTATATTTAAGAGCATCATAATAATTAATTTGGGACTCCCCGGAACCTACATAATCAAAGAGCACAATTCGGTACTGTTCAAAAAAAGCAGGCACGATATGTCGCCACATATCCTGATCACACCCAAAGCCATGTGCAAACATAATCGTCTGGTTGCCCGTTCCCATGACATTGACATTGTTGCGCACAAGAATATCAACACTCATCTGACTCACCTCTCAGAGAGATTATAATTTTAATTTATCAGAATATTATATCGGAAAATGTTGGGATTAGGGTTAAAATATTAATATTTTTACTCAGTGTAACGTGAAATAGTTGTCTCAAATTGAAAAACACCTTTACAATCTGACCTGCGTCAGATAAACTCAACCATCATATCGCGCGATATTAGAACATATTTTGGAGGAATATCATGAACACCCTGACATCAGTCATATCACCACAGAAACTGTGGGGAAAATCATTTATCTTTATCATGCTGGCCAATGCACTTTTGTTTATGGCTTTTGAAATGTTGCTCCCCACCTTACCTTTATTCGTTTCCAGCTTGGGAGGAAATGCTTCACAGATCGGGCTTGTAACCGGCATTTTTATGTTTTCAGCCATATTAGTTCGACCTTTCACTTCCGTTTTGGCAACAAAGATGAACAAAAAGTTCCTCTTGATTATTGGCATCGCCATCTGTGCATTAGCCACTGGCGCATACTACCTCTCGTCAGGTATAGGGATAATTCTTGTACTACGTGTAATCCACGGATTCGGTTTTGGTCTGGCAACAACTTATTTTGCAACAATTGCTACGGAAAACATTCCGAAAAGCCGGCGTGGGGAAGGCATGGGGTATTTCGGAGTTGGAGAAACCGTCGCTATATCTGTTGGTCCATTAATTGGAACAAGCCTGCTCCTTCAATACAACTACCAGAGCCTGTTCTTGGGCGGAATGTGTATCTTATTATTGGCACTTCTGATGACCGTTTTTGTATCCAGAAACTCTCAGACGGAGTCTGAGGACAAATCTTCCGGTCATCATGCCACTTCCGTAAAACTTATTGAGAAAAAGGTATTATTCCCTTCATTGCTTATCCTGATGGTTGGCGTTGCAGCTGGTTCGATCATGTCTTTTGTCGCTTTGTTTGCTGCGGAGAAGGGTTTCAGTAATATTGCCTGGTTTTTCTTTATTGTAGCGATTGCCAGCTTTGTCGTCAGACTATTCTCAGGAACTATGTTTGATCGCCTGGGTCCAGGGTCTGTACTGCTTCCTTCGGCATTTTTCGCGATCGCGGGGCTCCTCGTTCTGATCCTCTCACAGAACCAGATCCATTTTCTGATTGCTGGCGCACTGTACGGTTTTGGGTTTGGTGCCATTTTTCCCGCCATCCAAACCTGGTGTGTCAATCTTGTGGAAGAACATGAGCATGAGAATGCGATGGCTTCATTCTTTAATTTTTTTGATCTCGGGATCGGCGGCGGCTCTTTGGTTCTGGGTCTGGTGGCATCTGCATTCTCCTACACGGTAGTGTATACTATCTCTATCGCTGTTTTAATGATATACATCTTGTTATATTCGGTATACGCTCTGAAGCAGAAGCAGTACGAAAATCGATCACTGGGGGTACACATTGAGTAAAAAACGAATTAAAGAGATTGCGATTCAGCATTTTAATCGTTTCGGTTATGAAGGGACAAAGATGGCACAGATTGCCGAAGAAGCCGGTATACGTAAACAATCACTGGCTTATCATTATTCTTCCAAAAAGGACTTGCTGCTGGAAGTATATGAGGAAGTTGTGCAAGAGGAGCAACAGTTTGTACAAGATTTCTTCGGAATTTCCACTGCAGGAGATACGCTGGAGCAGAGATTATACGCCTTTTTGCTGGAACATAAAAATCGCTTCCTTACTCAGCCCAATGTAGCCTTTATGTATATTCTGTCCTTCATGGCGCCGCTGGAAGTGAATGATTTTGTTTTGGCTCAATACCGGACATATCTCGGCACCTTAAAAAAAGAAATAACCTCTTTGTTCGCAAGTCATGAGGAGATTCGTCTGAGCCCGGAAGAAGCAACGCTAGCTTTTGTCACTCTGATGGACGGTCTTGATATACAGCTTGTGTACGAGACAAGGCAATCATACGAGCAAGCGATGGCGATTACCTGGAATGTGTTCTGGTCTGGCATCCAAAGCTAAAGCAGTCCCCCTTCGTAACTATTACATGAGTCATAACAAACTGATTAGGAGGAAGGCATGTCATGCAACAACTGAAGCTAGCTTTAACTCGTCTCGTTGAACAACAAGACTTATATAATGAAGCCTACGGACTTTTTCAACATCACGACCTTCGGCCGCGAGTGCTTCCAGTTCAGCCGGAAGTGAACAAGCGTATTTCCCTTTCGCCGGAACTCCAATACTTCTATAGTCACTACGAGATGGTAGACGCTCAAGCCGAAGGAACACTGAAAATGAAAAACGCAGCTGTCGAAATCGGCGATGCTGCTCTGCTCTTTTTCGTCGCTCCCGAGCATCTGCATCGTCAGCAGCTGGGATTTCGCTGGGTCGGTATGCAGGAACCTTACGAAGAATCCGCCTCTTGGTCACCCAATCATGTTGTCATCGCCAATCTGAATGATGATCCAATCATCGTTGACGTAGAAGCTCCCCATTCTCCTGTCTATGCTGCCTTTGAGGGTGGAGAACCAAAACGAGTTGCGAGTTCCCTAGCCGACTTTTTCAATGCTCTTGCCATCTTGATTGAACACGCACGTTCTCTGGGCGGAGAAGTGAAAGACGAAGAAACGTATGAAACCAAACCCGAATACCTTACCCGGGTTCAGCCTAAGTTAGAGGAAATGCTCGGAGAAGCACACACAAAACATCTTATCGAGTATCTATCTTTATGAAATATATGAGAATGGGGAAGAGAATTGGGATAGTTCTATAAACAATAAGGGACTAAAATACTCCCCTCACAGTAACAGCATTTACATTTTAGCTGTATACCACTTGGGGAGTATATATCAGGCTTTACTGTGAAGGGTGATTAAATAACCATCTGGGTCAGCAAAAGTGAAGGTGCGCCCGAAGGGTCCATCGATTGGTGCAGATGTAATCTCAACACCTGCTGAGAGAAGCTTGTCGTGGATGGCTTGTGCATCAGGGGCATGCAGCCACAGAGCGACACCAAGCCCAGGCCGAGTATCTTCACGGAGTTTTACTCCTGGCATAAGATCACGAAGGGCAAATGCGATGGGCTTTGTTTCAAAAACGACTGCATGTGGCGGTCCAGCTTGTGAACGGACCAGACCAAGATGATTTTGATAAAATGTTGCCGAGCTTGCAAGATTGGTCACCTGAAGTGAAATGAAATCGGGTCCAATGACTGACATATGAATAAAGTCCTCCTTTATATTGGGTTAATCAAAGATGACTAAAATCTTATACATAACCTCTCTTTCTTGATGTGTATCTTGATTATAAGGACCCTCTCTTGCCAACAGTATGTCAGTAGCGTTTTTCATTTTTTAAAATTTTTCAAGCGGTAAGGAGGATGTATATATGATCTACGTTGCTTTGCTACGTGGCATTAATGTGGGTGGAAATAACAAAATCGGCATGAAACAGCTTAAGGAAACCTTTGAGCAAGCAGGGATGCACAAGGTGGTAACGTACATCAATTCTGGCAATATCATCTTTGCCGACGATCACGCACGAAGCGATGCCCATGCCGAAATATCCGCAATTCTGGAACATGCCATTGCTACGGATTTTGACTTACAGATTAAAGTGCTGATACGGGATATGGATGAGATCACATCGGTCATACAGGCATTGCCTTCCGATTGGACCAATGATGATCAGACCAAAAGTGATGTTCTCTTTTTGTGGGAGGAAATTAACGATGTCGATATTCTGGAGAAGCTGCCCCTGAAACCGGGTGTAGGCGAGCTTATTTATATTCCTGGTGCGCTCCTGTATTCGGTTAGTCGAGAGGAAGCAACGAAAAGCGGTATGAATAAACTTGCAGGCTCGAAAATCTATTCGTACATGACGGTCAGAAACGTCAATACGACGCGTAAAATTTATGCACTTATGCAAGCCGCTGCTGAAAAGTAAAACCAGTACTCCTGTTCAGGAACGGACTCCTTTCATGTACTGGCTTCCCTCTCCTCACAGGGAATTCGTTCCTGCTTGTGGAACATAAAACATGAATTATATAAAATAAGGACTTCACATCAGTTCACTGATGTGAAGTCCTTTTGCACCTTTTACATTTCATTTTACGTCTTGATTTCTATCTTGCAATCCTATGACTATAATATTCCTCTATCAGTCAATCTGAATACGTCTGCGTGTCTGTTCATCGCCTGGACGTTTCGGAATGTCCAGCTTCAGCACACCATTTTCCAGCCTTGCCTTGATATGTTCCTCGTCAATATGATCCACGTAGAAACGGCGGACAAATTCCCCGGCACGACGTTCTTGACGAATCATTCGATTATCGTCATCCTTTTGCTCGACCAGTTCGTTACGTTTGGCGCGAATGACGAGTTCATTGCCTTGCACCTGAATATCGATGTCTTCTTTGGCAAAGCCAGGCAATTCGGCTTCGACCAGATATTTGCCATCTTCCTCGCGAATGTCGGTACGGAATGGTTGCATACTGCTTCCAAACGAAGAGAGGAATGAAGTGTCAACCATGTCATGGAAGGATTTCAGCATCTGTCCGAACGGGTCATCATTTCTTCTGCGAAATGGAATCAGATCAAACATGAACATCATCTCCTTAAATGTGGTTGGGTTTGTTGTTCCTTACATCTATTATTTTATTCATGTTGCTACAAAGGTTCAAAGCCGATATAAAGCGATATAAGGCAATGATCGGCGATTTTGGCTAAATAAATAAACATAGATCGTTTTACCATTTATTTTGACTAAATTCGACCTTCTGACTTTATCTGACCAATTCCCGATGCTTCACTGCATCTCACTGCGTATTGATTTCCTGTGCAGAAGCCGCTACTCCTTGTCTTGTACTTGCTCCTTTAAACTGTAATATGGCTAAACAGAAAGCTATACCTACTGCGACAAAACCCGCCCAATTCAATGCCAGAACCGATGAACGGCTAATCACAAACCCTCCCAACCCGGAACCCAATGCAAAGCCAAATTGAATAAATGATGTATTCAAACTTAACGCAATGTCCGGACTACGAGGCGCGAGCGTCACCAGGTATAATTGTTGGGCAGGAGAGATACTCCATGTAGCCAACATAAACATCATCAGAACCAGGATCAGCAAGATCAGATGTGCACCCGTTACAGCAAATAACAGAAGCATCAGACCTTGCAACACTAATCCAAGAAAAATAGTGAACTTCGATCCTCTGGCATCCGCCATTTGTCCACCCAATTTGGAACCTATAAAACTACAGATTCCTGCCAAAAACAAGATCAGGCTAATTTCGGTCATGGAAAGGGACGAAGTTGTTTGCAAAAACGGCGTAATATACGTGAACAAGGTTGCGTAGCCGCCCACATATAACAGTGACATCATCAATGCGGTTATAATCGATTTATTTTTCAGCAACGAGAGCTGCATGCTCACGGTTACCTTCTCTTGCTCTCGGATGGAAGGAACCTTTCGATAGATAATCAGAAACGGAACAATACTGAGCAGACCAATGATAATAAATAACATTCTCCAGCCAAACATTTCACTCAAAAGCGTACCAATCGGCACACCAAGCACAAGCGAGCTGCTTAGCCCCATCAGAATAATTCCAATCGCATTACCACGTTTTTCATTCTCCACAAGCCTAGTCGCTGCCGCCATCGCAACGACCGTTGTCATGCCACCGCTTGCTCCCTGAATGATGCGTATCCAGATCATCGCCTCATACGAGAGATCCAACATCATGATGCCATTGCTGGCAATAAATACCCCAAAAGTTAGGAGCAAAAGTTTCCTGCGATCGACATTGATTGTTGCAACGATCAGAATAGGTGCAACGATAGCTGCTGCAAGGGCAAATACTGTGACAAGCATGCCCGCTTCCGCCGTAGATACGCCAAGATCCGCGGCCATCATCTCAATAATTCCGGTGATAATGTATTCAATGGTGCCGATTAGAAACACAGCCAGTGCCAGAATGTAAATCGTGCCTTTATTTTTCAATTCTTCTCACTCCATCTTGTATTATGTTCGTTTTGCATTTAAGCGTTCTATATAATTGAACTGTTGATTTACACAATAACGGAGAGGACAGAAAAAACCTGAAAAAGCGAAGCGCTCGCCTTTATCACCGGGTTTTCCCTTTTAGGAAAGGGATTCAAAAAAATCTGGGGATAACCGCTACTCTCCAGGTTATTCTGTAATCGTAGTGTCCGTGTAAACCACCGGTAGTTCAACTTATATCGTTACCTGCATGTGATAGGAATCTGAATCTCAATGTACTGAGCATCCTGTTCAGGGGATAATGGCAAATAGTATTCTCTGCCCGGCTCGTTCTCTTTGATCTGGTAGTTGTTTTTCTCGATCCACCGTGCTAAATGCACACAAGCTGCCCCATCAAATGTAGAATGCGAATGAAACGCCATAGAGGCAACCATCGGTTCCGGCGGCAGATTCCTGAGCTGAAATGGCTCAGCAACTGCAGGAGGCTCACCCGTTAAGAAGTAACCGACTTCGTATTCGAATTCATCCTCTTTTCCGTCCACCTCTCGCCACAACACAACCTGTGGGCCCTGAATCCATTGGCGCAGGTCTTTGGTTAGCAGTGAATCCAGATGAAGAAGTAGCTCTGGAATACGCTCTTCTCCACCATTTGCATTAAAGAACATAAAGGTCTGAGCAACCTCGGCTTTAATTCGGATCTCCTGGCCTGTCTCCCATTGTCCTTCACTTTCCATAAGCTGGATACGTTCCTCAATGCGGACAAGCCTGGCTTGTTCCATATCAATCATTTGTTGAATCTCACTTCGCTTCAGTCTCAACATACCCTGAATCTGCTCATGCGAAATGTCTTCCTTTAGTAGCTGCGTGATCTGCGGCAGTGTAAAGCCCAATTCCTTGTAGATCAGAATCCGGTTAAGTTCGAGTAACTGATCTGCGGAATAATATCGGTAGCCTGTGTCCTCATCTACTTTACGCGGCTTGAGGATACCGATCTGGTCATAATAGCGCAGCGTTTTTAAAGAAAGCTTGCTGAGTTTGGCAAACGTACTGATTTTGAACAATATATCATCTCCAATCCATTAGCTTAACGTGAGTATACAGTCTCCCGTGCAGGGGAAAGTCAAGGGTAGTATGGTAGAACATAGTGTCAGAGTTATGTAATCGATTCTAAAGGCAACAGAAAAAGAACAGGAGCATGGATCCCCTGTCCTTCCTTCTCATTTTAAGTTAATTGCTGTCATTTTTCTCAACTTAATTTTTGTGGTTTTTCATTTACTCCCAGAAGAAGCGGCCTGCAAGCACTTTTTCGTTCAACAGTTTGTATGTCTCTTCAGGCAACTCTTTCTTCATCTTCTCGTTCACAGCTTCTTTGCCCTGATTATACTGGGAGGACATGCCGATCTCCGCAGTTGTGTTGTTTGCATCCAGTCGCATGATCGGTGCTTTGGCATTTTTCGTCCATGGCGTCCATGCCGCAAGTGCAGACGTTCCGCCCGTACCTGGCTTGCCCGTATACAGGAACTGCTTCAGGTAAGCTGCCATCGCAGCAGACAGTTGCTCACGTCCCGGCTTGTTGGCATCGCTGAAATAACCTTCAGGGAAGTAAGCCGCGATACCTGCTGCTTTTCCTGTATAGAAGTCCATATCGGCACCATGCGGAGCCCCTAACAAGGTGCGCAAACGATCAGAGATGACGCCAGGCTGGGTTCCCCATGCAAAACGATACGCATATACTGGCGGCTGACCGGCCGCACTGGTTAACTTTTCAGCAACTCGCTCCGCATTAAAGCCTGCGTACGCCTCGCTACCATATTTGATGGCAGCCGCATATTGAGCTGCTTTCGTCTGATCAGTAAACAATGTACCATCATTGATGGATGGAGCAAAATTTGGATCACCGAAGGCAAAAGCGGCGAATTCCGTTTCCAAGCTACCGAGCAACACAGGTACTTTCGTATATTTGCCACTGTTGATCGCATCAAACCCTTCTTTTGGAATGACCGTGCCATCACGGAACAAATGCGGGAATGGCTGCATACGGATGGCCGTTGCGCCAAATACCGTCACCAGTTTATCCGCAGGCAATGCACGCAGATAGGTTTCCAGCTGTGCAGGTGTTTGCTTGCTGATCCAAGCTTTGGCTTCTTCGGCATTTGCAGCTTTACCCTCTTGCACAAGCAGCTTCACGATCGCATCCTCGGATTTCTGCTGTCCTTCTTCAGGTGAAGCCGTCGTCAGACCACCGCTGAACGCAATCGCTTTTTGATACAATCCTTTGCTAAGCGGGGAGATGAGCGTTGCGAGAACATCACGCGCCCCGGCAGATTGACCTGCAAGTGTGACGTTTCCTGTATCGCCGCCAAAACCTGCAATGTTATCCTGCACCCACTCTAGTGCACGGAACGCATCAAGCAAGCCGTAGTTGCCGGAATCATCCAGAGCATTGCCTGTTTTCAGTGCAGTATTCTGGAAGAAACCAAGCGCCCCTAAACGATAGTTCACCGAAATAATGATACTGTTTGTATTTCGTGCAAGCTGTTCCCCCTGAAAGTCCTTGCCTGATCCGGTCATATTACCGCCACCGTGTAGAAATACCATGACCGGCAGTTTTGTGCTTGTTGTATTCGGACGCCAGATGTTCAAATATAAGGAATCCTCACTACCCACTGTAGTTTTACCGGAAATTTGCAAGCTGTTTGCCGCGAACTCTTTGGCTTCTCTTATGCCTGTCCAAGCCTTCGGCTCTTGTGGTGCTTTCCATCGCAGTTCGCCTACCGGAGGTGCTGCGTATGGAACACCAAGCCAGCCAAGGGTGCCATACTGGTCATAAACTTTACCATCGATGGCACCGTATTTTGTTTGTTGTAACGTTTGAGGTTTAAACGCTCCCGCCTGTTTATATTTGGACCAGAGTTGTTCCAACGTACCTGTACCATTTTTGAGCTGAGCCTGCAAAGCCTGTGCCGTAGCTTCAGCCATCAGACGGTTGGTCAGCTGTGCCGTTCCTTTTCCTTGAAGGGCTTTGATGCCTTGACTTGCCGCAAATACGGAAGCTTCTCCTGATGTGTAATCCGTGCCTGCTTCATAACCAAGAACTTTGAGTAGCATGGCTGCATATTCCTCTGCCGTCAATGGAGCGTTAGGCGCAAAATGTTCCGTTTCTGTATCCACGCCCGCCAAATAAGGATGCTGCTTCAAGTATCCAACGACTGGTTGCAGCACCTTGCCTGCCTGAGCGGCATCCGCATACGTTTCGGTTCCTTGATAGGCCAGTGCTTCTTTTTCCAGACCGGATAAACGCAAGTAAAGCACTGCGGCTTGAATACGTGTAGTATGTTTACTTAGGTAAGCCGTATTTACGCCCTGCCCATTCCCCCGAATAAGCTCTGCTTTTACGAGTTTGTCCATAGCCGGGGACAAGGATGGAGCTGTATTTCCTGCTGCATATGCGGGTAGACCCGATACACACATGCTTAGAATCGCTGCTACTGCAATAGAACGTTTCATTTTTTTCATTGGTCATTCTCCTCGCTGTCTAGTCGTGTATGATGGCAAAATAGTTTCGAAATATTGCACCGCTCGGTACAGTATTCCAAGGTTTGGATCATTCTATTTCTTGATCGTGGATGAACGGAAGAGCGGCCCTCCTTTCTACTGACATGAACTGCTTCGACCCTTCGGTTATGATATTCAGGCGGATCTTTATATAAAAAAAACCTGAATCAAAGGCACGCAGACGTTCAATCACATCGTCTGTTGCCCTCAATTCAGGTTTTGCCTGCAATACGTAACAACCCTGATAATAATGAGGTGTATTATTGATTAGCTCACTTTAGTCAAAACGCAATCAATCGCCTGATCTTTCCGAACGAAGCGAATGAACTGGAACAGGTCTTGCCCTGAGATCGGTTACAATCCTGTTATTACCGTGATATTAGCACAGAATGAAAGCGCTAGCAATATCTTTTTAGAAACACCTCATTACGGCTTACGGTACGCATCTTACACTATAAAAAAACCATAAATGCATCAGCAAGGATGCATTTATGGTTTTACGTTCATGGTATTGCGTTAAGATTAGGCTGTTATAGCTGACCGCTCAGTTATTGTTTTTACAGCTATTGCAGCTTTTTCACTTGCTCAATCAAACTGTCCAAGCCTTTATCCGCCAGATACGGCCCATAGTTCCAGTAGTTCCTGGACACGTTGATAATTCGATTATGTTTGATTGCGGGAATGCTCTGATATACCGGTTCCTCAAACAGTTCCATCATCTGATCCATCTCTTCATCTTCCATTTGAGTGAAGAAATAGTCGGCAGGCTTGTCCGCCAGTTTTTCCAAGGACAACACGGTGCCGCCATCCGAATAGATTTTATACTGCTCAGGCATGGAGAATCCAAAATCCTCATAGATCAACTTGCCCAAAGTACCGCCTTCGCCCCCGAGCAATACCTCTTTATTGTAGACCACAAACGACATTGCTGTTGTGCCCGGTTTGATATTAATGTTTAGTTCACTGCGAATGCTCTTCAGTTTCTCTTCAAACTTCGTAATCCATTGCTCCGCTTCATCCTTACGATCCATAATGTCACCCATCGTTCTCAGGGTATTAATGACATCCGGATCACCTCCCCAAGCCACCGTAATGGTTGGTGCAATTTTAGCATATGTGTCTACAATTTCCTTACTTGTGTAGTCTGGTACAACGATTACGTCCGGTTCCAGACCTGAGATCATTTCAACGTTGCCATTGCCTGAGCCAATGTCCGGTACACCTGCCAGTTCTTCTGGATATTGTTCCAGCGTTTCGGTGTTTGCTCCGGCTGGTTTCATCCCCAGTGGCAGCAGATAACCGCCATAGGTTATGATGACAGGTTTGGAAGGCTGCGCTGGAATTTCAACCTTTCTTCCTGTTGCATCTGTATACATTCGAGTGGATGGCTGTACTGCATCTGCACTCGTTGCAGGTTGCTGCTCTGTTGCTGCTCCGCATGCTGCGAGCAACAGTGATAAACTAAATAATAAACTAACCGCCAATGTTGGCTTAAAACGAAGGTTCAAATCGTCCACGCTCCATGTGTTGTATTGATAATGATTATCGTTATTACCAATATAACCACGCTTGTCCCTGTCAGCAATGAACGATTCCGACCTCTTGTTCGTACGATTTGAACCTTTGATTCGATGACTATGCAACTTATATTGAGCCGGGGTCTCTCCAGTCGTTCTTTTGAAAATGCGGCTAAAATAGTACAGATCCTTATATCCAACCCTTTCAGCAACCTCGCGAATCTGTGCTTCCGTCTCAGTGAGCAACGTTTTCGCTCGCTTGATTCGGGTCTGAATGACATAATCCATGGGACTGCATCCGTACTTGCGTTTGAATACTCTAGCCAGATAATGCGTGCTGTAATGAAAATGTATAGCCATATTCTCCATCGAGATGGAATGAGCATAGTGCTCCTGAATGTAGGCTTCAATCTGCTCCGCCAGCTCCAAAGATTCGACCTGCCGCTGACGCGCCATCTTCCACTGGCGAAATTGCTCATACACAAATTGATAGAACAATCCTGTCACCTGCAACCGATCAAGTTCATCACTAGAGTTCCAGGACTCCGCCATTTTTTCGACAATCGTAAGAAGCGTTAATGGGTATGATGCTGCAAAATAATATGGTTCTTCTCTCTGAAACGCATTCACCCTTCGTATACTTCCATCTTCCGAGGAATCAAGAGGTAACGGGGCAGATTGCGGTTTATATAGTAGTAAATAATAATCTAACGGTTGCTTCGTACAACGAATCCCCAATGACATACCTTTCTCACCATGCAGAATGAGTGTCTGATCCGAAGTAAACCTGTCCGTCCCGAACTGGATGTCTGCCTCGCCTTTACTTAGGATCAAAAAAGCCGGAGCAGGTAAAATGGTTGTCGATAACTCTTGTTCTGCATGCAATACGTTATGGCGGATATCGATCAGTTTCACTTGATTGTTATTCCACCACCGAATGGCTTCTGACCATTCTTTCATTATGAACCACCTCAAAACGATCATTGGACTTTGGTTCCTACATGTCCGATTTCATCCTTACCATACAAGAGTGCTTCATGTTTTGTCCAGTTCGCCCACTATGTAAGCTTTGACCTATAATCGTAATTTTTACAATTAATTAACCTAAAGCTAACGCTCATTTAGCAATTGTTGTATACACTTGGTTCTGGATAAACTATACATATTTATTAGGAGGATTTTCATGTTAAATCGCTTTAGTACCCGTGCAGCCAAAATGATGCTCGCGGTGACCACCATTGTTACAGCTACGCTGGGAGGCAGTAGTGCGGCTGGGGCTGTGGAAGACGGCACTTCGACAACTTCTGCTTCACCTATCAAAAATGTAATCATTCTTATTCCTGACGGTATGGCTAATGATGCTACTGCATTGTCTCGTTGGTATAAAGGTTCATCCCTGACCATTGATTCCATGGCAAGCGGTATGGTTCGTACACACTCTGCGGATGCGCCGATTGCGGATTCGGCTCCTGCTGGAACAGCCTTTGCCACAGGACATAAATCTCATACCGGCTTTGTCGGTGTATTGCCGGACAAAGCCACCATGCCTGGACAAAAACCGATTGCAAAAGGCGACGAAAGAAAACCTGTTGCTTCCGTATTGGAAGCTTCCAAGCTTGCGGGTAAAGCCACGGGTATTGTAGCCACATCCGAAATTATGCATGCAACACCAGCAGACTTCTCGGCACATTACCCTGATCGTAAAAACTACGACGCACTCAGTAAACAACAAGTCTTCAATGGCATCGATGTTGTACTGGGCGGTGGTAGTAAGTATTTGGAACCAGCAGGACGCAAAGACGGTAACAATCTGGTTGCTTCAATTAAAGCACTTGGATACGATTATGTAACTACGCCTGCGGCGATGAAAGCATCTACTTCCAACAAACTGTGGGGCATGTTCTCCCCGGCAGGTATGTCATACAACATGGATCGTGATCCTGCCAAGCAGCCAAGTCTGGCTCAGATGACATCCAAAGCGATTGAAGTTCTATCCAAAGACGAGAATGGCTTCTTCCTGATGGTCGAAGGCAGCAAGGTAGACTGGGCTGCTCATGCCAATGATCCGATTGGGATTATCAGTGACGTACTTGCTTTTGATGATGCTGTAAAAGTAGCGATGGACTTCGCCAAAGCCGATGGACAAACCGCGGTTGTTGCCGTATCTGACCATCAGAACGGTGGACTTACGATTGGTAATGCAGCTACAACAGGTACGTATGACAAAGAGCCGTTGTCCACTTTTATCGGACCTTTGAAAAAGGCTAAATTGACAGGTGAAGGTTTAGAAGCGAGGCTGAATGCGAAGCGCACCAACATCAAAGCAGTCATGAAACAATACTACGGCATTGCCGATCTGACTTCCGAAGAGGTTGCTGCCATTAAAGCCGCCGAGCCAGGTAGCCTGAACTATGTGGTAGGCCCTATGATCAGCAAACGTGCGGGTATCGGCTGGACAACAGGCGGACACACCGGTGGAGACGTAGTACTTTACACGTATGCTCCTAACAATGATCGTCCATTTGGTGTCATTGATAATACAGATGTAGCCAAATACATGGCTCGTGTCCTTAATCTGGATCTGGACAATGTAAGCAAGCAACTGTTCGTACCTGCCAAACAGGCGTTTACAGCGAAAGGTGCCACATACAAACTGGATCTAACCGATGTTAAAAATCCGAAGATTATCGTAACAAAAGGCAACACCACGCTTGAATTGCAAATCTACAAAAATGTTGCGCTTGTAAACGGTAAAAAGACAGAACTTGAAGGCGTAATTGTGTATAACGGCATTGAGGCTTTTGTACCCCAAGGTGCCGTGGATCTGATCCAATAAAAGTAGCTTATCCTCTGTAAGCAGAAACCCCCAAGCACTGGCGAGAATATCTCGCAGTGTTCGGGGGTTTTGCGGATAATTCAATGAAAGACAACTCAACCATGCCTATAATTTTTCCCTATAGACCTTGGTCATTCACAGGTTTATTTTGAAAACATCAGAATGCCATATTGGGAAGTGTTCTTCCAGCTATCATTGGTGAGATCATTCCATTTCGCCGTGCTCTTGTTGTTATTCCCTTGATTATCGTTAATTTGAAGTTCAAATCCCATCACTTGACCTGCCTTCGGCACGAGGGATTGGAATCTGATCTTGGCCTCCACCTGATACCCCTTGGCCGTTTTCTTCACGGCACTTTCGAGACGCGCGGGTGAGGCACTGCCTGCAAACGTAGCCACGTTATCTGCACTGATTCGGAACTGGGCATCATCATACTGAAAGAAAGGCGTGCGCTGATGATTTTCATCCAGGAAAATCTCAACCGAGTCCTGATCCCAAGGATCGGTGGCATTGGTTATAATTTGCGGATCTGAGACATCAATGAACAGATATAGATCCTGACCAGACCAAATCGCACGAGCCTCAGCTGATGCTCCCCCGCTCTGATTCAGTGGTGTAATATGGAATGGAGTAACCTTATTCCATTTCGCATCCTTTTCTCCGTCAATCGTTACGGTTCCTTGCAAAGCTTTCGAGGATTTAGGCATACTCGCCAGTTGGATGACGCCGAATTTGCTCGTATTCTGCTCTTGCGATAATGTACGGTCATTCCAGTACAAGACATGCTGTCCTTCTGCTCCACTCGTTCCGCCATCCGTCACCCGAACGTCCAGTCCGATTTCACGTGCAAGTGAACCTGTTGCATGAGTTAATGGTATGGATACTTCAACCTGATAGCCGTCCGCCGCTTCACGAACGCGATACGTATGTGGCTTAGCTCCTGTCACTTTGCCTTCGCGGCTTATCGTGATATGTCGATCATCTGCCTCGTAAACAGGGGTTTTGCCGTTATTTAAATCCACAAACAGCTCCACCTTGTCCTTCGAATGTTTCGTTGTATCCTTCACATCAACCAAAACATAAAGGTTATTCTTGTCCCATAGTGTACGGAAAGAAGCTGAACCTGTATTACCTTTCAATGCTGTCGAAACAGCCTTGTTCCAGATTGGATCTTGTTTGGCTGCCTTCGTATTCGGTGTGCCGGACAAGGTAACCGCACGTTGCGTCAAAACAGGTAGACTGGATTCGTCAGCTAACCCCCAATAGGCCGGTTTGGATTGCAATGCTGAGTCAAACAAAAACGCTTGGTTGTTATACGATTTCTCGTCTTGCAGACCCCATAAAGTCACCGATGAGATGACATCGCTATGTTTTTGATACAGGTCAAATAGCTCTTTATAACGATAGGCCTGCTTCACAGCAACGTCCTGTGGCAGCTTCTCGCCATAAGGAATACCACTGTCTACATCCAATTCAGTGATCTGGATATCCAGTCCCAGTCCTGCAAACAGATTGATTGTTTTCTCAATCTCATCAATCGGCGGGGATTCGAGGTTATAGTGGGATTGCAGGCCCACACCGTCAATCAGCCCTCTCTCTTTCAACCGTTTAACCAGTTGATACATATGCTCTCTTTTTTCAGGAATTTCGGTGTAATACTCGTTATAGTATAATTTTGCATCCGGGTCGGCGGCGCGTGCAAACTCAAACGTTTTCTCAACATAATCCGGACCAATCAGCTCGTAGAACGGGCTTTTGCGCAATCCGTTTGCATCCCCGTTGCTGTCCGCAATCGCTTCATTCACAACGTCCCAAGCGTAGATTTTACCTTTGTAACGTTTCATGACCGTATCTACATAGTTCTGGACCCGACTGAGTAGCAGATCCCTGCTCGCAGGATTGCCCTGATCATCCTTGAACATCCACTCTGCTGCATCAATATGCCAGAGCAAGGCATGTCCACGTAAACCCATTTGATTTTTCTGTGCAAAGTCCACATATTCATCCGAGGCTTGGAAGTCATACACACCTTTGGAAGGGGACACAAACTTCGGTTTCATCTCATATGTTGCAGTCAAACTGTTAAAGTGTTTGGTTAACAATTGACCGTAAGCACCTTCAAGCTGCCAGCGATACACCGCGGCCCCAATCGGAAATTCAGTCTGGTACAGATCTTGTAAGGAAGGAATATCGGTCTCAATAGCCAGTGGTGCGGCTTCCTCAATCGTTATATCATCCACATAAAATGATAAGGTATCTACCGTCTCATCGGAGATATAAGGTGTTTCAATAAAGAAATTCAGCTCCTCAGGGTTATCGCTGTATTGGTACGTGGCCGTAACCTTATGCCATTGTTGCCAGTCGTCTTTGGGAATCGTGACCTTGTCCAGCATGTTCCAGCTCTCTGCCCCATTCTTCTTGTAGGCCGTTAGCTGAATCGTCTGATCTGAAGCAGGTTTCTCCGTAAGCCTGACATAGAATGAAATGTTATACGTAGAATTAGGCTTCAACAGACTTTTCATTTTCAGCATTGGCCCGTGAAAGGAGCGCTGACGGTTCGAGACAAGCATACTCCGAGTACCTTGATGCGCTGCCTGCTCTGAAACCGTCAAACTTTCGCTACCAACACGCGGAAGCCAGCCTTGAAGTGTCCCATCCTCAAAATCGGTATGAAGCACTTCGAGGTTCTGCTCAGCAACTGCCGTAACCCCAGGGCTTACTCCCTGTTCAATCTGCTGTTCTTGTGCAAAAGCAGCCTGCTGAAAAGGAACCATCGTCATCACCAGCATCGTTGCCAGCAGGGTTGAACTCACTTTTTTAAACGCCTTGGTCTTCATTTCATTCCTCCTCTCAATTTAACTTGTATTATACACTTCAAAATAACGCTTACATATATATTTTTGTAAATTTTTTCAATAAATTCAGATAAATCTGCTTTCTTCTTGTATAATAAACATGAACCGACACAGAGCAAAACAAAGGAGAGAACAAGTATGTTAACCAAACTGAACTGGATTACATTGCGCGTGCGTAATCTGGAAGCCTCGATTCATTTCTACCACCATGTGCTCGGGCTTACCGTGCAGCGCAGATTCGAAAGCCGTGGACGGCAGATTGCTATGCTCGGTCTGGATGAGAAGAGCGAGACCTCACTAGAACTAATCGAAGGTAGCAAGCAGGTACTACAGCCTGAGGCTGGTATCTCCATTGGTTACGAAGTAACGTCACTTGAAGCAGCTATGGAGCGTCTGGAAAAGATGAACATTCCCATCCTACGCGAACCTGTGCAGCCGAACCCACGTCTGCGTTTTATGTACATTGCAGATCCGGATGGGTTCGAGGTGCAGCTAGCTGAGCATCTGGAATAGAAGTTTATTTTATAGCTTCATGCGGCGCATTAGCGGCACACCTAAACTGTTTAACAAGCGATCCAGCAATGCCCAGCACCACTGTCTGTACAGCGGCAGATGGCGATCATACACTGCAGAGTATTCGAAATCTGCTTCCGCACCACGATTCCGTTTAAACTGGGCCGCACCAGCACTCTCATGTAGTAACGCTCTGTTGTTTTGGGCTTGTCCAATGAGACAAGCGGATAACATGCGGTACAAACCGACAGATTGGGGAATGTTGGTATCATAGCCGAACAGTGGCGTGGTCATCACCCCGTTGCGGCAAAAATAACCCATCACTGCATCCAAGCGCCCTTCCTTACGCAAGCCGTGTAGACTTAATGTTCCGTTCGCTCTGGCTGTAGCAATAAAACGCTCGCTGAATTGCGGATTGTCATAGGAGTACTTTTCCAGATATAACATCCGGTACAGTTCCACAATTCGCGGGATATCTGATTCCGCAATATCTGCACCAGAAACCAATTCATAGCCATGTTTGTTCAGCAATGCCTGATCCCGTTTAAGCAACCAGCGCGACTTGGCATTGCCGAAATTAGGATTATGTGCCTGATACAGATAAATCTGCCTGCTCGGTATACAGCGGCATCCCGATTCCTGAAGCCCTGTTATAAGATTCGAGTGCAGTGCGGAGCTCAGAGAACGAAAGATCACCGTATGCTGCGGATAGCGCTCCCTCACCGCTTTCAGGATATGTATTGCTTGCTCGCCAGTCATGGCAGGGTACAGGTTGGTCGATAAAAGCCAGTTGTTCACGTGAACAACCTTATTGATCCGGGATTTTTTCATGCCCCAGCCTATAAAACTGAGCAGCATGGAGAGTCCTTTTTCCAGCATTGGCTTCTGTAACATGGTCAGTTCCTGCTTGGCATATCGCACATAGTGAGTATACGGGGAACAGACATAAGCATTATCATATTCCTCTTCATTCACGGTAACCGGCAGCACAAGGTCGTCCATGCGGGCAAGGAGCAACGTGGTATTTACGTTAGTCATGTATTCTGTTGTTCCCTGCATGATCATCGGCTCTAAATATGCCTGTGCGTATTTTGCATCCTCGGTATCAGGCCAATCCATGCTATGAATTGAATGTCGATCGTATAACTGAACACGTCCTCCGTTGTCCATGACACCTTCCTCTTTCATCTGATCCCCATTGCTAACCAAGCCGTATTCGCCAGCATTTTTCTTCAACCTTTGATTCCTCCATGGTGTGCATCATATCATAGTAGCATTACTCACGAACATTCTCCGATTTGATGACGAATTCGGCAATCCGCTCTCCCGGTTGCAGATTCGGTCGATCATAGTAATATACCATGCCGAAATGATACGTCATCTGCTTCGCAACGATATAAAATCGCTGTTGTTCGAATTCATTTTCCAGACAAAATACGGTGCTATTCCTTTCATATCCGTACATAATGGAATTTAACTGAGCGATCTCTTCTTCAGTGGCAAGCCGAAACAACTCCACGTTAAATATCGTCCCGGGACATAGAATGAACTCTACCTCACTGAAGGTAATCTCCACATTGTGATAATATGAAAAATCAAAACTGCCTGCTAGTACCAACTGCTGGCTCTGCTTTTGTCCAGACTCGATCATGTAAAAATGCTCGATATTGTTTGCCTTCAGTTCCTGTTGCAGCTGCTCTAGCTTTTTGTTCTGCTCATGGAAGGAGTCATGCACTATTCCGAATCAGTCCTTTCTAGTCAAATATGCTGCGAGGTGTCGATATTTAGGCCCATCTACTCTGCTGTTCACTTCTTCCAGATCCATCTCCAGCCAGTACTCGGCCTCCATCAATTCAATCATATCCAGCCTTGTAATCTCGGCACATTTCGGATGCTCAGCTGCTGCAACCATCGGTTCGGGACTATCATCCCAATTAAAGCCAGTCACCACTGCATGTACCAACACTTCTGAATCCAACATCCGAACTTTCTCACAGGCTGCGCCGGAAGACTCCTCGTAAATAATATCATCAACAATCTGCTGCTCTTTATCTGTCAATTTTAAACGTATGGCTCCAGGTGTATCCAGCAACATATCGGCAATGTTCGGGTTATGCTCTCTTGCCAGGTTCCAGGCTGTTGCCATGATACCCTTCGGGGAATCCAGTTTTGCACCATGCTCAAGTAATAGACTGATCGCTTGGGGCTGCTTGAACCTTACCGCTTTTTTCAATGCAGTATCTCCCAGTTTATCTTCCGCTTCCAGATCCGGCCCGGCTTTGAGCAAACAGCGAATCCCTTCAAGCGGGGTACGATTAGTCAAAAAAATCATAAGCGGTGTTCGTCCGCGGTCATCCCGTTCATTGACATCCAATGAGGATGAAGCAATAACCTCACATAGGTACTCTACTTCTTTGATTTTACTAATATCTTTCCAATTCAAGATGATCTCTCCTTGACTATTTTCCTATTCGGCCCACGGCCCCTAAACTCCAGAAGCGTTTCACCAGCATTTTCTATACCTCTACTCTATCTAAAAAAATGTGGAGCTACAAGGGACCTATGAACGTCAAATAGGCCCGTACAGCGCATAATTATGCACAGACGGGCCTATTTGGATAAACTCAATCTGACAGGTTATACACGCCTGGGAAGAGCAAATCATGACTTAAAGCTAAGCAGGTAGCCCCAGTCTAAACCATCAATGTAATAGGAATAGCATCTACCTAGGATTCAGTCTGCTCAGGCAGTATGCTGATCCGATACAAGACCACTCAGATTAACAATGAGTTTCTCAAGTTCGGTAAAGCTTTCCACCATATTTTGCGTCAGATTGCGCTGCTCTTCCATACTCGCCAAAATCTCTTCCGTTGCAGCACTGGATTGTTGCGTTACACTGGAAATTTCGGATACCTCATTAACCACCCGAGTCGAGGATTCCTTCATCGTTGCTGAACTTGTTTCAATCTCTGTGGCCTGAGTCAATACATTCTGTGAATTGGTATTAATGGACTGGAATACCCGTTCCGTTGTCAGAACACTTTCTGCTCCAACTTGCAGCAACTGACGAACCCCTTCAAAGCGACTTGTCAATGCTTGCGTCTGTGTTCTCAGACTGGTGAGGATCGAGGTAATCTCACTCGCCGATTGCCCTGAGCTTTCAGCCAGCTTGCGAACTTCCTCCGAAACGACAGCAAATCCGCGTCCATGCTCACCTGCACGTGCTGCTTCAATGGCTGCATTCAGCGCAAGCAGATTGGTTTGAGTGGCGATATCCGAGATACTATTAAGCATCAACGTCATCGATTCACTCTGATCATTGAACTTCTTCATATCATCAGCTGTCGTGTTAATTGTCTGGTACAATTCATGCATCTGCTCATTCAGGTTACCCATCTGTGTACTACCCGTCTGTGTACTTGAGGCCATACTTGCGGACAGCTCTTTCATCTGTTGGGAATAGGACGCTACGTCCTTAATATGACGGTCAGATTGAGATAACGATTCGGAGATTTCAGCAATACTGGTCGCCTGAAACTCGACACCTCTCGCAACTTCGCTGAATCCGACCGTCACTTCGTTGGTGATGGCACCGGTCTCATCCACTTTTTGTTTTAAATGCTCTGTATAGCGGGACAGCCCTACAACAGCTTCTTTTACCCGCTCCAACATGATCTCCACACGGGTGCGTGACTCTTCCACCTGCGCCCCCCGTGCTTCACTATCCATGAACAATCGTTTGTTCACCCTAGACACGGTGATCATTATAATTCCGGTTACAATATACATACTGAAATTAATCAAGTCAGCAAATAGCAACTCTATACTCGCCGATGATACAAGAACAAGTTGGACCGCGAAAAAAGCAAGCATCACCGAAAAAGCAATGTTATAGTGCTTACTATTCGGATAAAGCAGCAGCGGTGAGACAATAAGAATGCCTTGCACGGCGTTCATCGCGTCACGACTTACGTAAATTCCACTGGCGATCACCGCTACCGTCACAAACCATGGAATGATATGTATACCTTTTTTCATAAAATTGCATACGGTAACTGCTAAAGTAACTACAACGGAGAGTAGCGTGGACAGCCATAGATCGGGAACAATAATCGTGATCCCCGCGCTGATGGCCGTTATGGCCCACATCATGTAACTTACTAGTTTGTTTCTCTGCCAAGTGATCTCATCGATACGATTCATGCTTACCCCGTCCTTTATGTAAGTTAAAAAAATTAACACATGTAGGCCACTGTAAGTTTACTCTCAGTCCATAGTCCTGCTTATACGTAGTTCCGTAACCTCTGCGCCTTTAGCATAGTACATATTAACTTCATAAACGTGCAGTCAGCGCCACTTTATGTATATCGGCAATTTATGTCTATAATTAATATATGTTAAGAAAATATATATTTTCCCGACATGTGCACCTTAATGAAGCAGTTCTATGCGTCCTTTAGACGTAAAAAAGTCCGACAACACGTCTTATTTACGCGCTGCCGGACTCCTAAGTAAACTTTTAGTTGTTCTGAATTTCCCGCACATCTTCAATCCCTGCGAGTAATTCACATTATAAGGCTTCGGGTTCTAAAACTTTAAGCTACTGCCGTAATTGCTTTCCTTTTCGCATTCGCTTCCTGACCTGTCCCCATACTAGCTGCTTGATGATCGGACACCAATAAGCTCAAATCCACGATTAGCATCTCCAATTCCCCAAAGCTTTCCACCATATTCTGTGTCAGGTTGCGCTGTTCTTCCATGCTCGCTAGGATTTCCTCTGTTGCTGCGCTGGACTGCTGTGTTACACTGGAAATTTCCGAAACCTCATTCACTACCCGTGTTGAGGAAGCCTTCATTGTTGTTGAGCTTGTCTCCATATCGGTTGCATGAGTCAGGACGTCCTGTGAGCTATGATGAATGGACTGAAACACTTCCCCTGCTGTCTGCACACTGTTCCTTCCACGCTGTAGAGATTGGCGAATTCCTTCAAATCTCATGGTTAATGCTTGGGTCTGCATTCTCAGCCCCATGAGGATTGTTGTAATTTCATTGGCGGATTGTCCAGAACTTTCAGCAAGTTTGCGGACTTCTTCCGATACTACAGCAAATCCACGTCCATGCTCGCCTGCACGAGCAGCTTCAATGGCTGCATTCAATGCCAGCAGATTGGTTTGTGTGGCAATATCGGAGATGCTGTTTAGCATCAACGTCATCGATTCACTTTGTTCACTAAACTTCTGCATATCATCGGCGGTTGTATGAATAGCGGTATCCAATTCGCTCATCTGCATATTCAATTGATCCATCTGAGAACTGCCCGACTGGGTGCTTGAAGCCATGTCTACAGATAGCTCTTTCATCTGTTGGGAATAGGATGCTACATCTTGAATTTGGCGGTCAGACAGAGCAAGAGACTCTGAAATTTCGGCAATACTTGTTGCCTGGAACTCAACTCCTTTGGCAACTTCTCCAAAACCAAGTGTCACTTCATTCGTTATGGACCCCGTAGCATCCACCTTTTGTTTGAGTTGTTCGGTATAGTGGGAAAGTCCAACAACGGACTTTTTCACTCGTTCCAGCATTTCTTCTACACGCTTCCGTGAATGTTCTACCTCGTTCCATCTATGCTCACTCTCTTGAAATAACTTTTGATTCAACGTAGATACAAGGACTAAAATCACACCTGCTACTGCAAAGAGTACCACATTCGTAATATTTTCTATAAACTGCTCCTGGGTAGAAACCGGAACGATTAAAAGCTGTAAAATGTTGTTTGCAAGTAAAACCGAAAAACCGGTAAGGAATACTCGCTTATCAGGATAAATCAATAATAGACTCGTTATAACAATCGCCATGAACGGATCCACAGTCCCCCAACTGGCAAAAATGCCACAAGCGCTAATGAGCGTTACATTAATCCATGGAATAACGTGAATACACTTCTTTTTGACATTGGCATAAGTAAGCCATATACCATACATAACCACTATAGCATTAGAAATAAATAATTTAGGATCTGTAAAAGCGATAACTATTCCGAAAGTCACGACAATCCACAACATCATTGTAATCATTTTATTTCTTTTCCAGATAATTTCGTCCAACCGATTCATAAATACCCCGCCTTTGATGTAGGTTTAACCAGATGTAAGCTGTAATGAGTGTGTGATGAGTGTGTGATGAAGTGACTGGTCATGATCCGTTGCAAAGAAATCACCCTGCCATAATATAGTGCATATAGGCTTCATAAACATGTACACAGCGCTACGTTAGTATATATCGGCTGTAAATCATGTAATTGAGATAGGAACTTCAAAATAATATCGTTGCATATGATCATAAACAAAATAAAGAGCCTGCCCATGCGTAGATACGCATAAAGCAAACTCTCTACCTCATCCTTTATAGAGGATCTCATATACCTTCCGGCTGTTACTTGCCAAATACTAGTGTTGTATTCGATGATCCGGCATATTTCGTAACAAACTCACGTGCATATGCCGCGCTTTCAACCTGATAGCTGTAGTTATTACTTGGTCTCCAGTTGGTTTTTGGAGAAACCGGGCTGTTCAGAGCAGGTGTGCTACCTTTATCCGTAAATTCTCCTTTACCTTTGTCGTCTAGAATGCCGCCTTTTTCAGCTCCTGCGCCAAAGTAATTGTTTTCGGAATAAATACGCGCTTTTTCTCCGATCGTAATCGCCTGGTTAAAGTTATTAGCATAATTGTTTTTGATGTGGAAGAAACCATAACGCATGAGTCCAGGACCACGTACATACAAGTTTTCAAAATAGTTATTGGACATCGTCACATGAGGCACACCGTTATAGCTACTGTTGCCGTCATTCGGGTGTCCTAGAATAATGCCATATTTGTGATTCGCAAATTTGGAGTTACTGATCGTGATATAGTCTGCGCGGTCACCGATATACAGAAGCTTATCCAGATCACTGCCGCCAGAACTGTAGTTATGACCTGAAAATGTAACATGGTCGATCCAATAGTTGGAACCGGAAGTAATGTACATCTGGATATCATCGTTGGCATTGATGTTCGCAGAGTGATTAAACGTCAGATTCTGAAAGATCACATTGCTTGATCCCGAAGTGGATCTGAAGTGAATGTTCGTTAACGTATGTCTGTCAAAAGAACCTACCAATGTTTTGTTGGAACCAAATTCAACTTTTTGCAAGCTGGATGAAGAAATATTCTGTTCCACAACGACAATCTTGGCTGTAGACCCTGCCATGTGTGTTCTCAGATCATTCAGATTACTGACATACACGACCTGGCCGTTCCTGCCTCCTGTCGTCGCCGCCTTGGATACACCGTTCTCATTCTTCGCATTACCAGCAAAACCAGTTAAACCATTTGTGCCCGTGTTGGGATAGTTTGCTGCACCATATGTAGCAGGGGCTGTTGAAACCGTTAACAACAATAAAGTGACTGCGAGTAAAAGCAATGAAAACTTCTTCAAAATATCACCATCCTTTGTAATTTATCCCTCAAACAACTCGATTATAGCTTGTAACCTGCATTGTGACAATACCATTATTGCAAAAGGACAATTATTTTATCTTTTTTGCAACAGCAGGTCAGATATCGTGAAAAAACAGAAAGATGAGAACATGTCACATATACAACATGAACTCATCCCGTCTCTTCTAATGCGTCTATTTAATTTTGATTTCGAACTGATCTTTCGCAACATCTTGTATATTTCGATAGACCTTACCGGGTTTTCCTTTCATCTTCAATACGATCGATTCGGGTTCATCAAGAGAATTGCTATTGAACGAATAAACCATGCCATTCTCCGTGCCTCTGCCTCCATTCCTAGATAAGATTGTCTTCTCCCCTTTTTTGGAGGTCGTGACGAGCTCAAACGGCTGAATGATATCGCTAATGAACGACTCCTTCTCATAGTCAAGCTTTTGTTTGGGATCATAATCAAGCCTTACGTGTGTTACCAACGGCGAAATTTCCACGTCCGATATCAACACTTCGTACTCCCCGAACTTGAACGTTCGATTCACAGGGATCGTTTCCGTTTTTGGGATTGAAAATTTCGGGTCCAACGCAACGACAACATTCATTTTTTTAGAAAATTCGTACTTTCGTTCCTGCGAATTCCCCTCCCGCTGTTCCTGCTCTTCTCCTTTTCCATTCGCTTTTCCATGCTCACGATTATCGGGAACGACAGAAGAAAGCTGAAATTCAAAATTTAATTTTTCTGGAAGCGGCTGGCTTCGACTTCGATCAAATGTGGTACGGCCTCGAAGGACATTATTCTGATCTGAGAAACGGATACCGTTGATGCTGCCGTTATCAATCACATATCCTGTCGATGCATCCATTAATTTCGTGTTCTCTATGGAATATACCCCACTCGATGTATCCGTCTGAGCAGAGTATAAGAGAATGACTCGATTCTCATCCGCCATCAACGCATCCAGCGTAAACGTGTATTTCCCCATCGTCACTGTCTGATCTAAACGCTGAACATAATTATGGTTGAGGGCTGAGGTAAGGGTAGCACTCTCCTGATCTCTGCGCAGCAACTCACGAAAAGGCTCCAATTCTCCCCAATGAACTTCAGACTGGGAAGAGGTCAACCGTTGTTGACCGAAGTCTCCAAGTGATGCGAGCAGAATAACCGCCACGGCAAGTGATACAGCGGATAATACCGTGATCCATTTTCCACGTCTGCTTTTACTTGATCTACTCGCTTTGGCTTCCGCCAAGCCACGTTGTATGGCAACAGTCGTATCGGCCGAATGCAACTCTTTGTGCTTCTTGTTAATCTCATATGCATCTGCCAGCAATGCTTTTTCCTCCGGGCTAGTGGTCATGCCAATCCCTCCTGTTCTTCATCAGCTTCCGTAATTGTTCAAGACCTTTATGCTGCCATGTCTTAATCGTACCTTCCGGTTTGCCAAGGATCGAAGCAATATCTGTAAGTGTCATATCGTTGTAGTACTTGAGTAACAATACATGTCGATACTTCGGTTTTATTTTCAGCAAAAGAGACTGCATGGCTATACGATTATCTCGGGCACTAATCATCCACGAAGCCGGGATATTTTTCTCCATGCTCTCATCCGGCTGAAGTATAGTTCGCTTGCGGCGGCGCTGTTCGTCAATACAGACATAAATCAAAATTCGAATAATCCATGATTTAAATGCCTTATCATTTTTTAGCGTACGACGTTTAATCCAGGCCCTGCAGGTCATCTCTTGTATCGCTTCCAGTGCATCCTGCCGATTCCGTAAATAGCTATAGGCAATGGATAACAACGTATCCTGATGCTCCGTAACGGAATTAATAAACACTGATTCATCGTGCATATGTATCCAGTCCAACTGCTTCATCCCTGTCTCGCTATCCACCCTGTTCCCCTCCTCTTCTCTCTCTGTGGTATAAGACGGATGAACCGACCAAACCGTTTTCATTATTTTTTTATACGAAAAAAAGCTCCCCATCCATAGATAGGAGCTGCTATTCCTGCACTCGTAATGGAATTACATCTACTTACAGATTGCCCGTAACTTCAATCCCGTCAGCTGAAGCCAGCACTTTCCGAATCCAGGTTGTCAACGAATCTAGGAACACCCGCAGTTCCGGTTCAACAACTTTCACCTGCTCCAACTCGGACAAAATCCCCACCCATACCTCTTTCACCATCGGATTATCCCAGCAAGGATCAAACGCCTGTAGCTCTTCTCCACTTTGCGGGTCCGTTAAAGGGAAAGCACGATTGATTGCTGGACGAATATGCTTGAAATCCTCATCATAGATAAACAGCATATCCTCCTGTCTTATCTCACGCACATCTTCGTTCAGGTACAGGGGAGATAAGGTAAACCCGATGTTCCTCTCCGGGCCTTCATACTGATAAAGGAGCACCGGAATTTTACTTTTGGCTTGTCTTTGCACAACATTCACTCCTTTCCCGGATCACCACCTCAGGCACTCACAATTCAAACCATTCAAATACTTCTGGATACTGATTCGTTACACCCTCCATCTGCTCTTTCCAGGTTCGTCCTTCCTCCCCCCAGATATGGAACAGGCAGTAGATGTATTGTTCACCATCCGCTACTTCATCCAACCCGCTTGCTTCCTCTAGCCATACCTCCAAAGCTTTTGGCCAGGATTCATCATCACGCAAAAGACTAAAACCATCCGTATGTTGTTCTACGCTGTGCATCCTGCTATGCGTCAGTGAAGCAGCCAGTCGCGACATGATTTCAGTCAACCTGCTGTGCTCCTGCTCCTTCGTTCTGATCCCATACTCCCAACCCATAACGTGATTCCTCCCTCAAACATCGTTTACCGGGCTTCACTTCGCTGCACTGCGTATCCAGATTGCTGTAGTTCATCCATCGCGACGAACACATCACGCTTCGGATTCAATTCTCGGATCAGGTCAGCACTAATCGGTGCTTCGCTATATATTTCAGTCACAGCAGCCAAAGACATATCCTGTATATCGTAGTAATCTACTGCCCAATCGATATATGATTCCGGTGTTTCCTCGATATAACCGAGCAGAAATGCTWCTCCACCTTCGGCATCCGATTCGTCTTCCTGAGCCATTGCAAATCCAATCCAACTGCCTGCTTTCCAATCCGGACTGTGCCCTTCCTGCCACATACAGAAAGTCACATCCTCCCGAGCCAGCGTTTCCTCGTGTTGACCTAATAGACGCATGAACTCCTCCGGTACCTCATCGTACATGCCCGGATGAATTTCACCATCCTCACGGTTATGCGGACTGAGCGGGGATTCATGATCAAACCCTTTGAGCAAAGTCCCCGTATTCGTAAACAATACATGCAGATGGTCCCCTGCCCCGTTATCCACGCTTCCCCATGCTGTATCTGGCTGGAGTGTGTTGCTGTGATAACGATGTACGCGAAGCCATTCCTGCTCTGACAGAATGATATCAAGTGCCGCAAGTGCTTTTATCCGCTGGTGCAAAATAGTAGCATTCATGATTGATGTCCCGCTCCAATGAGGCATATCCATCTCTCCTAAAAATGATCTAGGTATGTAATTTATTTAATCAATGTAATTCAAACTATAGTCGGATCAAATCGTGTAACAGGTTCTTCCCTTGATCACTAGGTTGAATCGTGACCGATATCTGGTTTTCCTTTTTAAACACAGTGCAAGCATAATTTCCAGAGTTTAGTTGTAAGAAAACTCCTTGGGATAACTCATCCGGCTCCAGTTCACCACCGCTGACATCATCTGCTGCACCTAAGTAAACCGTGCCCGAAGGAACTTGCAGAAAATACGTCTTTTCTTGCTCTGCTTCACTACCTGTTTCCCAAACAGCTTCTCGTACATTCCAGTGCACTTCATACGTTCCGTCCTCACCTAGATTCAGAAACAGACAATGACCTGCGTTGACCTCCTCCAGTTCATCATCCGGGATCGACCACCAATCGGCTGTATCCTGAAGACGATGCTCCAGTGACGCCAGATCATAACAGCATAACGTGGCTGTATCTGTTTCCATCTGAAATGTTCCTTGCATGCTCATCCATCCTTTCTTTCTTACATTATAACAAGCACAATCCACACATAAAATCGAACTCTCGAACCATCTCTGCTGCGGTACTCTTCATTTCTGGTACACAACTGACGATATAACGATAACGGAATTTTTTTGAATTTGATGGAGGAATCTATGCCAATTAATAATAGGAAAGAACCTTTTCGTTATACTCTGAAGGAACCTATGCACTTCGAAATATACATTTTGAGCATTAATGGCATGGATGGCCCTCCTAAGCCCATTCAAGCCGAATTGCGTGATATCAGCCGCTCTGGCTGTCAGCTTGCTTTTCCACTGTCCCTCCCTGTAGAACATAACGATATTCGCATCGGCATCAACCTGAAGCTGTTTGAAGACTTGTTATATATTGAAGGCACACTTCGCTGGGGGATGGAACATAACATGGTGTGGCGTTACGGTGTGCAACTTGAAGTCGCAGTTGAAGATCAGGATCGCCTGTCCAGGGAAATGCGCATGCTCGCAGGACAAGGCAAAATCGTCGTCAAATAATGATACACAATTATGTTTTTCTTAAAATAAAGCTGATTCAGATTGCACAGGTCTCTCTACAATGTACATAGGGACATCTTCATAATTAAAACGAAAAAAGCAGCTGCTCCTCTGGATATATTCCACGAAGCAACTGCTTTTGTTATATTGAATTATGCTTTTGCCGTGAACAACAGTTCTTGTTCCTTAACGGTTGTGCGACCAGCAGACTCAATAGAAGTATATTGATGCATGTTGGTTATGATTACCGGTGTAATCGTTGTATAACCCGCTTTCTCAATCTCTTCACGGTCGAACTCCATCAAGACATCACCCACAGAAACCTTGGTTCCTGCCTGAACTTTAGGAGAGAAGAACTGGCCTTTCAACTTCACCGTATCAATCCCGATGTGAATCAGCATTTCTGCACCTGTATCACTTACGAGGCCAATGGCATGTCCGCTCTTCGATAATGAGAATACCGTTCCGTTGATTGGAGAAACAACACGGCCTTCTGTCGGTTGAATTGCAAAACCTTTACCCATAATTTCTTCAGAAAACGCAGGGTCAGGTACTTCACTAAGCGGTCTCACTTCACCCGTGATCGGGCTGAATACTTGCTCATCCTGTGCTTGTGTTTCTTCAGTTACAACTGGAACTGAGGTTGTTGATACCGGTGTTGCTGTTTCAGTAGCAGATGTTGGCGCCGCTTCAGGAACATCTTCAAAACCAAGAATGTAGGTTAATACAGCTGAGATGACAACAGCAAGCACAATTCCAATCATAGCATATACAAATGTCGGACCGATAATCATTGGAATACCTGATAGACCTGCAAGTCCGCCAATAACATAAGCTTTGGTTTGGAAGAAACTGATGAACGCTCCACTAATTGCTCCACCAATCAGAGCTGCAACAAAAGGCTTTTTAAATCTCATATTTACCCCATACATTGCTGGTTCCGTGATCCCCATGAGGGCTGTAACACCAGTTGATGCGGACAAAGATTTAATTTGTTTGTTTTTAGACTTAAAGGATACCCCTAGTGCACTACCTGCTTGTGCAAAGTTTGCAATCATCATAAGCGGAATCAAATAGTCGAATCCCAAAGTAGCGATAGATCCAATCATAATCGGAACAAGGGCGTAGTGCATACCCGTGATAATCAACAGTGAGAATGTTCCTCCAACAAGCAAACCTGCAAACAAGCCTGCATTATTGAACAACCAGTTGATGCCGTCTGTCAAACCATTACCGATAATTACACCAAGTGGTCCAACAGCGATCATCATTACAGGAACAATGATTAACAACGTAACTGTCGGAACAATGATCAGTTTCAATGAAGCATGTGTTACTTTATCAATTGCTTTCTCAACATAAGAAGCCAGCCATACCGCGATCAGAATTGGTATAACGGAAGAAGCATATGTTGCTGCTACAACCGGCAATCCAATAAACGATACATTTTCCCCTGGTGCTAAAAGAGCCGTAATCGTAGGATGCATAACGGATGCACCGATTGCCGCACCAATATACATGTTGCTGCCAAGTTTACGTGCTGTACTAATACCGAGAATAATTGGCAGGAAGTAGAACGCACCGTCACCAATAGCAGACAAAATAATATATGTGGAGCTTTCAGCATTGATCCAACCGAAGGTAAGGAGCAATGCCACAATTCCCTTAATCATACCTGCGCCTGTGATTGCAGGCAGGATTGGAGTAAATACGCCTGAAATGAAGTCAAACACGGCACTTATCGGATTTTTCTTTTGCTTATTACCACTTGCCGCACCTGACGATGCATCTGCGTTTGGAGATTTCGACATGTTGCCTACTAGCGCATTGTATACCTTCGGTACATCATTACCGATGATGACCTGGAACTGTCCACCATTCTCCATAACACCCATAACCCCAGGTGTGTTCTTTAATGTTTCTTTGTCTGCTTTTTTGTTGTCATTTAAGTTAAATCTGAGTCTTGTCATACAGTGGGTCACTTGATCAACGTTCTCTTCGCCACCAACAAGCTTCAGAATATCTTTGGACAATTGTTGTTTATCCATTGTGTTTTGCTCCTTTATGTGTATTGAAGGTTTAAAAAAAACCTAAACACTGAACCATGACAAAGCAGAATAGCTTATCATGTTTCAACGTTTAGGTTTTGCCTTTTTTGTAGTAACAATCCCGAATTATTCAATTATTTGTTCATTTCGGACAATACGTTCGATATGAATCGTGAGGTACAACACTTCTTCCTTCGATAAGACGCGATTATATATTTTACGTGTATAATCGTTAATCTTGACTGCACAAGCATGTGCTTCCGGATATTGTTTGCTCACCAGATCATGAAGCGGATTATCCTCTTCCTTGTCTTCAATCGCTGTACCTTGCAATACGCGTTGAGCAAAGAACTTAAGATGGGTCAGGAATCGGTAATAACTTAGTGAATCTTCATCGAGTTCAATCACGAAACTGCGCCGAACGATGTTTAGAATATCCTTCACGATATTCGTAATACTGATCGTTTCTCTCATCTCACCATTCATCTGGGCGTTAACCAGATGCATCGCGATGAATGCACATTCGTCCTCGGGAAGAAGAACACCTAACGTTTCTTCAATAATCTGCAATGCCTTGAGTCCGATCGCATATTCCTTCCGATACATACGCTTGATTTCCCAAAATAATGCATTACGGATCTGCAATCCTTGACGATGTCGGTCAATAGCAAAATGAATATGATCAGTCAATGAAATATAGATGCTTTCATGAAGCTTCTCACCCAGCACCGTCTCGGCGTAGCGTATGATTTCATCCGAGCACTCCATATATTCAACAGGAATATCGGACAGAAGCGTCTTTAATTTTTGGGAAACTTCCTTGCTTTCGAGCGAAAATATTTTTTCAACGAGACTCTCGTCAATGGATTCACCTGTATGCTTTTTGAAGGCAATTCCACGTCCCATAACGACCAGTTCGTTGCCTCCCGGGTCAATTACAGTAACTACGTTGTTGTTTAGCACCTTCTCAATTTTCATTTCTTCACATCACCTTGCACCGTCAAAGTAGTAAAAGGCAAAACCAAAACAGGTCATGAAGTATGCCTGCCTCTGGTTTTGCCTGATTGAACAGTAACAATCCAGTATTCTTTAGCCTTGGGCCTATCTTACCATATTAAATCGCATGTGACAATGTTTTTCTGAAAGCGGTTAATGTGCGTTAATGCGACATAAGATGCACGCATACAACAAGGTCTTTTGAATCATAACTATGCGTTATTCTTTTTGAGACTTGCGCCATTCGTACTAATAACTTCTTTGTACCAATGGAAAGATTTTTTCTTATAACGCTCCAGTGTACCAGAACCATCATTATTACGATCAACATAGATGAAACCATAACGTTTCTTCATCTCTGCTGTAGATGCACTTACCAAGTCAATACAGCCCCATGACGTGTACCCCATGACTTCGACACCGTCTTCAAGTGCTTCTCCAACCTGCACCAGGTGATCATTCAAGTATTGAATGCGGTAGTCATCATGGACCGTTATATTGCCGTTCTCATCTGTAATCAACTCATCTACGGCGCCCAAACCATTTTCGACAATAAACAACGGTTTCTGATAACGGTCCCAGTATTTATTGAGGGTTACGCGCAAGCCCTGAGGATCAATCTGCCAGCCCCATTCACTTGCTTTCAAGTAAGGGTTCTGAACTCCTGCAAACAGGTTCCCTTTACCCTCTTTACGTTTTTCCGGATCACCGGTCTCGCAAATACTTACATAATAGCTGAAGGAGATGAAATCTACGGTGTGTTTGAGAATTTCCTCATCCCCCTCTTCGAACTTAATGTTGATGTTATTCGCTTTGAAATAACGATTAATGTATTTTGGATAATAACCACGTGCATGGATATCAGCAAAAATATCATTACGTTGCTCTGCGTGCATCGCTGCAACAATGTCGTCCGGATTCGGTGTGAGCGGATATGTCGGCATGCTAAGCACCATGCACCCGATTTTCGCTTCCGGCATAATCTCATGACCGAGTTTAACCGCAAGCGCACTGGCTACCAATTCATGATGGATCGCTTGGTACAGATCCTGCTTGGACAATTCAGATTTAGGTGTATAGATACCACCGCTCATGAATGGTTCTTCCAGAATGGAGTTGATCTCATTGAAGGTCAACCAGTATTTCACTTTGCCTTTGAAACGATTAAACAGCACGGTAACATAGCGTTCGTAAAACTCGATCATTTTACGATTAACCCATCCATCATAGGTTTTAGACAAATGAAGGGGTGTCTCATAGTGAGAGATCGTTACGAGCGGTTCAATGCCGTATTTGTGGCACTCATCGAACAGATCATCATAGAATTGCAGACCTTTCTCGTTTGGCTCCAGTTCGTCACCTTTAGGGAAAATGCGCGACCAGGCAATGGATGTACGGAACACCTTAAAGCCCATCTCGGCAAACAGTTTAACATCCTCTTTGTAGCGGTTATAAAAATCTATACCAATCAATTTTAAGTTATCTTCGGTAGGCCCTTCCGTTCTTGGTGTTGTAATACCATGTGGCATAACATCCTGTACAGACAAACCTTTGCCATCGGCATTATACGCTCCCTCCAGCTGGTTCGCCGCTACTGCGCCGCCCCACAGGAAATCCTTCGGAAATGGTGTAGTCATTTTGTTTCATCCTCTCAACATTGAATGTCTATATAAATTGAACTAAAGATTTTACACAATCCACTCCGATGACAGAATAACCTTCTAATCGCTGTTACCCCCAGATTTTTTCGATCCCCTTTTCCAAAGGGGAAAATCCGGTGATAAAGGCGAGGCGTATGCTTCCGACGTAGCTTTCTTTCAGAAAGCTTTTAGCTCCTCTTTTCCAGGTTTTTTCTGTCCTTTCCGTTCAAGTGTAAATAAATAGTTCAACTTATATAAAATTTATTTTCTATCCATTCAGAGCTTTATTTTGTGCCCACTTGCTCTAGTCGCTGCATGATTCGCTCAAGTTGTACACCTGTTACGGTTTGCTTCATATCAAACTTCCCATTGCTCACACCCGTCATTACACCAGCACGAGCGCTATTCTGAATGGCTGTATGTGCCCAATGCTTACTGTCGATATCACCAAACACCAGCTCCACTGAATCTGTAGCAGGCTTCCAATCCTTATTAGTCAGAATCTGGTCTACAATAACTGCCATCTGCGCACGTGTTACTTCGCTCTCAGGTGCAAACATTTGGTTTCCGACACCTCTCATTAGACCTGCCTTGGTCACCTTCGCGATGGCTTGAGCAGCCCATTCGGGAGCACTGTCCACATAAGGATATGTTGCAGTTGCTTCCGGGAGTTGCAGAGCATCAGCTAGAACGACTGCGATCTGTGCACGAGTTATAGGTTCCATAGGTTTTACACCATGCTCTGATGAAGCAACTGGCTGCTCTCCAGCCGTACCTTTATGAAGTTTGAACAGACTTGCGATAACCTCTTTATTGTTGAAAGCAGGTACCCATGACCAGTGTTTCAAACCTCCGTAGAATCTGTGACTGTCCATATAAGCATCATCATATAACGTTAAATGTACCTGTTTAGCTCCCATTTCGGTCAATGCCTGATAAGCAAGTGAGCTAGTATGACTATCTGTTGTTGGGTCATTTTGAGCGTGCATAATCCACATTGGCACATCCACAATACCTTTCAGTTCTTGCTTGAAAGCGTCAACGGAACCTGTATAATCCGCAACGGTATCTTTGGCAGCAACGATGATTGCTCCAGCAAACAGATCAGGATACTGCATCAGGAAGCGGAATGCACCTCCACCGCCACTAGATACACCAGACAGATAAATGCGGTCAGGGTCTACTTCACCTTCAGCAACAAGCTTTTGGATCAACTCAACCTGAGCTTCAAAGTATGCCTTCATAATCGGTAACTGCTCTGCATTGTTGTAAATTTTGAAACTGTAATTCTCAGGATATTGCACAGCCAGTACAGAAGTATCATACCCCGATTCCGTCCAGACTACCGCACCGCGATTCGCAGTCAGATGATTACGCCCGTCTGTTCCAACTTCACCACCGCCGTGAAGCCATACCATGAGCGGCTTCGCTTCTTTGGAAGGACTGCGCTTCAGGTTATAGGATAGCGTTACACCATTGCTTGCAGTAAATTCTGCTTTTTCAAACTCATCGACGGTGCGGGTTTTTACCTGATTTACACTTTTTTTATCAAAAGAAAGCTCTGGATACGTTTTATTGGTTACCGCAAACTCAGATTTCAGACCTCCAGGATATTTGAAAGGTTTCACGGTCATGTGGATGGTGTTATCCTTCATGGACAACGTGATGCCATCGTCTTCGTAATTGTCTTGCACAATTTCTCCTGCAGCATTTAACGGATAACCGTCATAATTCCCTGTAATATCGAAGTCCGTTGCCTTCAGATTTTTGTATTTTTCCACGTCTGCAACCGTAATGTCGAAGGATTCAACCATCTCACCCGGATCTCCAACAAACGTATTCGCCTGAATTTGCGTTACTTCTGCGCTTTCTGCACCTGTTGTCCCAGGCCAGATCACACTCAGACTCAGCGTTAGTGCTAACATACAGGATACTAGTTTAATGCCTTTATTCCACTTGTTCAAAAGAACCCCTCCAGCTCATATGATGTTATGATTCCAAAGTAAAAAAGCGGACAAGCGCCAACCAAAAGGGTTGTATGAAGCTAAAGCTCATATCACACTTTTAAGTCAGGTTTTGCCCGCTCCTGTGCGGTAACAATCCTAAGAATGTCATCACTGAATTTTCTGATCTTTATTTCTGGTGTCTATTTCTGGTGTATATCTCTAACTCATTCACTCTAATATGGTATTGTTCAGAGCGAAAGAATTACAGTTGCTCACCATTGCTGGCAATCACATTTTTGTACCAATCAAATGAATCTTTTTTGGAGCGTGCAAGTGTTCCGTTGCCTTCATCATCCAGATCCACGTAGATAAAACCATAACGTTTGGACATCTCGGAAGTCGACATACTCACGAGGTCAATCGGGCCCCATGCAGTAAAACCAATCAGCTTAACGCCATCTTTGATAGCCTCTTTCATCTGTTCGATGTGCTTTTTGAGGTAATCTACGCGGTACGAGTCATGGATGGAACCATCCTCTTCCACTTTGTCATACGCACCCAGACCATTCTCAACGATAAAGAGTGGTTTTTGATAACGATCCCAGAAGTTGTTCAACGTTACGCGCAGACCGATTGGGTCGATCTCCCATCCCCAGTCAGAAGCTTCCAGATAAGGGTTTTTCACGCCGCCTGTCAGGTTACCTGCTGTCTCAGCCGCATCCGCAGAAGCCGATTTGGTCACAGACATGTAGTAACTGAAGGAGATGAAATCTACCGTGTTGTTCAGCAAAATCTCATCATCGCCTGCTTCTTTTTGAATAACAATGTTATTCTCATCAAAATAACGCGCCATGTAGTTCGGGTATTTACCACGAGCGTGCATGTCTGTGAAGAAGAGATTAAGCTGATTCTCATGCTGAGCCAGTTGAACATCTACCGGATTACAAGTCGCGGGATAAGTTTCCATGCGTGCAAGCATACAGCCCACTTGGGAGCCAGGGATAATCTCATGTGCAAGCTTCGTAACCATAGCACTTGCTACAAATTGATGATGCAATGCTTGATACGTAGTTTGCAGTTTGTTATCCACTTTATCAATTAGAATACCGCCGCCAGTGTACGGACTGAACACCATCACATTGATCTCGTTAAATGTCAGCCAGTATTTCACTTTGTTTTTATAACGGTTGAATACCGTTTCAGCGTAACGAACATAGTGTCCGATCACTTCACGACTTGCCCAGCCATTGTATTTTTGCGTCAAACCAAGTGGAGTCTCGTAGTGAGACAATGTAACGAGCGGTTCAATGCCGTATTTATGCAGTTCGTCAAATACTTCATCATAGAATTTCAGACCTGCTTCATTCGGTGCCTGATCATAACCGTTCGGGAAAATACGTGCCCAGTGAATGGACAAACGGAATACTTTGAAGCCCATTTCAGCGAACAGTGCAATATCTTCTCTAAAACGGTGGTAGAAATCAATACCAAAACGTTTCGGGAAACGTTCTTCAATTTTGCCAGCGAGAATCTCTTCGATTCGGGAAGAGGAAATTTCCATGGCATGTCCACCCGTGCGCTTTTCTTTTGGCACATGAGCGATCATGTCCGCTGTGGAGAGACCTTTTCCGTCCTTATCGAATGCGCCTTCCAATTGGTTCGCAGCTGTAGCGCCGCCCCACAAGAAGTTTTCAGGGAATCCTTTTTTTGCCGTGGTCATCATAACAACCTCTTTTCGAAATAATTTTTGGTTTTCCATACGTAAGAGCAACTCCAAAACAGAGCAGAAAACAAGAAAAACCTAAACTCAGGGTAAAATAGCACCAAAAAAGGGGCTTTCATTTCACCATCAGTTTAGGTTTTGCCTGTCTTCACAGTTACAATCCATCAAAAGATGTTATAACATATTCTGTTGTTTTGCTCTTGTGATGTAAGCGTAACATATTTATTTTGTAAAATCAAATTCACCAGAAACGTACGGTCCAGATCCTCTTTAAGATCACCTAACAACGTATTAATAATGTATAATATCTTATTTCTAACATCATTTCTAAAGCTATTTTTAACGTGGCATTCGCAAAATCGCTGCCCGCAGGGCTTTGGCTCCTTCCTCGGTTTCCAGATAACTTGCAGGACTTTCGTCCCCCAGAGCTGGAACTTTTTTATCTATCCATTTTAATGCGGAGTCTTTCATTTCACATAAGAGTACCCGGCTAATATCGTCTGGAATACCTTTTAATCGTGCCTCTTCTTTCCATTCATTGGGCAATTGAGCATACCATTCATCAAATAGTTCAACGAAGGAATCCCAGTGCTCCTGTTTAAATGCAGACAAATACATATCTTGCATACTCATGTAACATTTCTCCTTCTCATTTAGATATGTAACCCCCTGGTCCTATCTCAGAGAATTCATCCTTAAGCCGCTTGTAGTCGCTGTTATAACTAGTAGACTTAATTTTAAATGATTTTCAGGGAGAGAACAATCAAGGAGGAACACATCATGACCGAAGAAGAAAACACATCTGGCTGGGACGCCATTGACCAAGCTGTGCAGCATTTGTACGGAGAGCAAGAACCTAAACATTATGGCACAGCCATTCCATATATGCTTGGCGGACCTGACCCACTGGACGGGATAAGTGCCTATGCGGTAGATACGCCGATGCCTCATTGGCATTTTGTAACATATGGTTTCTCGGAGCTCTACGACAAAGAGAGCGATGATGCATCCCGAAGTGGATATGGTTTTGAACTTACATTTCGTCTTACACGCTGTGAAAATGAATCCGAGCCGCCGGCCTGGGCACTCAATCTACTCCAAAATATGGGGCGATACGTCTTTAACAGCGGTAACCTGTTTCAGCCCGGAGATTATCTGGATGCCAACGGCCCGATCTGCCTGAACTCCGATACGCTGTTGACTGCACTCGCATTCGTAGAAGATCCCGATTTACCTGAACTGAATACGCCGAATGGCTCTGTTCAATTTATCCAAATGGTCGGCATCACCTACCGTGAACTGGAGATGATCCAGAGCTGGAATACCCGTGGTTTCCTGGCTGGCTGTGAAAGCTATATGCCTAAATATGTAACCGATCTGATGAGGAATTCCTACGCAGATATCCCTTCGGTGATCAAGGCGACGGAGCGCGGCATTGAGGAAGACGGTTCAAGCACGGCCTTTTTATTCATCCAACAACTGAGCTGGGAGTCTCCGCGCAAAAAGCTGTTACAGAAAAACATTCCTGCCAAGCTTCAGTTGGGTGCCCAACAAGCAACCCTACTAGCCAGCATCCTGCGCAGCAGAATCGCCAAAAAAGCAACATTGTCCCTGATCGGCCCAGACGTCAATATCATCTTTGAAGCTGGGGAGCATGCATCTCTGGCTGAAACGGAGCGTGAAGTCAGATTGACTGTGGATCAGCAAGCTGTGCTTGAAATTACAGAGCACCTTCGCCCGCAAGCCGCTTCCTTTCAGGTCCCTTCACTGGACAAGCTTCAGATTGAGATTGTACCCACACAGATTAAAGATCAGGAAGGGAATGTAATTAAAACAATCGGATAATCAACGCAATTGCATCACTGAAGCTGTTTCAATGGCTAGCCAATTGTCTTATTTATAGGAGACCCCTATAGTTTCCTATAGGTGGCAGTAGAGAACATACGTGCTACAATTTTAATCAGCACAACACAGAGAGAGAATAACACACATCTCAGGAGGGTATTATGTCTACTATGAAAAAAACATCTTTATTCGCTATGCTCATCATGATGATGATCGTAGTCGCTGCCTGCGGAGACAAAGCAGATAACAATGCAAAATCAAACGAGCCTGCCGCCACAGAAACAACCGCGGGCGCTGATGCTGGCACAGCAAAAACCGACGATGCCGAAAAAACAGACGCAGCCAGCGAAGATAACAAAGAAACCGACAACACATCAAAAGTTGAGCTAGGAACAACGCAGAAAGGCTCCTACACCAATGACTATTTTGGCGTATCCCTGAAATTCCCGGAAACATGGGAGTATCAAGATGCAGAGGGCATGAACCAACTGACCAGTGCTTCCTCTGAAGCGATTGCCGGTGACGATGAAAAGAAGAAAAAGCAGATGGAACTGTCTCAAGCCAAGACATTGAACCTGCTCATGGCATCCCAATATCCACTCGATGGCGGCAAGGTTGGCCCATCTGCAATGGCCATCGCCGAGAAGGTTAGCTTGTTGCAAGGCATTCTTACAGGGGAGGACTACTTGAAAGCTACCAAGAAGTTTATGGAAGATAGTAATTTCCCTTATGAATACAAGGATTTCTCAACTGAAAGCATCGGTGGGAAACAAATGGATCTGATGCAGATCACGACGGATGCAGGTGACGGAAGCAAAATCACGCAAGAATACTACAGCACTATTATTGAGGGTTATGCGTTCAACTTCATCTTCACTTATCTTGATGAAGAAAGCAAAGCCGAGATCGACAACATTAAAAAGTCGATTCAATTCAAATAAAACCAAAACCCCGGAGCGATCTGAGCAGATCATTCCGGGGTTCTTTATTCGTTTAATCAGACAGGGCTACCCAATGTCCTTCTTTCACTTCGACCCAGCGGGACTGTTCCAGATTATATCGGTCTCCCGTGCCACTGGTTTCCTTCTCCTGATCTAACCAAGCGATACGTGGCTTATTTTTCTCCACCGCCGGATCAGGAACCGGAATGGCTGACAGCAACGCTTTCGTATACGGGTGCTGCGGATTGGCATACAGTTCTTCACTCTCGGCCAGCTCCACAATTTTGCCGTTATACATGACAGCGACCCGATCACTGATATGTTTCACCATCGACAGATCATGCGCGATGAACAGATACGTTAGACCCAAACGCTGCTGTAGATCTTCAAGCAACTGCACAATCTGTGCCTGAATAGAGACATCCAGTGCCGACAACGGCTCATCGCAAACAATAAACTCCGGCTCTACTGCCAGCGCCCTTGCAATACCAATTCGCTGACGTTGTCCACCCGAGAACTCATGCGGATATCGCTGTGCATGTGACGGTTCAAGCCCCACCATCTCCAGCAGTTCTTCCACCCGCTTTTCTCGCTGTGAAGCGTTACCTGCAAGCTGATGAATATCCAGTGCCTCTCCGATGATGTCCATAATTCTCATTTTGGGATTTAGTGAAGCATATGGATCTTGGAAAATGATCTGCATATGTCGTCGCATCGTTTTCATCTCACCAGGCGAGAGTCGCTGCAACGGAATGCCTTTGAACAGCACATCGCCTCCCGTTGGCTCATGCAGACGCAGAATCGCTCGTCCCGTGGTAGATTTCCCGCTGCCTGACTCTCCTACAACGCCAAGTGTTTCCCCTTGACGGATATGAAAGCTGATATCGTTCACGGCTTTTAATGTATTGCCCTTGCCGAGATTAAAATACTGTTTGAGAGATTTGACCTCCAGCAGCGGCTGATCATCTTCCATATCTCTGGGTACCTGCGAGACTAGCTTCGGCTTCTTCTTCTCATCCAGCCTAGGCAATGCGTTCAACAGACGGATGGTATACGGATGTTTAGGACTCGCAAAAATCTCCGCCGTGCTGCCCGTCTCCACAATTTCTCCTTCTTTCATTACAACCACCCGGTCACACATGCCAGCAACTACACCCAAGTCATGCGTAATGAGAATGATGGACGTCCCCAGTTGCTCCTGCATATCTTTCATCAAGTTCAAAATCTGAGCTTGAATGGTTACATCCAGAGCCGTTGTCGGCTCATCGGCGATCAATAGTTCCGGACGGCAGGCAAGGGCAATCCCAATCATCACCCGCTGACGCATGCCACCGGAAAATTCATGTGGATACTGATTATAGCGGATAGCACTTTGTTTAATACCTACTCGTTCCATCATGGCGATAGCTTGTTTTTTCGCTTCCCTTTTCGATAACTTCTGGTGTTTGATCAAACTTTCCGAGATTTGTCGACCAACTTTGATGGTCGGATTAAGCGAGCTCATGGGGTCTTGAAAGATCATTCCGATATCCCGGCCCCGAATGTGCTCCATCTCTTTTTGTGATTTCCCGGCGAGATCCACACCTTTAAATAGAATCTCACCCGATTTCATCTGTGAAGGGGGAGAAGCAAGCAATCTCATAATGGAGCGTGCCGTAACGCTTTTACCACTGCCCGATTCCCCGACAATGCCCAGTGTCTCCCCTTTCCGCAGTTCAAAACTGACCTGCTTGACCGCCTGAAACTCACTCTCTCCCGTATAAAAAGAGACGGACAAATCATTCACTTTCAACAATGGCTCCACGTATGCACCATTCCTTTCATGCCTGTTCCATCTTTTATATGTAACCAATTCTTAACCTTGACAATTAAGCATACCCTAAATAATATATACTATATTGATCGGAATAATGCAATTTAAACCTCAGCGAAAGGAGGTATTACCGTTTGACTTCTGGAGTAGAACGTCACAGCACCTCTCGTATGGTGGATCACCTAAGTTATGTTTATGGAAAAATGCTGCTTCATCCCGTCTATCGATATGTATTAATCATTCTCGGTTTACCGATCAACCTGATCGTTTATATGGTCTGGCGTTCCAAACGTAAACAAGATGACTGGTCGGCTTTACAACACCAGGTTGAACAGGAGATGAGCAACTCTTCCTACAGGAACACCAAACGATTGGAACTGGAAGAACAATTGAGACGCAAGCATCGTTTCTTCAAGCAAGAGGTCGGCGAGGCTGCATTCAGACAACAGGCTGAGCGCTGGCTTGAGGAAACGTTTCAGAAGGAGTTGCTGGACCGAACATCCCGAAAGTTAGAAGAAAAGGGACGGCATCGTCTCGGAATTCAAGATACATTCGGTATGCTAATAGAGAAACCTTGGTTTCTTGCCTTATCGGTCATCCCTGGCTGTTTGATGTTTTTCATCTTGTTTCTCTATGGTAATGCTTATCTAAAGTACATATTTGAAAGAGTGCTCATGACGATCTTTGTCATTCTGGGTGTAGCAACACTTGTATTTACGATTCTGTATTTGTCTCCTTTTAACCCGGCAGCTAACATTCTCGGCGTAACGGCGACACAAGAACAGATTGCAGCCTTTAATCATGTGTATGGCCTGGATCAGCCTTATTTGACACAGCTTTGGAATAATATTAAGGGCATTGCGATGTTTGATCTAGGCAAGTCGTTTGCAGGGAATGAGATCGTGACGGATACCATTGCCCGAAAGTTCCCGATTACGCTGACACTCGCCGTGATTTCCCTGTTGTTCGCCGTTGTCATCGCTTTGCCTATTGGCATAATCTCGGCGCTTAAGCCTAATTCTTGGTTTGATTACACATTTATGTTCATCGCTCTGATTGGATTGTCTATCCCAAACTTCTGGCAGGGATTGATTTTCATCCTGAATTTTTCAATTAAAATGCAGTGGCTTCCTGCTACCTTTAATCCACAGAACTGGCTGTCCATGATTATGCCCGTCATCGTACTAGGCACGGGACTTACAGCTGCGGTTGCGCGGATGACCCGCTCATCCACACTGGAGGTCATTCATGAGGATTATGTCATGACTGCCCGGGCCAAGGGTCTAAGTGAACGTCAAGTGATGCTGAAGCATGCGGTCCGCAACGCTCTGATTCCTATCATTACTGTTGTGGGTCTTCAATTCGGAGCTATGCTTGGTGGAGCTGCTGTAACAGAGAAGGTGTTTAACATCAGCGGACTGGGAAGTTACATTGTCGATAAACAATTCATTCCCGATATTCCGAGTATCATGGGCGGTGTAATCTACACAGCCATCACGATTTCCATTGTGAATGTTATCGTTGACCTGTTCTACGCTTTTATCGATCCGAGGGTTCGCTCTAAAATGAAACAATATTAAAGCAGGTGTATTATGACAAAAACAAGCTCCCTTACGCAGGAAATGCATTTCCGGCTCAAGTCTTCTCAGGAATACAGTCAAGCCAGCTTCGCATGGATCACTTCGATTCTGCTGACCCTGTTATTGCTGCTGAATAGCTATGACTGGAGCGGGCAGGCGTTTAAGCCTTTTATAGCTGGAGTAACTGGCATTTATCTGTTTTTCACGCTCATTCAAAGCTTGCTCGTTGCTCGAATTAAGCAGAACCTGATCCAGCACGGGGCTGTACGTGTTCTGACACGCAGATTAGCCTGGATTCAGATGCTGGCTGTTTTCACAGGTAATATCTTTCTCGTAACAGCTGCCTTACATCTGATTCGCAAACGAAAAAGCATTGAATATACATTTGCGGTATACGCACTGTTAACCCAGTTATTTGTGATCGGTGTATCGGCTCTGAATGTGTTCAAGCCTTATGTTGCGGATACATTTCTGCCTTCGATGGCAGCCCTGTTATGTATTCTCGTCATTGACCTAATTGTACTGATCATCGTATCCCGGTATGATTCGAACTCCTCTCTCCCTTCCTGGATGGCAGGTGTGGGCGTAATAATGACCGTTAGCGTAATTACGGGCAACGTTTTCGCTTTGTTGCTGGGGATCACGATCCTTCGCCGAATTCGGAGACAAGGGAAGCAGGGTACCAATTTCTGGAATGATCTGTGGGAGCGTCTTGCTCCGAATATGACCGCGATGTCCGGACTTTTTTTCATCATCTTCCTGTTCTCGATCTCCATCTGCAGTTTTTTTACCTTCGACTACAGCATGGCGGTGGAAAATAATTATTCGGCCCTGCTTCAGTCACCTTCTCTGGCATATCCGCTAGGAACGGATGATTTCGGCCGATGTCTATTTTCCCGAATCGTGTTCGGTGCACGAATTTCCTTGATTGTCGGTTTGATGTCAACGGTGATTCCGGTTGTGATTGGCGGTGTACTGGGTGCCTTCTCGGGCTTCTACGGGAGACATACGGATAACATCATCATGCGTCTGCTGGATATCCTGTACGCCATTCCGGGTATCTTGCTCGCCATCGCGATCATTGCAGCTTTTGGTGCCAACACTGTGAATTTGATCATCGCATTAAGCCTAGGCTCCATTCCAACGTATGCCCGAACGATGCGGGCCAGCGTGCTTTATGTATCTACCTTTGAGTTTGTCGAGGCGGCACGTGCCTTGGGATATACCAACCGTACAATCATTTTCAAACACATCATTCCCAACTCGCTCGCACCGATGATTATCAAATCAACGCTGACGATTGGCGGAGCTGTTATTGCAACCAGCAGTTTGAGTTATCTCGGGCTGGGTGTAGAACCACATATTCCGGAATGGGGCAACATTCTGAAGCTGGGTAGCACCTATCTAGAGACTCATTCGTATCTAGCGATTTATCCAGGACTAGCGATTATTCTGCTTGTTCTTTCGTTTAACTTTCTCGGTGATGGATTACGGGATGCCCTTGATCCCAAACTTGAGAAGGCGTGACGATGGATTTATTAAGTTGAACTAAATGAGGTTTACACGAAGCACTCCGATGACAGAATAACCTTACAATCGCTGTTATCCCCAGATTTTTTTGATTCCCTTTTCTCAAGGGAAAAATCCGGTGATAAAGGCGAGCACTCCGTTTTTCCAGGTTTTTTCTGTCCTCTCCGTTTTTGTGTAAATGAAATAGTTCAAAAAAAAAATCATATATCACATCTATTAATACAATGGAGGTATTCTCATGAAAAAACGTACACTTGTCGCCTTGCTGCTGATTCTCGTGCTGGTGATCTCCGGCTGCAATGTGAAAACCAAGACTGAATCGCAGGAGCAGAACCAACCTTCCGATACGACGGAGACAGCTCCAAAAGCGGTGGACATCGAATTGCTCGCCATGAGCTCATCTGAGAATGATGTCAATATTATCCGTGATCAGCTAACCAAAAACGGCTTCAATGTGAAGCTGAATCTGCAACCGGATTACGGTAGCTTTAAGTCCCAGGAGGACGCAGGCAACTATGATATCGCATTGTCCAGCTGGACAACGGTAACGGGCAATCCCGACTATGCCGTTCGCTCTCTTTTCAAAACAGGAGGGGATTACAGCATCCTTGCGGATCAAGAGATCGATAAGCTGATCGATCAGGCCGCCACTCAGACACCTGATGAATACAAAGAAACGTATAAAAAGTTGGAAGACCGTTTGGTTACCGACCAAGCGTACATCGCTCCACTTTACATCTCCCTGAAAAGTCAGGCTGTGAACAAAGACATTCTGAATGTCGATACCGTTCGTCTGTCCAAATCCCGTGCCATGGCGTGGGAACCGATTGAGTTTAAGGACAGCTCCAAAAACAGTAAAGATCCATTGATTTTGACACAAGCAGCATCTGTACTGACTTCCCTTGATCCGATCAAAGGAAACGACGGTTCCATCAACCAACTCAATACCAATATGTATGTGCGTCTGGTGAATCTGACGGATGACGATCAACTCACTGCGGATGGATCTCTTTCACGTAATTTCACAATTGCAGATGGCAATTCCGAATACTATTTTGTACTTCGTGACGATATCAACTTTGCTAAAATCGAAAACAAAAAGGCTGTCGATACCGGAGAGCGTGTAGGCGCAGATGACGTCATCTTCTCCCTCGACCGTGCCAAAAATAAAGATTCCGTTCCGGATCACCGTACGTACAGTCTGCATGAACATATCAAACAAGCGGAACTCGTTACAGACCTGAGCGCACTGGAGTCAGTGAAACAATCCGGGGGTAGCGGAACCGTGCTGGAAGCTCTGAATCAAGGACTAGACAATGATATCAAGGAACTGGTCAGCGATAAAAAACAGGCTAATAACGGGGCAGGCAAATACCAAGTAGTTAAAGTAACGACAACTGAACCGTTCCCGCAAGTGCTGAACTATCTGGCGCACCAATCGGCTGGGATCGTATCCAAGAAACAAGTCGAAAGCATTAATACCTATGATGTCGCGTCCTTCGATGTGAACAAGGATATTCCTTATGGCGATCAGAACACCGTGACCGAGGGTGCCAATTATAACAACACACTTTATACAAGCGGTCCTTACATTCTTTCTTATAAAAATGACTACGAAGGCGTGTTCTTGAAAAACCCGGGATACCGCAAAGGTTCGGACTTCGCACCGAAGATTGATCAAGTAAACGTACGCTTCATTGCAGATGCAGACAGTGCTCTCTCAGCCCTTCGCAGCAGTGAAATCCACCTGTATTATGGGGTACCTGAGACGAAATACGACATTATCCAGAATGACAGCAAATTGCATCTGCAAAGCATTCCAAGCAATGCCGTATCGTATCTGCTGTTCAACACAGCCAATCGTGAAGTGGCCAAGAGCAGTGATCTGAGAAAAGCGGTGCTGTATTCCATCAATCAGGATGAAATTCTGCAATTCTATAAAAACAACAAGCTGAAGGCTTACTCCACCGTAAGCCCGCTTGTCCAAACCGGGAATGAACTCAAGGCTGATCCAGCCAAAGTGAAAGAATTCCTGAGCAAGTATAACGCGTCAAAATAATTGCCTGAACACAAAAGGCTGTCACCGATGGATCTCTGTTGATCCTGGTGACAGCCTTTTTTCTTATGATTCGGGCACTTGGCAATCCGCCAAAATGTCGGGATAATGCCGCATGCTATCCGCTTCTGTAATGCTGCGGATCACTCTACACGGCACTCCTGCGGCAAGTGAATGCGGTGGAATGTCACGCGTAACCACACTTCCCGCTCCAATCACACATCCGTCTCCAATCGTAACGCCTCCGCACACCGTGACGTTTGCGGACAGCCATACATCGTTACCGATGGTAACAGGTTTGGCATAACAGAGTGATTTCAGTTCACCATGTTGATTCAGCATCTGTCTCCGTTCACTCGCAATCAAAGGGTGAACAGGAGTAACAATAGTGACATTTGGACCAAAGCTGGTGTAGTCTCCAATCGTCACTTGTGCATCATCCTGAATGGTCAGATTGTAGTTCGCAAAAAAATGATGGCCGATCCGGGTATGAACGCCATAGTGAAAGAAAATCGGACCCTGCATAAATCCGCCTTCCCCCATCTCTCCCAGTAACTGTTGTACGATCTGCTGTCTTTCCTCCGTTTGTTCTTCAAAGGTTTGGCTATAACGCTGACTGAGATGATGAGCTTTCCTTTTGATGTCCTTCAGTTCCGGATCAGCCGGACTGAATAACATGCCCTTCATAATTCTCTCTTCTTCACGCATCGCGATTCCCCCTAGTCTTATGTTGATTCCTGCAAATCCATGAGCGCCTGAATCGTTCGCAATACACCATTTTCGTCATTGGATTTCGTAATGAATTGTGCGGCACGTTTCGTATTCTCACATGCATTCCTCACAGCAAAGCTGTATTTGGCAATAGCCATAAGTTCAACATCGTTTTCTCCATCACCGAAGGACATCTTTTCGCGCGAAGTTACGCCTAGCATCTCCTGTAATGTTTTGACCGTTTCACCTTTGTGCGTATGCAGCGCCGTAATATCCAGCCACCTCGGCTCAGAGTCAACAATATAGATTTGCCCTTCCATCGTCTGTTCCACATGTTTTCGCAGTACTGTAGAGCGTCCTTGTGGATCGAATACCGTAATTTTTATAAAAGAGTTGCTGATGCCTGCAAAAGAGTCCGTTTTGATGACCTGCTCATACGAGCCTTTCACAACGTTATACATCTCATCGGAAATGGAAGAATGCACATAAGCGGCATCGCTTGCACAAACGATGATGGTCATTAGAGGATCAAATAATTGAATTTCCTGAATGGCTTGCAATGCTAGTGCAGGCTCCATGCTAAACTCCCGAACCACCTGCCCATCCTTCTTGATTCTGGCTGCACTGTCCCCAAGAATCCAAACATCTTTTCCATGTTGGCCGAATAATTTCTCCACCCGTTCGCACTGCTTTCCGGTACATGCTACAAACGTAATACCTTTACGTTTCATCTCCTCATGAACTTCGTTGAATAACTCCATATCAAATGTTCCTTGACTGTTTAGAAAAGTTCCGTCCAAATCGGTAACAACCAGTCTAATCATGATGTCTTCCTCCAATGATTCATTTGATTTATGGCAACAGAGATATATGGAACAAGTCTTGAAGAACCTCGCACTCCTAAAAAATATTCATAAAAAATGTTAATGAAATATATTTATAAACATTATTTATAAAGTTTATAGTACTCTCCCTTTGCCATAATAGAATCGTATTTCGTGTAACTGGTTTCATGTCAACAAAAAGTTTTCGGACAAATTCGTAGATTCACTGAATCCAAAAAACACAGAACTTGTCCTGCGGATTATAAAGTTTCAGAACCAATCGAGGATTTCAAAGCTTGAAGAACCAATCCCCTTAACCCTGCCTCAAAATCTTCCTGGAACGAGTTCTGATGTACAATCTCAGGCAATGTTGGCATAACGTGCTGCTCTGCGTACTGTCTCCACCCTGAATCCAGCACTTCCCTCTCCACACGCTCCTGATAGATCACAATCTGATGTGGGGCAATCACAGCATTAACCGTTTGCAGAATCCGGCAAACCTGTTCTGTGAAATCCTCTTTGCTCATTTCCTTCTTCCAGTCCGGGGAGTAAGGAAGATATTTAATTTCACCGAACATCCCGTTTTTGCCACGAATGATTTGTCCGTTCAACACCATGCCCATGCCCGGCGGATAACGATTTGGAAAATAAATGCCTGCCACATCCTGCCCCTTCGTATCCATATGATGCTGTGTGTAGTATCCGCTAATCGCTGCATTTACATCATTCTCTACCAGAACGTGCATTTGGAACTCACTCTCGATCTCACGAATCAGACTGGAATGAATAAGTTCCTCATGACTGCTCACCGTAATGTTACCATCCACAGCCTGTCCGGGAATCCCGATTCCAATCATTTGAATGGAAGGATACGCAGCAACGAGACGTGCAATGAGTTGCAGCACATGCTGTTTATCAATGACAGGCAATATATTTTCTTCCTTCAGTACAATCTCATTCTCCAGATTAATAATCGTAGCCGAGATCAACTCCTGGCCTTTCATTTCTTTAATGGACAAGACCAGCGCAAGCTTAAAATTGTAATTATATCGATAGGCCTGGGCAGGACGCCCGCCGTTGGATGGAATGATTTTATCTTGAATCAGCTCTCCGCAATCACATAAATCCTGAATCAGCGCGTTAATGGTAACCACACTAAGTTTGGTCCGTGACGCAAGTTGCGGCTTGGTTGCCGTCTTGATCTGCTGCATGACTTCACGCACTATATTCAAATTGATGTGTTTCATCATTGTAGCGTTCGCTTTTTTCATAACCCTCTCGTTTCTACTCTGGTTCAAAAGACCAAAGCAATCGTATTCATGTTATCGTACTCGATATCATAACATAATACATTGCTTCAACACATGGTGCTCATTCAAACAGATCATCTATAGAGCGCACAGGTTGTACGTCTATTGGCTGTTTGGACACAGCCATATTCACATAAACACCTACCCAGATGATAAGAGCCATAATGACATAAGCCATCTCTCTCAACTCCTTAATTCTTGTATAATTGTTGTGGTCTCACGACTAAGCGATTGACAATTTCTGTACAAACAAGCATAAGAATAAGCAGCAGCAGAACAACGATTGGAAAAGAAGCCGTCCCTGCTTTCGATGCCAGCAGTCCAAAAAGCGGTGGAAGAAATGTGGTTCCGGTATAAGCAACCGCCATCTGATAACCCATGAGTCTGGCTGCGCTCCCTCTACCAAACCGGGTAGGGGTCTCATGCAAAAGTCCAGGATAGATTGGAGCCAGACCGAGGCCGATCAGCACCAAACCTCCAGCAGCAAACCCGGAAGACAAAGGCAGCAACAGGACAATTCCGCCGATTATGGTAATCCATTGACCGTAGCGTATAAGCAGCAGGTTAGATACCTTTAAGGTGAGAAACCCTGTAATGAGCCTGCCAAATGTGATCCCCGCATAATAGAGCGAAACCCAACCGGCAGCCACTTGTGCCGAAACATTTCTTGTACCGACAAGGTAACTTGCCCCCCAGAGTCCAACGGCCATTTCAATCCCACAATAGAGCAGGAAAGCAAAAAGTGTAGGTTTAACCCCTTTTATATTCAAGAGCTTTATCGTTAAGCCCTCATCCGCTTCATGCACCTCCCTGCTATCCGACCGATCCGGAGCCTGGCGGTTCGCCGCCACACGTTTCCACAATGGCAAGGTAAGCAGAAGCACAATGACCAGACTAAATTGAATACCGGCAACAACTGCGTAACCACCTCTCCAGGAGTGCTGACCAGCAATAGAAGCTGCCATGATGAAAGGTCCCGCTGTTGCACCTACACCCCAGAAGCAATGCAGCCAGTTCATATGGTGAGCCTCATAATGTTCTGCCACATAATGATTCAACGCCGCATCTACCGCACCTGCACCCAATCCAAGCGGAATAGCCAGCATGATAAACCAAGCCAGAGAAGGAGCCAGAGAAAATCCTAATAGAGCCACCGCTGTAAGCAAGCAACTGAGTAATGTAATGCTGCCTGTACCCAGTTTGCGAATCATACGACCGCTTGCGAGACTGGAGACGATCGTTCCAGCGGCAACAATCATGGATACAAGCCCGGCAGCTCCTACTGAAGAACCGATCTCAGGCCATATGACCGGCCATGCCGAACCCAGCAGAGAATCCGGGAGCCCCAAACTGATAAATGCCAAATAGATGATCAATAAAAACCAGGTTGCCAACTGTATTGCCCCTCTCATGCTGCGATTATTTTTTGTTGTTTAATAAATAGACTTTATAAAGTTTATATCGTAAGTATGTAGGCATCATATCTTCTTGTCAATATGAAAAACTGACTAATCATTTTGACAAAACAGCGCCTCGTCCTCTGATTATATGGTGTATCTTCGTTGTATGTCAGGCAGCAATGTAACCATCTGAATGCCCAATCCCCAGGAAAAATAGAACAAATGAATGAGTGAGATGGTCTGAATAATGTACACTTGCACGATGATCCAGATAAGCAGAGCATGCCCCGTATACAAGGAAAACGTCCATGCCCAGTAGCGTTCAGAATAAAGATTCAATTTCTCCGCTAACGTCCAATGAATTCGTCTCAGGAGAGCAATGCAAATAACGATAGGGAGTACACCAAGAACCAGTAACAAGATCATTCCAGAAATTAAAAAATCGGAAAAAGGAGAGCGTTCCAGTAGAGAAACAGGCATATTCAACAATTTCCCCGACGGATCTAAGATCAGCATGAACCCTCCAACCACTGCTCCAAGCCCTAGTAAGCCATGCATCGCTGCAAGAAAATATGATTTGTTTGATTTGTTTGATTTGTTTGATTTTCCTGAGTTCTCTGATCGCTCTGACATTACGAACCGCTCCCTTCGTATTCTCTGTTTGCGCAGGCCATTGAAATGAATAAACAAACTTATTGTTCCATCCTCTCACAAACAGGGGAATAAACCTGTGCTTATTTTCACTGGCAGAGTCAACCTAATCAATACCAATCCTTTTAGATGGTAAAACTTGATAAAAGAACGTATGTTCGGTATAATGTTTATAATACTGAATGAGCGAGGCATAATACGATGGACGACAAATTTATTAAGGAATTACGTAAGATTAGCCGCGACGACAGACGCCGATCCGAGTTCATGATTCAGGGCATGAAGGAAACATTACAAGAACGAAAAGAAGAAGGTTTATTGAAACGATGGATGCGGCGGCGAAAGACGAAGAAAAACATCTCTGAACGATTTAGCTCCGATTCGTCTTCGAGTCATCAATAGATTAATAGAGTTCTAGAGTAAAAAAAGGAGGCTACGTAAGCCTCCCTTGATTCACTACATATATTTTATAATGTTAAAACAGCTTAGATTTACGTTTTGGTCTATAGAACTTTAAGGCAGGATAGCAAATGAGCGCACAGGGAATCCCGATGCCTTCTCCGCTTTTGGAACGATATTGAAAATGACAGCTCCTGTAGCTGGAACCTGATCGAGGTTCGTTAACAGTTCGACTTGGTATGTATCCTGTGCAAGCACATAATACTCTGCTAATAAGGCACCATTCTTCTGATAATCTACCGCTGCATCTGTATCAAACGTTTCGTGACCAATGGCTTTAATGTCCCGTTCTTCAAACAGGAATTTCAATGCAGCAACAGACCATCCGGGTGCATGGCTGTTCCCATCGGCATCCTTGTTGTCAAAGTCTTCATGGTTCGGCCAGCGTTTGCTCCAATCGGTTCGCAAAGCTACGAAACTGCCTGCTTCGATCTTGCCATGCTCTCTCTCAAATTCAATAATATGTTCTACTTCCAAGATGAAATCGGGATTTTTTTTCACTGCAGCAGACTGATCGATAACTACGAGTGGCAGCACCAGCTCTTTGAGTCCCAGTTCGTCGAGGTAACGCGTATCACGCACAAAATGAATCGGTGCATCGAGATGGGTTCCGTACTGACCAGGAAACTTGAAGCTTTGAGCGAAGAACCCTTGATCATGATTAAATAGCGTATTAAACTCCGCAGCATCAAAAGCAGAAAAGTGCGGAGATGCCGGACCAAAGGTATGCGTCAGATCTACCCACTTCTTTTCTTTCAACAACTGAATGGCTTGAATAAGTTCGTTGGTCATCCGTTTCACCTCATATGCAATATGGAAACAATTTCCCCTATTATATCTCAACGCTGCACATTGGTGAAGAAGCTGATTTAATTTGTTAAAGGAAACAATTCCTCGACTTGCCTTAAAAAAGAGTTCCTCCATATTGCCAAGACCTCAACCTGTTGGTATCTTCCTCTCACCGAAACCAAATGGTCACAGGATCAATCACACAATGTCAATCACATCATCACAGCGATCATTCAGAACAACTTCTCCTGCACAAGCCCCCCAGAACCATGATCATCATACACGCGGGATTAAGTCCAGTTTATCCAATGATATTCCGTGCTGGTAAGTTACACGAGATATTTCTATATGAACATAAATTAGAATCTTAAGCACTTCTTTTGCCGTGTCATCTTATAGCTTTGTTAGATCGATACTATGAGCACCCTGGTACTTTTTAGGAAGCCAATTAAATATATCCCGTCTGCTTGACCATCTTGGTGAGTTCATCCTTCAAAGCCCGTCATCTGACACTTTACCGCTGCTAGAAGAACTGAATTCGCAAATGAATAGTTCGGAGCAGACGGTGGATAACCTTGGAATTGAACCGCCTGTACTGGAATAATTTTTTGATAGTATTAATAGACAAATTTATCCCCCCATTTCTATTATAGTAAAATTCGTTATTAGCTAACCATCTACCAATATCCCTCGTATTTAATTAGGAACCTTGTATTCCGATAACAAATTCAAAGGAGGAAATGTATGATTTATACTAACTTGCAATCTTGAACTGCACCCCAATTGTTAGACACAACTACCAATTGGAGGTGCAGTTTTTTTATGACTAAATTCAGTTCGGATGAAAAGGGAACAGAAAGCTTGAAAAGCATTGCAAAATCGATCGGGATTCACCATTCTGTTTTTTCAAACTGAATTAAACAATATGAGCATCATGGTGATCCTACTCAGATTAAACTAGACGTACTGCATTATATGAACGAATTTGGGACGTCTGTTAGAGAAACGGCTGCTATATTTAATATTCCTAGCCATAGTACCCTTTTAAGTTGGCAAAAAAGCCTGGAATTACAAGGGATAGACGCCCTTAAACCAAAGAAAAAGGGGCGCTCGTCCATGAAAAAAGGATCTAAAGCACAGAAGGATCAAACGCACTACCAGATGAGACCCTATCGTCATGCCCTTGAAAAACGTGGCATCACGCAAAGTATGTCCCGTAAAGGGAACTGCTACGATAACGCCGTCATGGAAAACTTCTTTGGCATCATGAAATCCGAGTTTTTGTATTTAAAGCCATTTGAAAATATCTCACATTTTAAACAAGAACTATCCCAATACATCGATTATTACAACAACAAACGCATTAAGGCAAAACTAAAAGGCATGAGTCCGGTAGAGTACCGGATTCATGCCCAACAAGTTGCTTAAAGATATAATCTATCTAACTTTACGGGGTCACTTAAAAATGGGTGGTTTTTCAGTGTTATCGTTTCATGATATGAGGAAACTGTACAAGGAACTGTGTTATATTTTCTTTTTATCAATTTCCTCAAATTCTTTATTAGTTAAACCATAGATATATTCGTCATAGTGCCGTCCTTTTGTAAAGATCATGTTTCTGATCCTTCCCTCTTGAATGAAACCTAAATGTTCATGCAATGCTATAGAGCCCTCATTAAATGCATACACATGCGCATTCACCTTCACATATCCTAATTCCTCAAAGTAATACCGTAGTAGAGTTTTAATGGCATCAGATGCATAACCCTTACGCCAGTGCTCACGGAAGATCGAGACTCCATAATTAAATGTACCACATCGGTGGTTACAACTATTCGTGGAGATGCTGCCGATAAGTGTTCCATCGAGCGTTTCCATGGCTAGAAATACGTTGTCGCCATGAGAAGAGTTTTTTGATTGATGCTCTGCCCAACTCATCGTGCCTTCTTCTGATCTTGGAAAATGTAACTCATCACATAATCTTGCATTTTCCGAATCTTGATCATTGAAATGAAACTTTTCCCCGTCTGTTGGTGATACCGGGCGTAATCTAACTTTCATTCCACCCCAAATGTAATTACTCATATACTGATCCTCCTCAATTTTCATCCTTTTTTTCTACTTACACTATTAATAAATAGAAGAAGGTGGAGATCTTGCTCGAGGATCAAAATTAATTACGACTACATCGTTCTCATTCCTTTCATTTACTTGGTAAATTATAACACGAGTTTAAATGCATGTTAATACTTCATCAGTCAATCTTGTAATCACTTTCTTTTTATATCAGCAATCCATTTAACTAAAATAAGCTTGATGCAAATCTTCAATGCTTCTTYATCCCGATCACCAGATACCTTGGTCAAAGCAATGTTCAGCAGCTTCTCCTGCTGCTCGTCCAGATTAACAACCGAAACTTGCAGTTCAGTATGACCCAGCTCGTTGACCATGATCTTATACCGTTGATGGCCACCGACCACGTTCCCGGTGTGATCATTCCATATGATTGGCTCCACATGGCCAAATTCCTCGGTGCTTTGCTATAGCTTTTCGTATTCTGGATCGCCTAGCTGAAGGTCAACCTGGGGATTATAGGCTGCTGCATTAATCTGATCGATGGGCACCATTCTGATGTTGATGTTCTCACCTTCAATGATTTGCTCAACGATGACGAGTAAGAATGGGAAATCCAATTCACCTGATGAAGACTGTAAAAAGTTGCAAGAAATTACTAAAAAAGCACAGGATAATGACTATTCTCCCTACTCAAGCAGACGCCAACCTTTTCTGTTTAACTGGTCTTTTTCGTTTTCCCCGCAGTACTTCAGCAGCTCTTGAATTTATTTCACGAAATATCCCAAGCAAAAATAAAGAAAAACAGCACGCCTGTTCTTTGTCAACTACAGGAATGGATCTCTGATTTACCCAGATATATCAAGCATTTTCTGTAAATTTAAGATATTAACATAAAAAATGTTTTTCGAATGTAATTATTTATGCAAAAGTTTAAATATACATTACCTATTATTGGTAATTAGGAGTATGCTTTGTGTGTATTAGAAATACAAATTATTAAATAAAAGGAGATGTTTGTATGTTGAAAAAGTTAATCTTTGCTTCTTTAATTACTGCTCTCTCTCTCCCCGCCACTGGAGCATTCTCTATGGCTGACCACACTGAAAGGGTTAAACCCAATGTACCGAGTATTATTGATTCACGTTTAACAATAGTACCTGAATCAGGCTCTGATGAAGTCAAAATAATGACTGGTACGTATAGAGTTAAGCAAGGTCCTGGTGCTAACATTAGAGCAACTCCTTCTAGAAATGGCAAGTACATTACTAGTGTATATTATCCAACTGAGCTCAACATTGGCCGCCAATCCTGGTTTGTTGATGGGGAAGAATGGGTACAAGCCCTTGGGGGATATGTACTTCTTTCATCTTTAGAAGAGATAGGTTAATATACGTAGAGAAAAAACTCATAGAAAAAATAAAGCTCACCTATTATAAGGTCAATTTGAATAAGATTAGCCACTTCAAGCTGCTTTCTGTATTATGCAGGGGCAGCTTGATTAAATTACATTGAACTCTGCTTCCGTGGCTCCAGAATGATTTCATTGTTCCGATTGATCAATGATTTCAGGGGGGGATATGTGTAACGCCGTGTTGATGATGGTTTTATAAGCTATTTTTTCGTTCAAACGATCAAGTATTGTTTGTGCCATGTCTTCATCCTTCCCTACCTATTTTTATGTTTGAGCTTGATCAGACTGCATAGAAATTCTACTTTCTCCGTTGCAAACACAAGCCTAGCAAACATTTCTGCCTGTTTTGTTTCCAGTTCAGTAATAACCTTGTTCACATCGTCCCAGTGTCCCTCTTCACTTAAAAGTACGTGCTTGCCATTTTTGTTCAAACGGCACAAATGCATATAACCGAACATAAAAAAACAAAAGCTGTTCTCCCGTATGGAGAACAGCTTTTGTTTTTAGATTGAGAAACGTTTGTTTCAATGTATAAACCAACATTCCCCAATTTCACAGTACAGGCTTCGGCCTGCTTGGCAGCTAACCGATCCCAGATTAATCCGCAGTAATGACTAGCTTGCCCCGTGTATGATGAGATTCACTTTTTTCGTGAGCATCGCGCAAACCTTGCTCAGTCAGCGGATACGTCTCATCAATGATGGATTTCAGTTTTCCGGCAGCTGCTAGTTCAGCCAATTGTTCCAGTTGATCCCCTTTTGGCTCCATCATGAACACGTTACCTGTCACGCCAGCTTCCTTCGCCAGTTTCTCATCCGGCTGCTCTACAAGAGATACCAGACGTCCTCCAGACTTTAACACCTTGAAGCTGTCTCGCTGGATGTCACCGCCCATCGTATCCAGCACGACATCGTAGTCTGAGAGAATTTGCGAGAAATCCTGTTTCTTGTAGTTAATGAAATGATCTACGCCCAACGAGCGTAGTAATTCCTCGTTCGCTGCACTCGCTGTGGAAGCCACCTCAGCGCCCAACGATTTGGCAATTTGAATGGCATATGTGCCTACTCCGCCTGCACCGGCATGAATGAGCACCTTCTGTCCTTTGCCCAAATGACCATGATCGACAAGTGCCTGCCACGCTGTCATTGCGGCGAGTGGAATCGCTGCTGCTTCCTCAAAGCTGAGTTGCTCGGGAATGCGGGCCACGATATCTGCATCCACAGCAACATATTCCGCATAGGTTCCGAATTGACGTGGGCGGGCAAATACACGRTCTCCTTCTCTGAAACGAGTCACGTTGGAACCTGCTTCAACCACGGTACCTGCTACGTCACCGCCCAGAATCATCGGCAACTGATCTGCCGCTTCTTTTAGGTGACCTTGTCTTATTTTGAAGTCAACCGGATTGACTGATGTGGCATGTGTGCGAATTAATACTTGATTCACACCGCATGCCGGCTTTTGTACTTCCTTTTCCTTTAATTGTTCGGGTCCGCCAAATGCTTCAATGACAATAGCTTTCATGTTGAATCCCTGCCTTTCTTTCAATGGAATGACATGTGATGGGTTATTCTCATACTCTTCTCTATTTATGATTACCCCATTCATCGCTTCACTTGACCTGAAGTCACAGCATTTTCATTCCATCAATAAGACACGATCCAGGAGCTAATGCATCTTTCGCAAAAATCGTAGAACCGCTTCTTCCAATTGTCTCAGACCCGGTTGCTCTATCGGAAAATGACCTGCTCCCTCCAAAATGACACACTCCTTCTCCACAGCCAAACGATCGAAAAAGGATTGACTGAACTGTAATGGAGTCATTGGGTCTATCTCAGGATGAACCAGCAAAACCGGGCACTGATTGAATTGTTCCGGGCTCACTTCTGGCGTTTTATTCAGGAAAGTTCTTAATAATTCCAGAGGGACAGACGTAGCTGCCGCCTGTGGATCATTCATAATGAGACGGGTTAAGTCCATGTTGTTCGTAATCAGATCCATTCGAGAAACTCGTTTAACCGAGATTCGTACAGCATCTAATACGCCAGGGAAAAGATCCATCATGCGTTTACCCACACGACTGACGAACCGATTTGGAGCAATCTGATCGCGCATATCTGGATCACTCGTATCTACAAATGTTGTTGCTATTAATCCCTTCACATGTTTATTTCGTACACTGACGTGATAAGCCAGCATACCACCAATACTGCTGCCCAATACAACGAAAGGTATGCCGTCTTTTTTGTACTCCCGCTCCATAAGAGCATCTAACAGTGTAATCCATAGTTCATAATTTATTCGCGTGCCATGCAGTGCGTAGCTTAGACCGTACGGCGGCAGATCAGGCGATATGACCTCGTATCCATGTTGCTGCAGCATTCGTGCGTATGGAGCAAGTAACCTGCCATTCCCCCCAGCGCCATGAATAAAAAGTATTTTGACAGAAGACTCTAACACAGGAAATCGGTCCATATGAACATGGACTCCATAGCTGTCCCACCATTCCTCTTCCGGGGAGTTGTTTTCATCCAACCTGACTTTCTCGGGAAAAAAAGTCTGATACTGCTTCCAATATAAATGTGTTGTTCTATAGGATGGCAAGCTTTCTCTCATATGTACGCTCCTTTTTCTATATCAAAAAAGCCGTACGATGTACGACTTTAAGACTCATGTATGATCATACTTATTTTTGATGCCACATTTCATTTAATCCGGGAACTGTACGTTACCCGGTACGATATATGCCCCGCCTGATCCATCGTTTGGCAGAGGGGGAATGGAATCATACACCACTTTACCACGAATATCGGTGATCCGAATACTTAATTCTTCCTTACCTAATCCCGTGCCAAGGAAATGGTTGTAATCTTGCTTTTCGAGATTAAGCCACGAGCCGTTCTTCTGCTTCACTTCAAACTTCAGTACCGGATATTTATGATGACGGACTTGAATGGCTGCCCACCACTGACTGCTACCTTCCTTGATCCGATAAGATACGTTCCCTTCGATCGGAGCTTTGACAACTTTCCAGCTGATATTGATCTTCCCAGCTTGAGGATCTCCAATCTGGTTAAACGCATTCGGTGAGAGATCCAGAGCACCGCTGGCCCCTTCCGGATATAAATCTGTAACATATACCACAGTTTTCCCTTTGGGCCCCTGTACTTCAAGATAAGCTCCTGCTAAAGCAGCTTTGACACCGTTATAATTAAGCTGATATGGATTGAGTGCGGTAATCTTCATGTCTGCTGGAATCGGATCAAGCAATACAGCACCACCCGAGTAACCCGACCCTGTACGTAGCGTACCCTTGATATGTATCATTCCAAGCAGCAGACGCAGGTAAAGCAAATAAGACAAGACCGAGCAGTATACCTGTTGCAGACCATCTGAAACGATGAAATCTACTTTTCTTGCTCATTGTGTTATTCCTCCTATCATTTTGGCTGTGATTCTAAAAATAGATCTTCATTGTCATAGACAAGGAGTAACATTATTTTACATAAATTTTAAAATATTTAAATACACTTTCGGAAAATCACATCTAAAGTCCTGCTTTATTACGTAAAAAAGCGCCGCACTTGGGAGAAGGTTCGTTCTCCAGCATCGTGCGACGCACTTCTAAGCCTTGCATCAGATCCATAGTCTACATCTTATCTAGCAAAAGTACTTCTTGTATCTCTTGTTTCTTCTATATCTGGTATCGCTTTTCTTATCTCTTGTTTCTTGTTTCTTATATTCTGCATCTTGCATCTCACTTATAACCTATCTATGATTGCTTATCCTGCTTCTTTTCGTTTCCCCCGATTCCGGAATCGTTCATACCTCGCATATATGCGAGGAGATTCTTTCGTCAGAATAGGCCCCAGTACAGCCAGAATCAACACGTATAACACAGCAAAGGATTGAATGGATGCCATCAGACCTCCGGCCTTACCGATGTTCGCCATGATGATCGAGAACTCACCCCGAGATACCAGTGTAAAGCCCACATTTAAAGAGGCCTTGTTCGACACTCCTGCCATTTTACCTGCGATCATACCTGCACCGAAGTTACTCAGAATCGTCAGCACAACGGCAATCAGTGTCATCCCTACAGCCCCACCGAGGGAAGCTGGCTCAATGGTCAGGCCAAAGCTGAAGAAAAACAGGGCACCAAAAAAGTCTTTGAACGGCATAATCTGCTGCTCAATTCGGCTGACATGCCTTGATTCCCCAAGCACAAGTCCAATCATTAACGCGCCAATCGCCTCAGCGACATGAAGTGTTTCCGAGAATCCCGCCACGAGGAAGAGCAGTGTCATGATCGTAAGCAAAAATAACTCCGAGGACTTAATGTTCAATGCCTTATCTATATATTTAATACTCTTCCTACCGATAATCAGGAACAGTACAATAAACAGCAAAGCCGAGAGAGATACCAGCAGCACACTTCCAAATGAAGTTGCTCCGCTAAGCACAAGTCCAGTCAGAATGGAAATATGAATGGCAATAAACAAGTCATCAAACATAATCATGCCCATAATAATTTCCGTCTCCGGATTCGCGGTACGTTTTAAATCCACAAGCACTTTGGCTACAATAGCTGTTGATGAGCTGGTCATGATCCCACATACGACCATCGTTTCCTGAAGTGGCAGATTCATGAACCAGCCAAGCAACAAGCCTGAAACAAAATTGAGAGCCACATAGAATATGCCACCGGTTAAGATGGCTTTCCCTGATTTTAATAACCGTGAGACCGAAAATTCCAATCCCAGATAAAACAATAAAAATAAAATTCCCAGCCGGCCCATAAATTCAATAAAAGACGAGCTTTCGATAAATCGTAAATCCACAATGCCAAACTGTGGTGCATGCGGTCCAACGGCCATACCGACCAGAATGTAAAATGGAATAACCGAAAATCGTAGTCGTGCAGATATTAATCCCGTAAGTGTAATCAGCGCAATGGCAACCCCCACTTCAAATATGAGCATATCCATACGCTACATCCGCCCATCGGTCAACCATTGTTTGAGCTGCTTGAGCTGCTCACGTTCACCGGCAACAACAATTGTCGCCCCACTGGTGAACACATACTCTGGCCCAGGGTTGAATTGTTTCTGTTTCTCTTTGTCAACCGCCGCCAAGATCGCCACACCGGTAACCTGACGGATGTTCATCTCTCCAATCGTCTTCCCTATACAAGCGGCATGGGGTTCGATACGTAGCCACTCAATCAGGAGCCCTTCCAGCATAACTTCCCGTTCGTTCTGGAACTGAGGTTTATACGTCATGCCACCGACTATAGCAGCTACAGCTCTTGCCTCATCATCGTCAAGGGTCACGAGAGAGACCATATCTCCGAGATCTTCCGCTTGATCTCCAGATTCCATATGGAACAAATCACGCCGTTCATCATTATGAACCACGATGACAAGATGCTCCCCGCTGCGAGTATGCAGCCAGTATTTACGTCCAATGCCTGGCAGATCCGTTTCTTTAAAGTGCATGATTCGCACCTCCCTGAGTCAAGCCTTGCAGCGGATTTTGTTTCGCCTCATCATCAGCCTGCTCAAGCTCCTGCACCAGCTCTGAGCTCTGTTCAAAAGCCCATTGAATGTCCGCTATACGAATCTTCATGGAACCCGAAGGAGTAGAGATGGCTCTCTCTTCGCCTTTATTCCCCAGTAGAAGTTGACGTCCCACAGGAGAAAGGAATGAAATCTGTCCTTCGTCCGGGTCTGCTTCTTCTGGCATAACAATCGTTAACTTATCCGAAGTATGAAAATCAACATATTCCAGTTCAATCTGACTGCCAATCAACACTACGGAACTCAGAGACTCATCCGGTCCAGCGAGCAATTGCTCGACTCGTTCTGTATAGGCCATTAATTGTTTATCAAGCTGTATACGCTCGGGATTACGCACGTCAAAATAAGCGTCAAGAAAAGTCCTTTTCTCTTCGCCCAAGATCAACAGCTGACTCACCAGCATTTCTCTGCAATTGTCAAGTGGAGTCCTACGGTTCATAGTAGATCTCACCTCCTATACACGCCTTGTTCTCCACGCAGATTCGCTTGTTGTTAACCATCATCATCCTGTTGTCCTCCTTCTTATAATAAAAGGGCCCGAATGACGAGCCCTCCTTACCATCTTACCAAAATGAAATTATTAATCCAATCTATTCTGCTAACTTGGAGTTTAATTCTATACTTTGGGTATATTATCCAACTTTTCACGATATTCTTTACRTTTAATGATATATCTATAGAACATTTTAATTACCTCACAAAAAACATTTTATGGATTTTTGTCTCGTATTTTTATTTCCTTTCCTGTATATTTAACTACAAACTTTTATGCAATTTATACAAATAGGTATCTAGAGACTTTAACACGATAAAGGAGTGCATTGAAAAAGTGTCCACGATTACTAAAGAAAGTTCAACGTCATCTCAAGCTACTACTGCCGCAGCATATGTTCATTCCGTCTATGAGTCGGTTATCGCGAGAAACCCGAACGAGAATGAATTTCATCAGGCTGTTAAGGAAATCCTGGATTCACTGATCCCCGTCATCGAAGCACATCCTAAATACAGAAACCACAGTCTGCTAGAACAGCTTGTTGAGCCGGAACGGGTCATCACGTTCCGTGTGCCTTGGGTCGATGATCAGGGTAAAGTTCAGGTAAATCGCGGTTTCCGTGTACAATTCAACAGCGCGATTGGCCCCTACAAAGGCGGACTTCGTTTCCACCCATCCGTATACTCGGGCATTATCAAGTTTCTGGGCTTTGAACAAATTTTCAAAAATGCACTGACTGGCCTGCCAATCGGTGGCGGCAAGGGCGGTTCTGACTTTGATCCTAAAGGAAAATCGGATCAGGAAGTGATGCGTTTCACGCAAAGTTTCATGACAGAACTGTACAAATATATCGGTCCGGACGCAGACGTTCCTGCGGGTGACATTGGTGTAGGCGCTCGGGAAATTGGTTACATGTTTGGTCAGTACAAACGCATTCGTGGCGGTCATGAAGCTGGTGTACTGACAGGCAAAGGTCTGTTGTACGGTGGAAGTCTCGCACGCAAAGAAGCAACGGGTTATGGCTGTGTATACTTTGTTAATGAAATGCTTGCCTCAAAAGGGCTTAGCTTTAAGGACAGCACCGTTGTTGTCTCCGGTTCCGGCAATGTATCCATCTATGCCATCGAGAAAGCCCAGGAGCTTGGTGCTCGCGTTGTGGCATGTAGTGACTCTGGCGGTTACATACATGATCCGCAAGGCATTAATCTGGATACGGTAAAACGTCTGAAAGAGGTTGAGCGTCTGCGGATCAGCGAGTACGTCAAAGAACACCCGCATGCGACGTATACCGAAGGTTTTGAAGGTATCTGGTCTATCCCTTGTGATATTGCCCTTCCGTGTGCAACACAGAACGAGATCGACGAGCAAGCTGCAACCCTTTTGGTTCAAGGTGGCGTTAAGGCCATTGGTGAAGGTGCAAACATGCCTTCCACGCTGGCTGCCATTGATGTATTCCTTGGCGCTAACGTACTGTTTGGCCCTGCGAAAGCAGCGAACGCCGGTGGTGTAGCCGTGTCCGCTCTTGAAATGTCACAGAACAGCATGCGGTTGTCCTGGACATTTGAAGAAGTTGATGCCAAACTGCATGACATTATGAAAAACATTTATAAAAGCTGCGTAGAAGCGGCTGAAGAATACGGTTGCGAAGGCAACTTGCTTGCTGGAGCGAACATTGCCGGTTTCCTCAAAGTAGCCGATTCCATGATTGCCCAAGGTGTCGTGTAATTCCTTTTTAACGTTTTCTTAAAATAGTTCATACAAAAGAAACCTTTCCTTCGTGCTATGGTCATTTCAAACTACCATGCCAAGGAGAGGCTTCTTTGTATTATGCTGTACACTCAACTATGCGCGAGTTTTCCAATCCCTTGAGGGTTTCTGGACATGAATACGTCCACTTCATCTTCGTGATCTGTAGTAAACCCGAAACGTTCGTATAGACGCATTGCCGGACTTCCTTGCAACACGTTTAAAGTGACACGTCTGCCCTGTACGGCTTCCTGTTCAAACAACATATTAAGCACCTTCGTGCCTAGTTTCCTGCCCTGATAATCCGGATCAATGTAGAAGTGCTCCAGCAAAAACTCACCGTCTCCCGGTTTTAACGACACACATCCAATTAACACGCCTTCCAATTCCAAAATTTGTGTATGTTCTGGCTGGAATGTATTTCGAAAACGCTCCCTCACCCGAATCTCGTCATATCGACCCAAACGTGTCAAATCATCATACAACACCAGAGCCCGTAAATCTGCCAGTTGCTCCCGATCTCCTAGGGTAGCCTGACGTATCTTTAATTCATCCACTTGCTGCTACCTCCGTTCACTATCCGACAGTACTGCTAATTTTGTATAATTCAATTATATATTTTAACATATGTGCTCTTTCCCATGGTCATTTCCACCAAAAACGTATAAACACCATCCGTTAAATTGGATTGATGTGAATTACTTACAATGGTAAAGTAAACATGACATGATTTTATCGATACATTTGAGATCAGCAGGTTCTGATTATGATAAGGAAGTGTGTATGTTGTCTAACCATTCATTAAACCACAGTTGCAATCCTCATCTTCAAGCAGACTGCGAGCAGTGTTACGGGTTATGTTGTGTGGCTTTGCCTTATGGAAAATCTTCGGATTTTGCTTTTGACAAGTCCAGCGGCACCCCTTGCCCCAATCTGCGGGAGGATTACCGATGTGGTATCCACACCCAGCTTCGGCAGAAAGGCTTCAAAGGTTGCACCGTCTATGACTGTTTTGGTGCAGGTCAGAAGCTGTCACAGGTGACGTATGCGGACAGAAGCTGGCGTACGCACTCCGAAACGGCCCGTGAAATGTATGACTGTCTACCTGTGTTGCGTCAGATTCATGAGCTGATCAGTTACATGAGAGAGGTCATGATGCGGCCCGATACCGCTTCGCTCCATGCCTCAATTGAAAAAGCTTATCCCGATGTGTCGCGCCTGAGTGATCTGGAACCGGCAGCCCTGCTGCAACTGGATATCACGAGCCATCGCGCAAACGTGAACACCTTGCTAATTCAGGCTAGTGAGATCGTACGTAACAGCGCTCCGGCGAAAACACAAGCTCAGGGTAAGGCCAAAGGCAAAAAACGCAGCGGCATGGATTTTCTGGGGGCTAATCTGCAAGGAGCAGACCTGAGAGGTGCGAGCTTCCGGGGCGCGCTCATGATTGCAGCGAATCTGCGTAATGCCGATGTACGAAACGCCGACTGGATCGGTGCAGACCTGCGGGATACGGAGTTTGGCGGAGCCGACCTACGCGGCGGGATTTTTCTGACACAATCTCAGCTGAACGCTGCTATGGGAAACAAGGATACCTTGCTGCCTGACCATTTAAGCAAACCTTCTCATTGGCGTTAGAGGCGCACAATGCAAATAGCTCGTCCTTCCACCGAAGGACGAGCTATTTTTATAAGCATATTACAGACTAAGATTACAGCAAGTCACGGCGTAGATCCGCAGCCGATTTCGGAGACAGATGGCCGAGCGGGATATCAAATACCGTCTTCGCCCCTTTGTGCCCTTCCTTGCTCAAACGCTGTGCTGCACGGGCATACGCCACGAGTACACTCGCGGTGAACTCCGGGTTGCTGTCGAGCTTCAGACCAAATTCGATAATTTGTTTCTGCCCGTTACCTGTAATTCCGCTGCGAATTACGAAACCGCCATGCGGCATACCTGCATGCTCGGATTTCAGTTCTTCTTCACTGATGAAGGTAACTGTCGTATCGTAATCTGAGAAATAGTTCGGCATATTCACAATCGTTTCACGAATCTCTTCCTGGTTCGCGCCTTCTTCTGCCACAACAAAACATTGACGCAGATGTTTCTCACGTGTGGACAATTCCGGAGTTTCACCTGAACGAATACGGTTAATCACTTCTTCTACAGGTACCGTATATTGCACACCGGCTTTAACACCTGATACACGTCGAATCGCATCGGAGTGACCCTGACTAACCCCTTTGCCCCAGAACGTGTACTCTTTTCCTTCGGGTAGAATAGATTGTGCAAGCAAACGATTCATGGAGAACAAACCCGGGTCCCAGCCTGTCGAGATCACGCTTACATGTCCACCTTGCTCAGCTGCCGCGTTCACCGTTTCGAAGAACTCAGGAATTTTGGCATGGGTATCGAAGCTATCCACAGTATTAAACAGCTTGGCGATCACAGGTGTCTGTTCCGGCAAATCGGTTGCAGAGCCCCCACACAAAATCATGACATCGATTTTGCCTATATACTGCTCAGCCGCAGAGATATGCTCAAAGCGAACTTCTGTACTTTCCGCTACCATTTGTTCTGGATTACGTCGTGTAAATACAGCAACCAGCTCCAGATCATCATTCTGGGTAATTGCTTTTTCTACACCTTTACCCAGGTTGCCGTAACCTACGATACCAACTTTAATCATGTTTAATCCTCTCCCTGTCTGAATCTTTTGTCTATAAGTCTATCTAAGGATATAACATAACATGTAGCTTGTCAGGTTTCCAGATGTAAATCAAAAATACCTTGCAGAGGAACAGCTTTAACGCTGTACAGCCACAAGGTATGAGTGAATAAACAATTTCATGTATAAAGATTCTGTTTTAATTGCATCCCCAAAACGAATGCTTCTCTAGCCACGATGTAACTTCTTAAGATTCTGACCAGGTTAACGTGAGTTCAACGACACCTTCCTGACTCGCCAGTGCTCCTCCGATCAGAGACCAATTCTGCTTGGTGTCCGGTTCGGTCCCTTGAATAACAATATTTTTTTCATCAATCAACTGTCCGGAGTCTGCCAGTTTCTTGTCTGCAAAATAATCTTTGTACAGTTTCGATACTGTCTTCATGTCCTGTTCCGTGGTAAAGATCATCATTGCTGATTTCTTCCCTTCATCCTCTCCAGAAGTCGCTGTGGTAATCTTGGCATCGTCTGGTAATGGGAAATCTTTAGGCAAGTGTTCCGGCATGCCGTCCACCGCACTACTTTCACCTTTATTTGCGGATGGTTCCGAAGTTACCGGCGTGGATGCGGCTTCTGTACCTGTACCTGCTTCGCTTGTGTTTTCTGTGACAGCTGGCTCAGCTGTTCCAGATGTTGCCTCACTATTTACCTTCTCAGATTCACCTTTGGTCCCGTCAGCAGCACTGTTGCACGCGCTTAATGCCACCATCATAGCCAGCGCAGCGCAGGCCAGCAGATATTTTTTCTTTTTCACCATTAAAAATCACTCCTTCTAGTTGTTTTATGTTGTCATTCTCCAAATCACATTCTCACATCAGAAGTATGCTTCTGTATGCTGATTGCACATCCCTCCTTTGTTTAGTCGAGCTCCAGTGTCTGCTGCATAACGGATACAGCTCCTATGGTATGTTAATCCAGATGACCGATAACGATAACACCGTCAAGGATAACAGACAACTTACTGCAAGTATGGATAGGAATCGGGTGAAGACTTTGAACTTTTTCATACAACCCTCCTCCTTCTATATACAGGTTGTTTACGTTTGAACTGCTTGAACTATTTCATATTTTTCACACGGGATAGACCCATGCTTTTTCTCCGCTCTGTATCAATGAGTCATCAACTTATAATATATGTATGCTTCAATCGTACCCAAGAAATGGCGGGATTGAAACAATCCGGAGTCCAGTCCTTTCCCCAACCAAAGTCCAGTCCCTCTCCCCTACCTCTGAGGCACAGTATGACGTAAAAAACCGCCTGCATCCCTTTTTCGGGATACAAACGGTTGTCACATTTTGCTTGCTTACTTGTGTGTTCTCACAGTTTCAACTTAACGCCTACCGGGCAATGATCACTGCCCATGACATGACAGTCGATATAGGCTTCGGCTACACTTGGTGCAAGCAGAGTGGACACAAGAAAATAATCGATCCGCCAGCCCACGTTCCGCTCTCTGACCTTAGGCATATACGACCACCAGCTGTACACATCGGTTTGATCTGGGTGCAAATGACGGAAACTGTCCACATATCCTGATGCAAGCAGGTCTGTCATCTTGCCGCGCTCCTCATGCGTAAATCCGGAGTTGCCCATATTCGGTTTCGGGTTCTTCAAGTCAATCTCTTGATGAGCCACGTTCAGATCCCCACAGATGATTACAGGTTTTGTCTGCTCCAGTTGCAGGACGTAGGACCGAAAGCGGTCTTCCCACTCCAGACGGTAAGGCAGACGGGTCAGATCACGTTTAGCATTAGGTGTATAGACATTAATCAGATAAAAGGCATCGTACTCTAGCGTAATCATTCGGCCTTCCGGCTCGCTATCCTCTTCCATACCGTAGTACACAGACAATGGCTTGATGCGGCTGAATACAGCCGTGCCGGAGTATCCTTTTTTGATCGCATAATTCCAGTACTGATAGACGTCTTCCCCCAGATCCATCTCGATCTGTCCAGCCTGTAATTTCGTCTCCTGAAGGCAGAAAATATCGGCATCGCTTTGTTGATAATAATCCATAAATCCTTTATTCACACAGGCTCGAAGCCCATTCACATTCCAGGACACCAGCTTCATACTCTCATCTCCTCACATCTCTCCAATATAACATGAGCCTAATTCACGGGACAAGACATCACATGTTGGGCATGAGGACTGGGATCGAAAATGAACATGGAGATGAAGTTGGAGAAGGAGAAGGAAGACATGGGCTAGTTGTCACTCTGTAACTTCGAGAAAACAGCAAGATCAACGTACCTACCCTTCTCAAACTCATGCTGACGCAGCAGACCTTCTTGCTGGAAACCGAGCTTGTGAAGTAAACGAATGGACGCTTCATTCTCCGGGTCCACCTTCGCTTCAATTTTGTTTAATTGCATCTGGTTGAATCCAAATTCCAGCACAGCACGAGCAGCCTCTGTCATCACACCCTTGCCCCAGCACGATGAAAGCAGATCATAACCGATCTCTGCGCGATGATGTTGCTCTTCGTAACCCAGATATCCACATGTTCCAATCACTTGATGAGATTCCTTATCTTCAATCATCCAGCGTAGACCTGTGTGTTCCTTGAAAATCTTCCTATACCAGCCCATCTCGTCAAGCGCATCCTGTTCGGATTCAAAGGGATCGAGAGGCATATATTCGACAACGGTCTCATCTGAGTACAGTGCCAGTAGATCTCCACTGTCACGATCTGTTGCTGCACGGAGCATAAATCGCTCTGTTTCTATTTGCGGAAACGTGTCAAATTCAAATACTATTTTCATACGTACCCTCCTTTATGCGAAGTATCTTTCAATTATGTATGTTATAGTCCCTCTGATATTTTACTACGTTAAACTTCATGTAACCAAGTCATATCATAAAATGATTACCATCCATCAAAATAAGTGAAAAAAGGCCATTCCCTAACTACTTGCCGGGATTGGCCACGAGATGTTGGTATCTTATTTAAGATTATTTAGATCCAATAAATGATCTGTGTTCATTCAAGATAAATGCCATATATTCATTTTAACGCATCGTTTTCACAAGTGATGCTATATCTTGCTCGCCATAACCAGCTTCTATAGCTTTATGAAACATGTTTTGCAAGAACAGCGGAAACTCGTTATTCATATTCTTCTCACTTGCCTGTTCCATAAGCAGATCAACCGTTACCATGGACATCTGAAGAGAACTTTGTGGATTTTCGTATTTGGAATGTTGAATGACCTCACCTTCGTATTGAAGAATGGAGCCAATCATAGGCGAGACTCCGGCAATCATAGAACCAAAATCGTCAATACGCAAACCATCGGACTCCAGAATTCGTGATGCGTGGAAGAATCCAAGATATGAACCAAACAGATAAGACAGGAATGCCAGGTCGATTGAAGCAGCCGCACTAACCTGTTCTCCATAATAAGGTACATGGCCTGCTAGTGCACCGAGAACCGCCTTTACTTGATCAAAAGCCTCCATCGATCCAGAGGTTAAGATGGTTGCATGAGATCCTCCGATCTGGGCAGGGGCTGCGGCTATAGCTCCATCTATATATGTAGCACCATGGGTATTTGCCCAGATTTCGTGCTTTTGGGCCTGTTCAGGGCTTCCTGTAGTAAGTTGGATGAGCACTCTCCCCGACAAGGCCGCATGTACATCTTCTACATCCAGCACTTCATATGAGGTCTTATAATCTGACACACATATAATGGATATTTGACTAGCACAAATTGCTTCAGCTGCCGTAGACGTGAGTACTGCTCCTTTTTCAACGATGGAATCTGCCTTTGTCGATGTACGATTCCATACGGTCACCTGATATCCCTTTTCCAGTAATGTTTGAGCAATAGCTCCCCCCATCTCTCCTAAACCAATAACCGTTACTTCATTCATTATTATTCCTCCCAAAGTGTCTGTATCACGCATTAAAGGCAAGCGTCTTGACTTCGAAATTAAGCATAATAGATAATAGTGACAAGCAATGGCATGATTATAAAATAAATTTAGGGAGTATATATGCACAAAGCACAACGGCTTGTTCAGTTAATCATGTTAGTGAATGAACGCAGAACGTTTACCGTACAAGAACTGGCAGATGAGTGTGGAGTATCACGTCGAACCATGATTCGTGATTTAGCAGAATTAAGCGAACTTGGCGTGCCACTTTATTCCGAGGTTGGTCCTAACGGTGGTTACCGTGTTTTAAGAGAAAAGGTGTTGCCACCAATCAGTTTTACGGAGTATGAAGCTATGGCTTTATTTTTTGCAGCTCAATCGTTACAGAACTATACATCTCTCCCTTTTAACAATGAAGTACAAAGTGCGTTACGCAAGTTTTTCCATTATTTATCCAGTGACCTCAAACATAAAATTGAACGCATGCAACAAAGACTCACATTCTGGGTCCCACCGCACGAACTAGATGTTCCCTACTTGAAGGAAATACTAGAGGCAGCCTTGGAACAGAGAATCATACAAATCCAGTATCAAGCGAACGAAACACAGGAACGACTAATTCAACCCCTTGGTTTGTATACAATGAATGGTTTATGGTATTGTCAGGCCTACTGTTTCCGCGCAGTAGATTATCGTGTATTTCGTGTTGATCGAATTAGCGAACTGCAATGTGAGGTGGATCAGAGTCAAAAAGTGGACCTGACCGGAGAGAACATACAAGGATGGATCATGAGAAATGACGAGGAAACTCCTCTGGAGCTTAAGGTGTTACTGTCACCAGAAGGCGTCCGAAGATGTCAAGCTGATGTGTGGTTATCGCAATACATGAAGGTTAACGAAGATGGCTCAGGAGCAATCCACGCTCAGATGGCCACGAGTTATACTCCATGGGTGGTCAGTTTCTTTCTTAGCCTGGGAACAGATGCCCATGTTACACATCCTCCTCAGGTTCGTGACCTGATTCGCACCAAGTTAAAAGCCATGGCTGCACAATATGGGAAATGAAAAACAGCCTGCTATAAGCAAGCTGTTCCTCGTTCATCATGCTATTACCGGAGAGATTACATTCTAGTTCACCTTAACTAAACTCCATTGTTGATTCGCTCCGCCGTTATCTTCCCACTGAATGGTGGACGCTCCTGCGTTCATCGATCCTTGATTAATATCGACGGTTAGGCCGCTGTTGCGATTCGCGAAAACTACATATCCGCCTACATCAATTGGCAGCCACTGCTGGTTATAACCTCCGTTAGCTTGCCATTGAATCAGCGCTGCTCCGCCCTGTGTGGAACCGGAATTGACATCAAGCAACAGTCCGCTGCCAACGTTACGAATGTTGTAATATCCGTTGCCTGCAGACTCCAGCTTCCATTGCTGATTGGCTGCTCCGTTATCACTCCATTGAATAATGGTCGCTCCTCCGGCTGATGAAGCCCCATTCACATCCAGTACAAGGCCGCTGTTACGGTTAACAAGCTTGTAAATAGCCCCTGCTTCGTACCCTGTGTTGCCACTGTAGGCTGCACCAGAGATCACATAAGTGGTTACCGAATTTGCTTTAGCCGTTGTTGTGAACTTTTTATTTTGCATTGTTATGTTCGTTAATGGTTGTAATTTCTCCGTCGCAGAAGTTCGATATGCCTGCACGGAGGAGCCTACGTTGGAGAAGCGGCTCAAATCATAGGTTACCGAAGTATCGGTGCTTTCCGAGTTGGTCGTAACGAGTACCACTTTGCCGGATGCCGCATCATACGCTGCAAGGGTATTCGCATCACTCATGCCGATGATTTTGTAACCTGGACGAATAAATTTACTGTAATTCCCCATAACATAGTATTTCTGATTAACCGTATAACTTGTCGTTTTTGTATTGTTGAGCACATTTTTGAAAAATCCCCAGCCTTCCGCACTATCTACAGCCTGCCAGTACACCCAAGCCGTAGCCCCCATGTTGCGCATATCCTTCAATATGATGCGTGACATCGTAAGCCCACTCGCATCCCCATCGCCATATTCCGATGTCCATAAATGTTTGCCTGCTGACGCTGCGGTATTACGCATTGCTGCCCGATTATTGCCATTATACGTATGCGTGTTAATTTGGCTGATCGCTGATTGGACGGCATTACTATAGCTTTTATAAGAGGTATTGGTATCATCCAGATTGTTTTCTTCCGGTGCACTCAGCTTGGTCGTTAGCCCTTTGGCATTCAGAGATGCCTGAACCTGACTTAGAATTGCATTCTGCTCAGCCCGGCCGAAGTGCATCCCCTCCTGATCATTCCCTTGCTTCCACCAATTCGAGATTGGTTCATTCAGTGGGGTCACCGTATCAAATGTAATGCCCCAATGATCCCGGAAATGCTTCACAACCTCCGTCAAATAATCGGCAAAATCATCATAGTAATCCGGCTTGAGATTATTCCCGCCATTCGCTGCACCCGATACACTGCCACTGATTGTCATCCAATAAGGTGCGGAGTTAGCAAAAGCTTCAATGATGTTGACCCCTTGTGCCTTGGCAGCTTGCAGCATGTAACGCTGGTTTGCATCGGCAGTCCAATCGTACACGCCTGGAGAAGGTTGAAAACCAGGAACTGCTTTACGATATTCAAGAACATTGGACGATGGATCATCCCCGCCTCCAATGTTGTATCTCAGAATGTTCATGCCAATCCCTGTCGATGGATTAAACATTTTCTCCACATATTCATCACGATTCGAATATTCACCAACTACCTTGCCCCACCAAGCCAGCGATGTTCCCCATCCCTCAACCGTCTGATACTGTTTCGACGGATCAGCCACAGCTGTATAAGCTCCCGCAGCCGACACTTCTGTCCCTGAACCCAAGCTGCCAGCCAGCAACGTTCCGCTCAGTAGCACTGCACTCATTCGTTTTAACCACTTCATAAGCTTCACTCCTTATTTATTTTAGATAAGCCACTTTGGTGAAAATATTTGGGTACAACCTCAATTAAAATCGTCTGCTGAGTCTTGACTCTTGCCAATGAGGCTATTGAGTAACCTCCCTGAAAGTGGCATCGGATTTATCGAGAGCCGTGACTACAGGGGCCAGCCGTAACACTTGGTCGTAATGCCTTAGATACAGACTTGGATTGTTGAATAAGGAGTACGAAGTCCAGCTTGCATTCGCCAGCCCGTTTACGCGTTTGAATGTCGCGTCATTGCGGAATGCAGCACTACCGTCATTTTTCACCAGCATGATATTGCCATTATTATTGCGCAGGAAATATCCAGGATAATTCATCGCCTCAATTGAGATACCCATCGTATTTGCCAGACCAGGAATGATTCGAAATTGAGCATCCTCTGCCGGACTCACCCTTGAATCAATACGAGCTTGATAGTTATAGTGGCGAATAAAACTGCCCGGTACGTTAAATGATTCGAGCTTGCGGATATCACCAGGCTGACCTGATTCCTTCAATACTGTCATATGGCGAACCATCCCGGACAAACCCGTAATCTCCTGCTTGGCACCCCAACTCTGAAAGTTGTCTGCCGAGTCGCTGTAATAATATTTGTGATCTGCATAACCGTCAAAATAAATTCGCCAGGAACCGTTATCCAGCTGGATCAGTGCCGGTCCTTCTACCCATGAACCCCAGCCGGCCCAATTCCCTGTGCCTTTAAAGGTATATGGTCCTTTCAAGGAGTTGGAGGTGGCATATTCAATGTATTTGGTTGTTTCGTTCTTGGTAAAAGCGTGATACGTTGAACCTGTCTTCACAACAAAGGTATCAATATAGTTGGGAGCAAGGCCTGTAAGCACCGCAGGTGCAGACCAGGATGTGGATGCCAGATTACTGCCCGATGCGGTAATGACATGTGGCTTAAAGTTCTCGTAATTTCCAGGAGAGAGCGAAACGATGATGTTCACACTGCCGTTCGTGTCTTTGAACCATTCCGGTGCCCAGGTATGGGCGATCGGGGCTGTAGTAGTCAGCGTGATATTGCGGACAAAAGTCCAGTTCATCTTGTCCGTGCTGGACGCGATGCCAATTGTATTGCCTGACCAGTTCGTGGTGTAAACCACATAATACAAGCCATCGGTGTGTTTCATGATGCTGGGATCGCGAATTAAATCAGATGCAGGTGGCGTATACGCTGGACCCTTCAGCAAACCGTAATGCTTCGCGTTATATGATTCATAGATATACATGTTGGACTCGCTCGTGTTGGTAAAGGCCGTCATCGTATAGACACTTGTTGTTGCTTTGACTGTATTCGGGAATCCGACAGTGAGAATCGTCAACAATCCTAGTGTGAGTAAAAGTGCGATCTTCTGTATGCCCCACTTCTTATCTGCGCCTTTCCTTTTCTTCAACATGAACCCAACTCCTTATCCTGCATAAGATCATATTGAGCTGCCTTAGGACTAAACGAAGCGTGCTTAAACATACTTACATTAGTCAAGCAGCACCTAACGGTATCTGCTCCCGTCCCATTCACATGAAACATCACCTCCTTTACAAGTTTACACACCATATGCATGCTATGTATACGCTTACAAAAATGAGGTTTATCTTACTTTACGAGCATCGAGATCAAACATTGATACTTTTCTTTCTTAAAAACCACGCATAAATCCCCTCATTCTCATATAAAGCCCATTTGATATAATAATATCTATTAATATTTATCTATACCAAGTTCTGCTGTGATCCAGGTTTATATAAGAATGAGGGAAATCCTTGCGGCCTAAGGCATTCGCTGTTTAATGTTGTTTCAAGCTTGCTCTGCTTCATACATCTTAGATGCATGGCTCTTAATCGATTTCTAATTTTCAATGCTATTCTTACTACTATTATTACAACTATTTCACTTCTAATTTACTTCTATTTCCACATACTGTTTTTAGTTTCTATTTCTATTTCTATTTCTATTGTCCCGCCATAACCCACGGATATCGTGACTTCTCATCCAGCAGCAATCGCACCCGTTCGGGTGTTCTGCCTTCCTCATCAAAAATGAGTAATTCATTCTCTTCTTTCAGCCACGCAACCGGAATTTTATAGTCCTCCTGCGGTCCAATCTGCCAGTATCGGCCCAGATGATGACCGTTCACGTGGATCGTTCCCTTGCTCATACCAGTCAGGCGAACCATCAAGTTTACTTTGAAGTGTTCATCTGTGACGGGCTTGGCAAATCGCCAGCGATACCATACCGGCTGACCGTATGAAGCTCCCGGTGAAATCCCTCCTTGTGTATCATCTGAGAGATCATATGACTCCCATGACATAGGAAGCAATGCATCTGTACCTTCCATTCTCCAATCCTGAAGCTCACCCTCATGAAGATAAGTGATCAGCTCAAGTCGATTCAGTGCTGACCGACTATACGGCATTTCCAACGTATTTACGACTTCAGGCTTCACATAGCCGGACAGATCCAGTGTCTGGAACGCAAACCAGTCCTGATAAGCAGGCATCGGGATTTCAATACCGTTAATACGCAAACCTTTACTCAAGGCCCCCACAAGAACCGCCCGATCCATGCCGTCCATCGTAAAACTTCGGCGGAGCACCGTTCCTCCCTGAATGGAGTTCACTTCATCCAGATGAATAGTTCCTGTTTCTATCTCTGACTCCATCTGCCAATCGCGGCGAATATCCTGTACTTGACCACCAAGGTAGACCGCTCCTGCCACACCTTTACGTTCACCCAGATACGGGGAAAAGTTCAGTCGACCCATGTGCTGTACAAGCATCTGCAGTTTATTTCGTCCCTGAATCACCTGGATCGGAACAGCTGCCGCACCCACCTGACGTACAAGTGCTTGTTCGGCACCGTTCACGATAACTCTCGCAGTATCTTGTAGCTTGGGCAGTACGAGATTCACCACTCCACCCACTGTACTGTCAAAATCACATTCATACAGCATATAGCCAAAGTCCTGACCATACTCGGAAAAATCCATCGGATGCCCGCTCGCAGAGCGCTGCTTAGCCGTTAATGTAACACGTGAGAATTCAAGAGATTTAGACAACACCGGAGCCAGCGGTGCAAGAGGAATCACCCAAGCAGGCTGATCTTTAACTGCAATCGATGCGGATTCAGGCTGTGCCGCCACTTCTTGATTAAAGAACTCACGTCCTGTCCTTGCCTGTTCGCCATCTTGCCAATCACCTAGCAACATCACTGTACGCTCCGAATCAGAGAGCATTCCCTGCACTTGCCCGGACGTCATGACATTTACATCGTCAAAGCCGATGGCATAACGCAAGCTTTGGCGATCAGCCGATTCCACTCGCCATGTGCGATCCATAGTCTCGCGATCCAGGATGATGAAACGAATGGCAGTACCATTTGCCTCCACACGCATTGTTCCCGGCTCCTGAAAGTGAAACAGGTCAAAACGATATGAGTTTCTCGCCAAATCCTGTTCAACCAACACTTGCACCGTACTGTCTTTCAGGATCAAATCCCCTGCGCCCGATGCCTGCTTTGCTCCCAGTTCCAATTCAATCACAGTGCGTTGTCCTCTGTCAGCTGTGATGAACAACGTCAGTTCTCCGTTAATCATTTCATTACCGGATATTAAAGCCCCTGCAGTCAAATACACCTGTTCAGCAATTTGCACGCGATCCAGTAAAGGAACTATCTGTCCCGGATGTATCGATACCGGCAAAGTACGGCCTTCCTCAAGTGTAATGTTCACTGTCTCACGTTCATCCTTGTGGCTCTCTACAAACCAAATTTTCTCTTGATCTGCCTGCCTTCCGCGCACGGATATACCGCCCGGATGCCTTACCTGGATCTGCTCGGACGCAATTTCTTCGGATTCCATCAGCAGTGACCCGAATGCACGCACAAAATAAGACAGATTTTTCGTCACTGCATATTTCGGCGTCACACGTCCATATTCATTCAGCGGAGCATCGTAATCATACGATGTGATCATGAAAATATCGCTGTCACCCAGCGTTCTGCCCCCATATCCACCGAAATTAGTTCCCCCATAGAACATGTAATAACTGATCCCGGTATACCCGGCTTGCAGAATTTCCATGATTCTTCTGTCCAGTAGCGATGCGGTCTTCTGGATTGCCGAAGGCCCTCCCCAGTTTTCAAACCAGCCAGTCCAGAATTCAGTAACAATCTTTGGTGTATCTGGCTGTTTCGTTCGCAAGTTGGCATAATGTCCATCTGCACCAGACCAGAAGTTCGCCCCCTCAATAGTATCTTCGGCTCCACCAACACAAGTAATAAGCGGTACGTCTATCCCTCGTTTCAGTATCCCGTCCCTCAGCGTTGTCATATGTGCGCTTGCCGCCTCATCATCCATCAGATACCCATATTCATTTTCGACCTGGACGAGGATCACCGTACCTCCGACAGACAACTGACGCTTGCGAATAATCGGGATGATCTGATCAAAGTAAAGCTGTACATAATGAAGATACGTTTCGTTATTTTCACGGAATTTTATATTCTCCTTCGTACCCAACCAGTACGGAAAACCACCGAAATCCCACTCCGCGCAGATAAACGGACCTGGACGTGCAATAACCCACATGCCCAGCTCTGCACACAGATCAAGAAAGGCACCGCAGTCGTTATCCCCTTCGAAGGACCATTGTCCCTCCTCCGGTTCGTGTACGTTCCAGGCAAAATAGGTATCGATGCAATTCATGCCTGCCAGCTTAGCCTTCATTAAGACATCACGCCATTCCTCCTTCGGCATGCGGAAATAATGAATGGTCGCACTATTCAGGAAGATACGTTCACCGTTTAGATAAAAGCTGCGCGCATCATACGTCAGCTCCGTTTGAGCATTACTCTTGCTGCCAAGCTTGTTATTCTCTTGTTCCTGAAACAAAAGGGATGTTGGTTCTGTCAACACAATCCCCTCCTTTTCTTTTTTATGAATAAAGGACGCTCTCTATTGAACTGCGAATTTACACGAATCACTCCGATGCCAGAATAACTTGCAGATCGCTGTTATTCTGTGCTATTACTCTGCAGATGGCATAACACCTTCAAGCACCACGGTGGTAATGGAGTTATCTGCTGTAGGCACTTCAATGCCATTGGCATATACCGGGATATCCTCCAGCTTCTCCATATTGCGATCCGGTGATGTCTGGTACACCTGGGCAGAGGTCGTTTTTGCTACATCCCAACCGGTCAGGTCAAATGCTTTGTTTTCTGCAGACAGCTCATTTCGAATCACCAGCACAAGTTTTTGTGCCTTGGCATCATAAGCTGCAAGTGTTCTGCCTTCATCCGTCGGAATGATAACCGCGCCTGGACGAATGTACTTGGTGAACTGAGCCATAGCGTAGTATTGCTTGGTCATCTCATATTGCTCATCACCGTTAAAATTCGCATGGATGAAGCCCCAGTTGTTTTTCGCTCCTTCATCCTCAACGGCCTGCCAGTATACCCAAGCGGATGGCTGCATGACTTTCAGATCAAACATGATCCGGTCTGCCAGCTCCTGTACTGAGGTCATATCCTCATGGTTATGTGGCTCACTGCCACCCGTTCCGTACTCGGACATCCATAGCCTTTTGCCTAGCTTGTCAGCGAGAGTACGCAGTTCTTCCATTTTGCTGCCGTTATACGAGTGGGTATTCATCTGCTTCACTGCATCAATCGTGTCTTGGTCGTACAAGCTGAAATTAAATACGGTCTCATCGATGCTGTTATCGTCTGCGGCACTGATTACCGTGCCGTCCAGCCCTTTCCTTTTGAGCGAGGCAGCCGTTTTCTTAATAATCTCAGCCTGTTTCTCGGTATTGAAATGACTTCCCTCCTGCTGATTGCCCTTCTTCCACCAGTTGGCAGAAGGTTCATTCAGTGGATTAAGGGAGCGAAATGTAATGCCCCACGTATCTCGGTAATGCTTCACCACTTCGGTCAAATAGTCGGCGAACGCATCATACTGATCTTCACGCAGATTATTACCGCCATCCTCAGCCCCAGTGACCGAACCACTAATCGTCATCCAATACGGAGGTGAATTGGAGAAGGCCTCCGTGATGTTGACTCCTCGCTTAATCGCACCTTGCAGCACGGAACGCTGACCTGCATCCGCCTCCCAGTCCCATTTTCCCGGCTCAGGCTGAAAGCCTGGGACATCGCCGCCTGGACGAAGCGCATTCATCTCCGGGTTTTCCTCACCACCAATATTGTAACGAACGATGTTAAGCCCCAAGCCTTTGGCTGGATCAAATATCAGATCCATAACCTCATCAACCTTGCTTTGGTCTTCCCAGCCCCCTAGATCATTTGCCCACCAAGCCAGTGACGTACCCCAGCCTTCAAAATGATCGTATGACTGTTCCAGCTTCAGATGCACCGGATCTTCCTGAAATACAAGTACCTTGGGGGATGGATTCATATAATGATTGATAGCAATTCCTCCTACGGCTACCAAGGCAAGCAAGGCTGTACCTGCAAATAAAAAAACTCGTCTGCCTCTGGAATACCGCTCACGATCCGCCATCGTAGTTTCCTTCCTTCATGATGCATTTGATAATCTAATATGATGTTGGTAATTTGAATACGCCGTTAATGCGTTAAATTTTTGAAACCCATTTCATGAAATCGGTTTCATTAAGAGAAAAACTAAAACCCGTTCCACATGAGGAAAAGGGTCCCATTTACGCCCTCATTATATTTCACACTTCAAGGAAATGTCAACGCTTTCTTTTCCTGAGATACAGACCTACTACCGGGCGGCAGGTCCTGTACTCTGGCGGATAATCAGCCTAGGTTCCAATACAGTTTGTTTCTTCGGTTTCCCTTGGTTAATCAGCTCATGCAGCACATCCACGGCTTGTTTGCCCAGTTGATATGTATTCTGGGATATCGTTGTCAACTCAGGGATTACGGCACTCGCAAGAGGTGTGTCATCAAAACCGATGATCGAAATATCTTTCGGGATCGACAAACCATACTCAATGGTTGATTTAATTGCACCGATTGCATTATTGTCGTTGACACAGATCACTGCCGTTGGCGGATTGTCCTGCTCCAGAAGTTTGGCCATCTCCCGCTTGCCATCATCGATGGAGAAACCACCTAACAACTGGCGTTCTTTCGGTATTTCAAGCCCATGTTCGCGTAGTTTCTTCTGTACCGCTTTAACCTTTACCATCGTGGTAGATAACTCCTTCATTCCCCCGACAAAAGCAATCTCCCGATGCCCATGCTCAAGCAGATGCTCTGCAGCCATAGCTGCTCCAGCTCCCTCATCTGTGTATACCCGGTGAAGTCCACTCTTGGCAATGTTACCGTTGACTAGCACAATAGGCATATGTCTGCTCATATCCATCAATTCCTGTGCCATATTATCTGGACAGACCTGTAAGTTGATACGTCCGCCGAGAAAGATAATCCCATCCACCCGTTTCTCCCGCAAAATAGAGAGATATTCAGACTCACGATTATAGTCTCCTGCTGTGTTGCACAAAAAGAACGTGTAACCAAGTCCGCGGGCTTCATTCTCTGCCCCCCAGAACACCTCGGGGAAAAAGGGGTTCGTGATATCCGGCAAGATGATGGCGATGGTGCCCGTCTCTTTCTTAATCAGGCTACGTGCCTGTGCGTTCGGTTGAAACTGATGTTTCTCGATAATCGACATTATCTTCTCCCGCGTGCTGGCACGAACCGGAGCCGTATCATTCAGCACCCGAGAGACGGTCGATACAGATACGTTTGCTTCTTTCGCAATATCATATATGGTGATCGATGTCATAGGGGGGAAACCTTCCTTTTTTCTCTATTTACCTGCTTATCATACCAGATAAGATATCACGAATGAAATGCATTTCATTCCACAAGCGGCCTAGCGCGTAAAAATCAACAGCCTGCTGTCGGCATTTACCGTTTGCGTGCCGTTGCTCAGTTGAACCAGCGGCGTATCCCAATGGGTATGCCCGCTGAACACCAGCGTCTCCGGACCGGCCTCCAAGGCCTGCCGGATGAGCGGTTCACCCCTAAGCCCAAGCTCGGCGATGCCCGGGCTTTGGTGCAAAAGCAAGCAATCCGGCTGCTGCTTCAGCAGCTTGCGCACAGATTGCAAGTACGGCTCTGCCGGCAGCCGGTTCGGCTTGTCCGGCCTGCCGATGATGCCGCCAAGGCCCGCGATGCGCAGCTGACGCGCCTTGGCGGCACTTGGCGCAAGGCCACCCGGTGGGCGGCCAGCGCCGATGATCGCAGCTGGGCCATCGATGCAATGGATGCCCTCGCTGCGATGCAACCGATGAGCGTCCGCATCATCGGTGAGATCGTGGTTGCCGTGAACGCCGGCAACCCAGCCGAAGGCTGCCCTGAAGGCAAGCCAAACGGGAACCGGATTGCCAGTCGCTCCCCTTTTCCCGCGCAGGGCATACATATCTCCACATAACAGCACACCCGTCTTCTGCGGATCGAGCTCAGGCCACTCCACCTCCATCAGTAGACGTACATAGGCAGGCAACATCTCACCCAAAAGCTTGTCCACAGACTCCGTGTCAGAGGCGGCACCGGACTCCTTCTCCATTACAGGTACAATTCCCTGCAAATCTGAAGCGACAATCAGTGCATCGATGCCTTCTGGCAAGCCATCTAATGTCCCATGATAGATCGGAAGTTGAGCTTGAATGACCTCGCCACCGGGAATCACATTCAAATACGCAAATTGTTCAATAGGTTCATCATTAAGTAGCCGTATTTTCAAATCGCATCTCTCCTTTCCTTATATATTATTTTACCTTCTAATCGGCAATTGTGGTCCATATATTAAATTGTAAGCGAATTCATTGGGAAATAAAGGAGTGTGACGACGCCATGATCATTCAAGTGAGTCCGCAGGCAGAAGCAAGACTGGTTGAACAACTGGGCGACCAGCCGGGCTTTTTCAAGTTATTTTATGATACCGATGGTTGCGGCTGTGATGGTATTACGGTATTGCTAATCTTAAATGAGCGGGATAGCGATGATGTGCCTATTGAGGCGGGTTCGCTTCCGTTTGTGATTAATAAACAGCAACAAATTTACTTTGAATCCTGTTTACGACTGCAATCCGAAAATAACTTCCCTTCCTTCCGTCTGAGCAGTGATTCGATAATTTACGGAAGCAACGTAAAGGTCCATGATCTCCGGGATGTAGCTAATGTAATGTCTGAATCTACGGAATGGCCTGTGAGATAGAAAAAGAATTTTGCCAATTGTAAAAGCCGATCCATAACAACCGATTTATTATCTTTCACAGAAGAAATGGGTACATGTCACGATCGCACTTATTTGAGGATAAATAAAAAAACCTTAATTCGCTTGGTTTGTATAAAACATGCGAAATTAAGGTTTTTTCAATTAACTAACTAATCAATAAATAGATACCTTATCCGAAGGAACCGAAATAGTTGAGATTTCCTCCCATGTACTCACTTCCTCGATTTCTTGAATCGTCATTCTGGCAAAAAAACTGTAGCCTCCAAATCCTGTCTGATCTGTGATTGAATCCTTGTACTCAGAGAATTTTGTTTTTATAAAGTCATGCTTAGAGATATTCAAGTCATATTTAAGCATAATGCTCACTTCAATTGACTCTTTTTCTTTGTTACGTTTGTATTCATCAATGAGTGTTTGGAGTGGCTCCAGAATAACAATACATTTCTTAGTACTAGCATCATTTACTTTATGTTTTTTAAATGTATCTCTGGTTGAATTGTTTTTCTCTGTTTTGAAGTTTTGGAGCACAGGGCCCTTCAATTGTGCTGCTTTTGCCGAAGCAACTGGGGGAATAAGTAAGAGACATAACATAAAGGAGATGAATAATTTACTTCTTTTCCTCACAAGATTCCCACCCTCCACCTCTTTTTTACATAACCTTCCTATACAGACGTAACAAATTGAGAATTGTTTCAATATCCATATAAAATATACCGTAGTTTCTTTGGGATGATTTTTTATCGATACGTACAGATTATTGAACAGCAAGATAATGGTGCAGCTGCTTTTTATCCACCTTATCTACCGAGGTCCGGGGCAAGTTTTTGATAATATGCAACTGTGCTGGACATTTGTAACGGGCAAGATGTAACTTGCAAAACGCTCTTAATTGAGCCAAATCCAAACTTCGACCTTCCTGTAAAACGACAAACGCAACCACTCTTTCTCCTTCATCTCGAAGCCGTTCTCCGATTACTGCTGCATCAATGACTGCCTCATGGCTCATAATGACCTGTTCCACTTCAGCGCAGAACACATTGGAGCCGTTCACAATAACCATATCCTTCAGCCTATCCATTACATACAAATAACCTTCTTCATCCAGACATCCCACATCACCGGTTCGTATCCAGCCTTCAGTCATCGTCTCGATTGAGACTTCAATCTGACGCCAATACCCCTTCATCGTTTGTGGACCTCGAACAACAATCTCACCCGATTCGCCAGTCTCTGCATCTCTACCATCTGTATGTATAATTCGAACCTCAAAAGCTTGTTCCCCCTGAGAAGCTAAGTCGAGGGGACGGCCTACGGAGCGGAGCCGGTGAGTATTTCCCAGATGACTTGAAGGAAAAAGGCGGCTTATCGACATCCCGCATTCTGCTTGTGAGTAGTTGTTCACAATAATTGCTTCGGGGAATTGGGACACTGCATTCCGAAGCGTATCAGGGGATATGATCGACCCTCCGCACCCTATCACTTTTAAACTTCTCAGAGATTTACCTGTAACAGACGCCTCATAAGTAAGGTCACGAAGCAGCTGTCCTACCGTACTGAGGTGTGTAATCCTGTTTCGTTCAACCGCTTCAATAATCCGGTGTACCGACCCGGGATATTCGTCCAGGAACACCAGACATCCCCCGGCTGCCATCGTTGCCCACAATTGAAACTGGCCAACCAGATGTGACAGATTGAGCACAAGTACCCTGCGTCCGATATCATGACCAAAGCCTGCGGAGGGTGTAAGTTGGTTCCAGGCAGCCATTCCCCGGTGCGAATGCATCACCCCTTTAGGCCGTCCTGTCGTGCCTCCCGTATAAATCAATACTGCTGTATCTTCGACACTTTGATTAATAAATTCTGTGGGACGAGTTGCGAATTCCCTCTCCAAAAGTTTTGGTAGCGATCTGGTTATAGTCTTTTCCTCATGTGTTGAGAACCATTTTGGGCCATACGCCAGAAGATCGATTAAGGCTTTAACTTTTTCGAGATGATGTTCATCATGAATAATCATGTGCGGCTCTGCATTTTGCAGTATGGCGGTCAGTTCAGAAACGGTTAACAATGGAGAAGGCACGAGTGGTATAGCTCCAATAGCAACTGCCGCATATAATGCGACCACAAGTTTGGGATTCGGGTCACCTAATAAAGCAAAACGATCGCCAGCACGGAGCCCTTCTGCATAAAATGCATTGCTCATCTTCTCGACAAGTTCATTAAGCTCGCTATAACTCACCGTGCGGCCTTGGTGTAATAATGCTGCTGCCTCTGGATACAGGCTTGCTGCTAATGGTAATCGCTCAGATAAAAACATCGTTTACCCCCAAAGATCTATTTAATATCCTTTTAATCCGAGAAGAATAATTTGGAATAAATTGAAGATATCACATTTCACTCAAAACATCTAGAAATCATGTTTTGTTGATTGATAACCAAACCCTTCTCCGACTTGCAACGTTTATTTTACAAGCTTCCTAAACATCTGTACGATCAAAGAAAAGAGGACTAACGATGAGAAAACGTCATATCCTGTACCAAGCTATTTTCGTACTCATAAGCTCAGTCATGTTTATTTCAGGATGCAGTAGCGGTGAAAGCAGCATTAAAGTCCCTCCACCAACAATTAAGCCTGGGGAAACACAGACTCGCGAATACCTTTCTATTACTAACACCGAATACGTCAATGGGGCAGATTCTACTGATGGAATGAAAATGAATGTGTATACATACGAATTACAGTCCAAAGCTCTCAACAAAATGTCTGACTTGCCATATAACTCTCAATATCCCTTGACCGTGGTTTCTTTGGCCGAGGATACCATCTATTATTCAGGAGATGGCCAAAATAAAGGGGACGAGTTATTCGCTTATAATATGAAAACACAGCAGGTGCAGCAATTAAGCTCTAATTTATTTGCAATTAATGCGATCATCCCGAATGTTACTGGAAATACCTTAATGATGGCTGCTGTGCAAAAAGGAGAACGCCCTGTCAAAGTCATGTTTCTGGATAAAGCCACACATAAAATCTCGATATTGAATGAGCAAGATTCAGATACAACCACATGGGACATCGCATATGATCCAGAAACAGAAAAAGCATACACCATACAATACTCTGAAGAAGAACAATACGAGCAGATGGAAAAATCAAATCAGACCCAAAAACCGATGGTCCCACCAAGTCATACTGTTATCGAAATTGATCCCGTGTCCATGCAAACTCGTACAATCATCAAACTCAAAGATGAACAGATTCTCACTTTATCCGCCAGAGGAAACCAGCTTCTCATAGCAACTGCCAAATACATTAATAAAATGCCCATCGGATAYAGTCTAGTGGATCTGAAGACAGGACAACGAAAGGAACTTCATCTGCCGATCAAGGCCGGTAGTGAATTATTTTTGGACAAAAACGGTAACGGATTTTATTTTCTTGGGGAAAAAGGAAATGGAAATACTGAGCGAGGCATTTACTATTATGATATGAAAACGGACGAGATTGAGACTGTTTTCCTGCAAAAAGAAGGGTTCATCAATAACTTCACGCTGGTATCGGAGCCAGGCAAGAAATAAGAATATCTCCCTTCATTTAATGAATATTCTTATCGTGTGAGCATCCAAACATAAAAACCTCCCAATCCACTATGGGGACTGATCCCTGTCTCATAAACAAGGATTCGTCCCCTATTTTGGATAGGAGGTTTTATGCTTTTTAAGATTCTAAGATTTAGATTTTTATGAGATCATTGAAGTTTTAAAGTTGGGTATACTTCATTCAATCCTTGTTAGCTCGTTTTAAATCGTGCCGATTCCTCAGCCAGCTGTTTTGTCAAAGCATCAATGGTCTGCACCAGCTCCGCCAAATGCTCGGTCATTCCGGACTGCTCCTCCATGGTGGCGGTGACTTCTTCAATGGATGCGGACACTTCCTCACCCGAAGCAGACAAGTTCTGTGCAGCGCCAAGGACTTCGTCTTTATCCCGTTCGATGGATTCGATCTCGGAGGCAATCGCCTGCACCTGATTCATCATATTTTGCATATTTCGCGTTGCAAAATTAAAGGTTTCCTTGGTTTGCATCACGCTGCTCTTATGCTGCTCAGCAATGGCCTCAATGGCCTGTACACTCTGGTTATTCTGCTCAACATGTTCAATCGTCTGCATGACGATGCGATGAATATCTTCGGATTGTGCCGTTGTCTGTTCTGCCAGCTTGCGTATTTCGGAAGCCACCACGGCAAACCCACGGCCCTGTTCTCCTGCCCGTGCCGCTTCAATAGACGCATTCAGCGCAAGCAGTTTGGTCTGATTCGCAATTTCGGCAATGGTACTTGTAATCTGTTGAATACCGGATGAACTCTCTGCAAGTTGAACGGTTATCTTGGAGATGTTATGCACCTCTGCTTCATTCCGATCATTAACGGCGATAAGGGCATCGATCACTTCATGATTATCTCGGAATGCATCGGTAATTTCATCGGCTTTAGCCATGACAGACTGAGACATCCCGTTTACATTTACAATTTTGCTACCCACGTTCATAAATTGATCAACGATCGCCTCAGTATCGTTAGCCTGCGACTCCATCGCCCGGGATATTTCAAGTGCAGTGGCTGTCGTATCGGTAATCGATGTAGATGTCTGCTGTGCAGACTGATCCAGTTCCGCAGTACTTTTATTCAAGACACCAATAGAAGCATTCATGCTTTCGATCAGTTGTCTGTTTCCTTCAGCCATCGTGTTAAAGCTGTCCGCCAGTTCGCTGAACTCCCCACTATATTTCTCCTTCGCCTGTACGGTCAAATCTCCACCGGCAAGCTGTTTAAACAACGTGGTAATGGACGTGACTGGTCTGGTCATCACGCGTGAGAGAAGAATCCCTACAACGATTGAAAAGGCAATGGAACTGAATAGCACAATGTACATTTTGTTCGCCATGCTTGTTAATGGTTGATTGACATCTATATAAGAATCCTCAACAATAATCGTCCAATCCGATTGAGGAATTTTGGAATAAAACACCACTTTCTCGTCCGTGCTTACCTCGCCCTGTTGTAATTCATTACTTGGAGGCAAATCTACAAGAGACTTGTATTCCCCACTTTCTAGCGGTTTCCCTGCCATATCTGCATCTGCCGAGTGATACATCACCTTACCCACCCGATCCAGAACAATAACTTTACCTTCATCGTTAATCTTGACGATCTGCAATTGGTTCACAAAAAATGACGTAGATATCGTGGCAATAAGCACTCCGTTTACTTGCTGATTCTCATCATACATCGGAGAGGCAAAAACGGTGCCCAGTGTACCCAACGTTTTGGAAATAATACCTTCACTGATGACCTGACGCCCTTGTATCGCTTCCTTAAAATAGCCCCGATCCGCGCGATCTCCGCCTACGGTCTTCGGGTCGTTCGCTGCAACTACCGTGCCATTCTTATCAATCAGCATAAGCACAACGGCGCCCTCAATGCCTTCCAAGCTTTGGGCTAAGATATCATTAGATTCATTGATTAGAGTTTGGTTTTCCTCAAAAAAGACATTTGCTTCCTGTCCTTCATTTGCACTCCGTATGGAAAGCAATTGTTCAAAGGCTTTATGTTTGGTCATGAGAAATGCCGCTTGCTTAGACAACTGCAGAGAGGTAAACAATCCTGCCCCAATCCGATCCGAATTGGCATGAATTTCATCTTTACTTTTATCCTGTGTAATACCTTCAGCTATCTTATAACACAGCACAGCCGTTACGGTCAGTACGATACACACGAGAAGACTGATCATTAATGGTAATTTGATCCGAAAAGACATATTCCTCAGGCGCTGTCCTGTTTTTGCAAAAAACATAAATACCTCCACCATCCATCCTCTTTTTGTATTGGCCCATATAATATTTGATATTTTAATATCGGCATTCAGCAAATAATCTGACAGTGTATGGAGCATTTGCACAAAAAAAATTGTAATGATCTAAATTTATTACAAATTGGAATGAATGGTGGCGAATTCAATGAACAGCGATCTCTCTTATCGAAAAGAAAAACAAGCTCCAGCCAGCAGAATGGCAAGAGCTTGTTTGGGGATTGCTATAGCTTCGTAATACGCTGACCAATACGTGGAAACAGGCTAAACGCATTTTCGTAAAACACCTTCTCATGATGCTGTTCTGGCACAAGTCTGCGAACAAATTCGGCATACAAGTCAATGGACGCTAGCGGCCAGTCGGTGCCAAACAGCATTTTCTCATAATGATCCGAGTAGACCAAAGCCCGGCGGAAATGATCCATGAACAGCGGTTCGTTCATAAACCGTTCGAAGTGTGGACGATCCCCGACCACAAGTCCCGATAAATCCGCGTATACGTTAGGATTCTTCGCCACCACCTCGGCTGCATCCATCACCCAGGGATCACCGAGATGGCAGATCATGAAGTTTACCCCGCGCTGTTGCAAGGCAAGCTCGTCCACCGTGAGCGGATGCGAATATTTGAGCAGTCCGTTCATCGAGTAGGTATCTCCCGTATGGATGACTACAGGCAGATTGTATTTTGCCGCCAGCTCATAGACCGGGGTATAGATTTTGTCATACACAAAGTGATGATAGTATCCGGCATACAGCTTGATTCCCGCAACTTCGGGCGATTGCAGTCTGGCTTCGATCCGATCCAGCTCGTCTTGAGCTTGTTTGCCATCCAGTCGGTTAGGGTTAATGCCTACACATTCCATGAGAAACGATGGAACCTTTTCTTCCAGATCCAGCCCCATCGGGTTAGGGGAACTGGAATCCGGGAAGGCTCCCTTCGTCTGCTCGCTCACCCCCATGCCGATGCCAAGAATGACGTCATTTCGGTCAAATTCTGCCTTGAGACCCGCCGCGCTGTAGTCTACTTTGGACAGGTCAATCGCGGTGCGGTGAAAACTGTCGATATCCGATAGATGAATGTGAATATCAATGATGGGCATCGGAGGCCTCCTCTTCGCTTGTCGTTGTTACAAAGTTCAGCTTCAACAGATCATGTATATCCACGGTATGAAGCGGGATCGGCCCCAGCACAAGATAGGTTGGCTCCGTCCAGATGGTTTCTCCGTCTTTAATCGTAAGCTCATGTGTTACATGATGTCCTGTTACCAGATTGTTGGCAAACGCCCAGGCATTCTGGTTCGGGTAACGATTCACCGCATGTAGCATGTTTTGACGTGAAAGCGAGCCCGTCCGAAAAATATCTTTTAAAGGCAGGCCAATGTCTACTTTGCCGAGCGGAAAACGATCTTGACCCGTTTGTTCGATCCAACCCTCTGTATACACATCTGAAGGTTTAAAGAAACGTGCTTCTGTAAGAGTATAATTTGCTCGTGTCAGACCAGACTTGTTGGTCACAGCCAGCAAGGTACAGAGCACGGGAACGCCAGGTAACATCAGATAATGCTGCTGAAAGGTCATTCCCCGGTTCGCTTCATGTTTCTCGATGCGGGTGGTCACCTGTATGCCTTTCCATACGTTGCCGTACTGATCCTTTTGTTCCGACCAGGATAGACTCGTTTGCTCCAATTGGCGGCTAAATCCGTTCATGCCTGGAATATCGACAGCCATCCCGCCATACCAGGGATTCCACCACGAACGAGCGGCAGGTTCAGGATATGAGCTGTTCAGCCACTCTTCTCCCTGAACTTTCAGAGAATGTATAACACCAGCAAATGCTGGATCAGCTGTGATCGATAACACACCATTGTTTACGGTATATAACATTCCTGACCCTTCTGCTCCCTCTTCAATCCCTTGTTGCACTTCAGATCGTGTCTGCGGGAACCAAAGAGACGTTCGTTCTTGAATACGATCCTCTCCACGATAGACACCACGTACTTTCCAGATATTCAAGTGCTCACTTCGGCCGGGACTGTCTGGGGAGTCAGAACGTTGCAGGTGAAGGGAGTCTGCTTGCATTGCCGGGTCCGTTGCTGTTCCAGTATCCCTAGGTGAAAACTCCAGCTTAACCGCATCCAGATGCTCAGTCGCATCGAACTCGATCGTACGAGCTTTAATCTCCGAATCACCACCCTGCTGTACATACAGCTCCAGCGTACCTGCTAGCGAAACAAGCTTACGCTCAACTAATTCAGCCTGAAGTACATCCGCTGCAAATGGATTGCCATCATTCAGTGTCACATCCAGATGACTGTCCAGCATCGGAACAACCCCATTAGGTTGTTTACGAGCGAATGCACGGAAATCCGACCACTTGGCAAACGTATTGAGTGCAAATACCGTTTCCTTCGTGGTTACCGAAGCCCCGGCCTCCAACCGTCCAAGCTCATGCTGTAATGCCAACGTATATTCGGGCTTAATCAGTTTCAGCGAAGGGTCCCAGTAAATTCCGCAAGCACCATACTCCTCCTTGCAAAACAGCCAGTTTTCTGTAATCTGTGCACTATCCCAATGGTTCGGATCACCGGCATAATCATCCCCCATATCCACAAAACGACCCTGATAAGGCAGAATGAGCCCATGGCCGAAGAAACCGAAGTGATCCATCAGGAACAGCTCTTCTTCCCATGCCGTATCACGTGTATTCACAATCTCATGAGAGAACGTAGCAATTCCGTTAGCGGACAGTTTAGCCATTGTCTTCAGCAGCAATCCCGGGAAATTTTCCAATTCATAGACCGCTTCCATAACCTGCTGATTCCCCTCAGCAACAATCTTTACTTCTTTGGCTTCTTTCAGGGACAACTCCTCCGAGTACGGTTTTCCGAGCTTCGGATAATTCCACCAAAAGGAGTGACGCGACCCAGGGTATTCGATCCACATGACGTTATCATGTTTGTTCATATGGAGGGAGAATGCACCGTTCACCACGATCCATTGTCCATTCGCCTCTCCACCATACCTGCCTTCAATGCCTTTCATCAGTACAGACAGTTTTCTTGTAAAAGTAATCTCTGATCCCGCCGCGGGAACAGCCGTAATCTCCACATCCTGGGCGTATATGCCATATGATTGCATTGTAAACGGAACGGACACGGAGCGTTTTCCCTTCGCAGGTACTGTGAAGCGCAGTATGCGCTCTGTCCAGTCCAGAAAAGCATCTGTCGGCAGTTCCATAACAAATTCTGTTTCCGTAGTCACATTGTTTTCCACGTTCAGGATCAGCTCTGCCGGAATACCCGGATACAATTCCTTCACGGGGAGAACTGGCGTAATCTTTGCCGGGAATTTAGGATGAACGCCAAGACGGAACTGAGCCTTCTTCCCGCCAATCAACCAGGCACTGCAGATGACCGGATGCGTTTTGTTCTTGTTCTGTTCTTCGGTCACCGGATCGAGATAAAACTCTCCCTCTACGGTGATGGTTTCGCCTGGCTGCAACGTTCGCGCGACGTCCATAGCAAAACGGATATTTTTGTCATCCCGTCCTTCGATCTCGAACTCAAGATCGGAATCGGATTTATTTTGGATATGATAACGCACGGGATAACTCGAACCAAACACCAGATCATGATGATCTACTTCGGTGTGGATGCTGTAATCCGGCGTTTCGAGAGCGGCCAAACCGCGGCCTGTTTTTTCAAAAGATGCCCGCAGGGAGAGGTCCTCTTTTCCCCACGTATAATCCAAAAAATCGAAGCCTCGCTCCTGCCGTCCATCCGGCTCGATCACCAGTTCACGGGTGCTGTCAGCGTACCAATCTAATGTTTCAAAGTACGGTACCAGCGCCTCGGTCTGCAATACGGTCGGGATAAAGTTCATCAGATGTACGCTGTCGTCTTTTTTCTCCCAAAAGAAACCGCATTTCTTGTACATCGGCACAGCCTTCGTATTGCCCGGCCATGTGAACAGATCCAGGCGCGGCCATCCAGCCTCTACTGTTTTCTCCACTGCCTTTAAGATTAGATTACGTCCAATCTTGTAACCGTGATAGTCCGGACGTACGTTGAGCAGGGGTACATATAGTGCATTCTCGTCAAAACGATAATGGGCAAAGCTGCAAAAGCCGACGACCTCTTCATTATGAACCGCCAGAAATACATGCAAATTAGATGAGTTCTCCATCTCCTGGCGAATGCTATCCTCTGTCCTCTGCCTCGTGCCGCCTCCCCAGCTCTCATTACTTTGGTTCCACATATCTGCCAAGCTAGCGGCATAAGAAGCGTTGTATTCAACAATACGGATTTGATCGATGATCGTTTGTGATTGTACACTCATGTTCAATTCTCCTTCTCTATATGTATAGGATGGTCTTCGTGAACACTAACTGGCCTTCGTCTGATCGCTACTAAACTAACCAGGCCCTGTGTGGCAAATCTAGCGATAGTCTTATCATACTATATTTGGAAACATTTTCAGAGCATCTTCGTCTCATAGATTCATATTGGCTCTAGAACGATTATAAGTAATTAAGAAACCTTAGACTGTAGTCGTTCGTATCTATCTAGGGGCTGTCTTATGCTTATGTATAGGCTAACATATACGGTGGTGAAAGGAAAAATTGCCTTGCCTGTGAGTTTTGACAAGCACTATTCGCCCTTGTTACTCTGAAGAGAGAGATGTGTACTTATATCAAAAATAGATAGATTCGTGGAGGGAAAGCATGACGGAGTGGATCACGCAGTTCATACTGTTCTTTAAGGATTTGTCCTACGCAGGACTGGTTATTGCCTTGTCCTTTGAATTTGTCCCTGCTGAACTTGTTCTTCCCATGGCGGGATATTGGGTATATCTCGGGGATATGAAGCTATGGCTAGCTATATTGGCAGGAACCGTTGGTGGCACATTTGGCCCGTTAACATTATATGCGCTCGGACGTTACGGCGGCAGACCGATGGTGGAGAAATACGGAAAATACTTCCTCATTCGCCCCCACCATGTGGAAGCATCCGATAAATTTTTCGAAAAATACGGCAGCGGGGTCGCTTTCTATGGACGCTTTGTGCCCGGCATTCGAACCGTCATCTCCATCCCTTGCGGTATGGCGAAAATGAACGTATTCAAGTTCAGCATCTTTACCTTCCTGGCCATGCTTCCGATCACATCCATCTACGTGTACCTCGGTTACAAACTGGGCGCACAATGGGAAGAAGTCGGCGAAGTGGTTAAACCGTATGTCATTCCGGCAGGCATGATCTTCCTGATTGGTTTTGGACTGTACATGCTGTTGAAACGTTGGAAAAAAAGACCGGCTTAGACAAGTCAGTCAGTGGCTTGTTGAAGTAAGGGAAGTGAGATGAGTCGGTGAGGTGGTTTGGAGCTCATTCACATATGGAAATAAATTCAAAACCCAAGCGATTGTGTGAAGTGCACCCCTTAGAATAGGCATTGGATTAAACCCCTGGTTTATCCAATGAAATTCTAAGGGGTACATTTTTTATGTCAGCAATTAAAGGTGCCTCGATGGAGAGCTTCTTCTCGCATCTCAAAACGAACGGACCACCATCGACCACAACGAAAACTAAATAAACTGCTTCGGGTAGAGTTCCAGAAGGTCTTTTTTCGCTGTCTATTAAATGGGGTCTTGACCGAGAAAATCGGTGGGGTTTGTTTTGGAAAAAAGAAGAATCTGCTTTAAAGGAAATCCTTTTTGGCCATCAAGTACTTGAATTCTTGATTGACTTTCGTTATATGTTTTTCGTAATCCGTTGCGCAACTCACAAGCTCATAATATTTATGTAATAGCTAACAATAAATTAATTATCAAAAGTTCCTCAAGATACTTTATTTCTTTTAGTTTTGCCAAGATTGTTGAAAAAATTTTCGGATTTTCAGTCAAGATATATTTCATAGATAAATTTTTTAACAAAAGGCACTCATTGCATAAAGATGTAGATTGCTTTGATAACTTCTCGTAGTCATCAGCAGATAGGTATTCTTTTTCTTTAAGATAAGCGATTCTCCTATTCATGACATTCTTGTGTTCCCAAATAATTCTATAAAATCTAAGATCCTTACTTATTTTTATGTCTTCTGAGAATTTAAGTAATAACTCGTCATATACCGCTAATCCAAAAACAGAATCCTTAGTACCCTTGTGTGAAAGGAATGAGTTTCTGGAATCCAGATAGTCTTCCAGATATAATTTAAAAATATGAACATCAAAATCAAAATTGGTATGATATACATACCTAGTAGTGCTACTTGTTAATTCTGGAGTGAAATTTCTTATGAATTTAATTGTTGATTCAGCATTTTCTGTAAAAGATAGTATAAACTCTGAAAAAGTCACAGAATATTGACCAAATACTCTTTCTTTATTATATCCAAGATAATACAATATACTTTCTTTTTTGTTATAACCATATATTAGATTATCATGATGGAAGTGTTCTTTCATATAACTTAACTTATTGGACCAGTAATATTCATCTATCCCCACTTCTACATAATAATTCAAGTCAATATTTTCAATCACGATATCCAAAATGTCTTTATTAAGGGTATGGATCGTATTTTTATTTATATTGGAGTATTCTAAAAAGGGTATATTAGGGTATTTTCCATTATGAGAAAAAAAATCTATTTTAAAATCCTCTATTGGATTTTTTCTATTATTAAAAGTATAAAGTTGAGTATAGTTCGTGTAAAACCAGCCTAAAAATTTTTCTTCCTTCTCTAAGATAGCGAGTGGGTATGCATGGTTTAAAAAAGTTTGTATGGATGGAGTATGAATCTCTAATTTTTTCTCCACGTGTTCACTCCCCTTTGATTTTAACTTTTAACATACCTTATCATGTAACGATAAATGGGAATTGTCAATTTTTTTCAACAAAAACAGTGCTCTTATTTGAAAAGAAACAACTAAAACCTTTTCTCTTTACACGAACGTAAAGAGAGAGGTTCTAATTGTTCCTATAATCTTTCTAATGAAAAACTTGTTCTCAAATAAGTTCCTGCTTTCTTTTCAAATACACATACAACACCACGCCAGACGCCGCACAAATAACTGCACATAAGCCAATAAATCCATATCCAGCCTGAAGTCCGCGCAGCAAGCCGAGTTGAGTGGTAGCTCCATACATGTTTTTCACACCTTCAATGACCCAGCCAATTACATAATTGCCGATGACACTGCCGACCCCCATGAGTGTAACGGTAAACGTAATCGCCGTATCACTGCCGTTCGGGTATCTGCGCGCGATAAAGGCCATTACCGTGGGATAGATCATCGCAATACCTGCGCCCGATATCGCAAAGAAAATCGCCAGACTTTCCCCACCTGCAAGCGCCACAAACGTGCAAACCGCCGAAAAAGCAGAGAACAAGATCAACGAGAGTACAAATCCAATCCGATCCGTCAACGGCCCAAGCAGCAAACGTCCCAGCGAGAACGTCAGGAAGAATGCCGACAATAGCCCCGAGGCTTTAACCGTGTCCCACGTGTAGGCTTTCTCCAGAAAGTTAACGAGCCAGCCCCCAACCGCCAGTTCTGATACCACGCCAAAAGAAAGAATAAGTACCATCAGCCACAGGGCCGGATCACGTGTTAACGTCTTAAGCGAGGTGCGATCTTCATGGGCAAGATCATCCCCCGGAAATTTACTGCGCAGTGCCGCAATGATCGGCAACAGACAGAGAGACAACATCACTAGATACATGCCGCGCCAGTCCAGCAGGTGCCCAAATACGGTAAGAGACATGACCCCTGTCGCCAGCAATGGCGCCACCGTTGAACTGAGTCCATAGAAGAAATGGGACAGGTTCATCATCGTGCCTGTATTTTTCACAAAAATCCGCGCCCCGAGAATCGCCAGCGCAATCTCCAGCATCCCGTTACCGATGTACATGAAGAAGTATGATGACGCAAAGAGCGGATACGTATGCGACACATAGATGAACACACCCGACAGAATCATCGAGGCAAACGAAATGATGCTGACCGCCTTGATGCCCCATTTGCGGACCAGTATAGCGGTGAACGAGCAGGCGATCAGATATCCCAGAGCGTTCAGGGACAATAACGTGCCGAGCTGTTTCTCATCCAGATTAAAGTCGAACTGAATGCGCGGGATAGCTGGGCCTTTAATATTTTCCGATATACCAAATACAATAAATCCAAGAAAGATTGTTGCCAGCTGCATGGCGTACAGCTTGTTAAACTTTCGTTTGTTGCCTTGTGTACTTGCTTGCTGATTCAAAATAAGTTCCTCCATTGTGTCCATATAAGTTGAAGCAAGGATCATTAACCTGGCCACTCCGATGACAGAATAACCTTACAATTGCTGTTATCCCCAGATTTTTTTGAATTCCCTTTTCTAAAGGGAAAATCCGGTGATAAAGGCGACCGCTCCGCTTCTCCAAGTTTTTTCTGTCCTCTCCGTTACTTGTTAATGAAATCGTTCATTTTATATAAAAGAGTTATTACAATTCATTGATCCGAAGAGAGTTCCTTCTTCTGATTAACGTTCCGATCCTTTACCACTGCTTCTCAACTACCTGTATACGGTAGGTCAGGCTTTCCAGCGTTACGGCTACCAGCCCGGTAATATACTCACGCCGGGTGTCGCGGCGTATCATTAGTTCAGGCATATGCTCCTCTGAAATGTGGTGATCTCGGCAGCCTTGTAACAGGTCATCCCGCATCGCGGGGTCCATCGTGTCGCCTGTAACTACAATGTTCGCCGGGTTAATGATTGCAATGATAGAGACCAGTGTCTGTACGACAAGTTCCTGCAATCCGTCTGTCGTTTTCAACATGCGCAGCTGCTCTTCCCGTGACACACCGAATGGTAAAAAGGACACCTCGCCCCCAAATTGCGTATTCCCGGTAAGCGGCCGACCATCGATAATAAAACCTGCCCCCGGAAAATGATTTTCAGGGAACGTCACTACCGCAAAGTTTTTCTCTTCCTCAAATTGCTGTTCATTGTAAAGTCCGTACACGGTCAGATTCATATCATTGCCAATGACCACTTCGATGTCTTCGTATTGCTCTTTGAGTCTTAACCCCAGCGGCTGATACATCAGCTCCGGTACATCACAGATGCCAATCACACCATTGTGCGCCACCCCTGGTATGCCGATTCCGATGGCCTGCACATTGTGATGCTGCTCGATCAGTTCAGCAATCAGTTCCTCGACCACTGTGACATTAATTTCATCCAAAAAAAGAGTCTGTTCGTCTGCCATCTCTCCGTTCAGGTTGGCATATGTATGTGTGATCGAATGAATTCCGCCTTCCGTACGAATAATCAGACACAGTACACTCGCATAGTCCGCATTAAACTGATACCGACTCGCCGGTCTGCCCCCGCTGGACTCATCCGGGCCCAGATCAATGATCTCCCCCGTCTGGAGTAATTCGTTCAGAATTGTGCCGCATGTTGCCACGCTAAGTTTGGTCAGGTTTGCGATGGAAGCTTTCGTGCCTACACCCATCGACCGTAGTGTATTTTTTACAATTTCAACGTTAATGCGTTTGACCTGTTGGGTGTTGTGGGATGTGGGTAACATCGTTTGTTGTGTGCCTCCTTTCGTTTGTATGTGTAAGGGTGATCATGTATTCGAGAAAGTATTGGAGGGGAGTTTTTAAAAGTATTTTAATAATTGAAGTTTAGGGGGATTGGTGTGGAAAGTCAATGCTTATTGGGAAATGGTTTGAGGGCTAGTTAAAAGAGAAAAGGACAGTGCACGATCATCTTGGCGATGCTCCTGTGCTGTCCTTTGGTTCAAATGCTTATATAGACTGGCTCATATGATGGGCCAAGATGCTTTTCTCCAGCCTGACTTCAAATAACTTTCGGTTCAGATCCTGTTCCATCGCGTGAAGATGATAAGCCGCCTGTTTTACTGTATCCATGTGCAGCACCCCTGCCCGCTTCGCAATAATGTCCATGGCATCCAAGATGAGTTTATTACATGTGACCAGTTGATCGACGTAATCGTCTTCCTGCTTTACGAGTTGTGCGTACTGCGAAGCGAATTCTTCGCTGTGGGTACTTGTCATGTCACCACTCCTTTGTTAAGAAGAAGGTAACATAAATATTAGGATAGATGTGGTACGCAAAGAAGTAACAATTACATTAAGTTACTAAGCAACATTATTAAAATGCCATAATTGATTTAATTACTTGTAAGTCTTTAATATCTCCGGTAAAAGTCATTTCATATAAATTTAGTAGAATTTTATTTTCTTTAGAAAGTTCCATTTCCAAAATGGAACTCTCATTAGCCTTCCAGTATTCTTTTAGTTGTCCTCTATTTAAAAGTTCCAAAAAACCTTTTTTAGGATAAGCTTCTCTGGACATGTTACTAAATGCAATTAAAACAAACAAGAAATAATTATATCCATGAATGCTAGGTTTAAAACAAACTTCGTATAGATATTCAATAATCATATTGTAGATGTTGCCCTGGTCATTGTAACCAGACTCATCATAAAAGCCACACCCAATCTCTTCGGAGTCCTCTTTAGAAACTAAATTATATAAAATATAATGAACAATTATTGACTTTATACTAACAATGTGGGCATCCAAATCCCCTTTATTGGAATTTGAATAAATGTAGTTATACTCTTCACCAAAGATCTCTTTTGCTGAGAGATTAAACACTTCTTCAATGACATTCTTACTCTCTTTAATATATTTTTCTTTAAAAATCTTGAATATCGCTTGAGAAACCCCTCTCAATTCACTAATAATTATATCTTTTACTATGCCTTCACTAGGATTGTTATTGTTTTCGTACATGGATAATGACCTTGATAGGACGTACAAACTTCCCTTATCTCTAGAACTACAATTAGACCTAAATGACATTAAATCGTAAATCCCCAATACTCCCCTACCAGGCTGGGACAATGTATCAAGTATACCCATTCCAGAAAAATCTTTTTTTCCGAAAACCCACTCAGCAATTCTGTGATTATCGTTTCTAGTTTCTCTCTTCAAATCAACTTTTTCTTTAAACCAACCAAAATCATTTAAAAGTTTAGCAATAAAGTAAGGAAATATAAAATTTCTAAGTCCTTCGCTGATAGAATCAATTTCTACAACAGAGTACTTTGGAAGCAAATCTAAAAGAGAATTTATGATTTCCTTTACTTTTTCAGGAGTAAAATTGTAATAAGGCTCATTCACAATAATGCTCCATAGTTGTTTACTTTTGAATTCAGGATCAAATAAGGGATAATTTTTTAGCAACACTGAGAAATTGGCTTCTTCTTTAAGTAAATCATTCTTCAAACTAACATAGTACTTATAATGATTATTCTCTGATGTAATAGTTGAATGGACAATAAGATCCAAGTACCTATTTAAATTTCTATAATCCTTATTAAAACAAGCATAAGAAAAACTTGCTTCATTTGAGAGTCTAGAAAATCTATTTTTATTCAGTCTCACATCTGCATCAAACACCTTATCAAGAATAAATTTTTGATTTGCATTTAGACTTTCTACATAATCCGTATACCTTGTTGAATTTTTGTAATCAGAACTTGATGTATCTCCTTTTTTAGGGTAATAGTCATCATATTTTGTGACGACTGAGAAGAAACCAAAACCACCGCCAGTTTCTGCATGGTATATCTTCCTAAAAATATTTGGGTAATTAACATAGATTATTATAAGATGAATCAAATCATACTTATTGAAATCCATTACAGTAAAATCTACCCTATCAACTTCGAGCAGTAAAATGGTGTTGACTAATCTTTTAATTTTTCGAGCATTTCCTACAAATGGTGCATATTGATCTAACTCTTTTGAGTTAAATATATCTTTCAGTCCTTCAGATGCAACCGAGATTAAATCGGGATTTTTTAGATTGATTCTTGAAGCAACTTTGTCTTTATAATTAATGAAGTAATTCAAAAGTAATGCCGAGTCTATGAATAAACTATACTTTATATTTATAAATTTTTCTAAGAATTCGATAGTTTTCTCCGCATCTAGTTTTTGATTTTCAAAAATGGATATATTTTCCGTATCATAGCAAAGTATGTATGACATGTTGGGAAGAATAAATGATTTTTTTATTACAAATAAAACTTCCTTAACACTAGAAAAGTTAAGTCTATCTAAATCATCTACAATAATGATTATTTTTCGGTCTAATCCTTTTAGAAAATGTTCTAATTTTTCAAATGCCTTATCTATTGATAAATTGTCAGACGGAATGCCAAATCTCACTCCAAATATTGAAAAATTAGTTTTTGAATCGTTCAGTAACTTCAAATATTTAGCAAACATAGTTTCAAGTTCAGGAGCAAAGAGGTTACTTCTTATGACTTGTATGAGTCCATCCACAAACTTATTTAATATGTTTTCATCACTTTCGAATTTCATTACATCAAACTTGTAAACTATCACCTTTTCTTCGTATTTCTTATCCCAAATATCTTGACATAGATTAATAAATGTGGATTTCCCAGTTCCCCATGGTGCATCAATTCCAAAAACTAAACTCTCATACGATCCGTAATTAAAAACACTCTCAGAAAATTTTTCAGCCGATTTGGTAAAATTAAAGGCATCTTCCTCAGAAGTGATAATTTCTACATCACTCAAGAAACCTGATTCTTCTTCAGCTTTCTCTTTATACTTATCTTGACGTTTTTTTAAGTTATTCGCTATAAATAATACTATTGGAATAAATAAAAATATCTGTAGATGTGATAACTCTATTTTTTTGATCATATTTTCAATATAATCAGTCCCTAATCCATCAATTATTATTAATGTTATCGCTCCTGCTATGAATACAATTAATAGATCGAATCGTCTACTTTTAAGCATAGATGTTACTTTACTAAATTTCTTATCTTCTCTTAAACTTAAATAAGCTATAAACAAGTAAAGAAGAATCATACTAAAAAAAACATACAATTTATCGCTTTGCAAGGAAAGGTTATAAAATGATTTTAATGTTAAACCCACGATAAAAAACACTTCAGAGATAAGGACTCCTAAAATGAAAAATTTAATTAATGTGTAGTAATTTGATTTCAAGCTTTCACCCACTTTATTCATAGTAAATTCTTTAAAATGTATTCGTCATAAACTTAATAAATAAAATGACATAATAAATTACAAAGGTCTAAATTACACAGATAGTATATCATAGTAAATACTATCTATTGTAAATAACTGTTCCCATATTATCATTTGACACCCCCTCCAAAAAGGTCTATCCTAATAACGAATCATCCATTCACTTTTAAGGAGTCGTTCCCGATGGTGCAGGCCAAGAAAGATGAAGTCAGGAAAGAGATTGAATACGCGGCGCTCAAGGTCTTTTTTGAGAAGGGTTATGCGGATGCCAAGATGAATGATATTGCGAATGAGATCAATATATCGGTCGGCAATATCTATACCTATTTCAAGAACAAGAAAGAGCTTTTCTACGCCGTTGTTCCGCCGGATTTGGTGGATTATCTCAAAAAGGTACTGGTGGAGACGATTCATTTTGATAACCAGAACGCGTTTGAGGAAACGAACAGTGAGCAGCGATCCGTCCTCATGCAAGAACAAATTGATGTGTTGCGGAAGTATCGGAATCAGATCGTCATTATTTTTGAAAAGAACAAAGGCACCATCTACACCAATGCCAAGAACGAGCTGGTTGAGCTGATGATCGAAACCAAGAAGGCCTATCTCAAAAATCAATACAAACACTATGAGATCGACACCAAGGAGAACCTGATTCTGCTGAACATTCTGGCACATAACGTCATCGACATGAATCTGGATTTATTGAAACGAGACATGAGCGAGGACAGCCGCAAGCAAATTTTTGAAGCGTTGTATATATACCGACTGTACGGCATGAAGAGCTTGAACGAATAAGGAATAATGCTGGATCACTGCAAAGCAAAAAACCACTTATACCATAGATCACTACGCGTCGCACAGCGTGCAGATCAGTTGTGCTTTCCCCTGATTTGCACGCAAAAAAATAAGCATAGGCAAGCCGATCTATTTTTTTAACTCAAAAATGAATTATTAATTCACTTTTAGACCACAAGAATACTTTTCACAGAGAAACCAAATAGCACAGAACCGTATCACTTAACTAAATTCAACATCTAACATCATGTAACACCACCCACACCCAAGGAGGAACACACCATGAACACTGCTTACGCTTTGAAAAATGTCAACCTGATCCACGGCGACGCCAGCCGCAATCTGCAGCCCAACATGACGATTCTTGTCAACGAACAAGGACGTATTGAGAATATCGCTCCAGATCAGGAACTGCATATCCCCGGTCACTATACAACAATCGACCTTACCGGGAAATATGTGATGCCAGGGCTGATCAACGCACATGTGCATCTATTCGCCGATGGTAAACCGCTCACCCTCTCCGTCAGTGAAGGATTGCTGGATTTTGCTTATCATCGGATTCTGAATACCCGATTCGGTCGAAATGTTTTGAAGAAACGCATGAAACGCAATGCTCTTACCGCACTCCATTCTGGTGTGACAACCATGCGCAGTGTGGGCGAATTCTTTTATACCGATGTGCAGCTGCGAGATGAGATTAACCGGGGGGAGTGGGTCGGTCCGAATCTGCTTGTTTCGGGATTTTTCCTGAGTGTGACAGGTGGACATGGTGCTCCTTACTTGTCGCTGGTGGGTGACTCGCCTTGGGAGATGCGTAAGAATGTACGGATTAATGTGAGGAACGGTGTGGACTGGATTAAAATCTGTGTGACGGGCGGCGTAACGGATGCCAAGATGGTTGGGGAAGCTGGACGACTGCAGATGACGGTGGACGAGGTCACGGCGGTCTGCGAGGAAGCGCACAAGATTGGGATGAAGGTTGCCGCTCATGTGGAGAGCACGGAAGGTGTGCGCGTTGCGCTTCAAGGGGGCGTGGATACGATTGAGCATGGGGCTGAGATGGATGACGAGATTATTCACTTGTATAAAAATAACCCCAAGGCTCTTCATGGTTACACCGCATTGATCCCTACCCTGCAAGCTGCTTATCCATCCGCTTCGCTCGATCCAAGTGTGACGAAGTTAAGTGCAACGGTCAAAGAAAACGCCAAACTGGTCTACGACTCCATGCTCAAAGGGGTGAAACAGGCCATCGACAACGGCATCACTATTGGAATCGGAAATGATGCAGCCATGTCCTACGTGACCCACTATGATATGTGGAGAGAGATGGATCACTACATGAGACAGACCACACTGACCAATAAAGAGGTCATCGACATGGTTACTCGCAACAACGCTAAAATTCTAGGGATCGACGATGTGACAGGTACGTTGGATATCGGCAAACAGGCCGACTTGATTGTTCTGGATCACAATCCGCTAGAACAGATCGAAGCTTTATCCAACATGTCAATGGTTATGGTCAAAGGTAATCTGATTCAGAATCCATCCGTCACACGCATCAAAGAGGTAGATGAGGTTCTTAATGCAGTGTGGTGAGCCAACAATTGTGCAGATTTTCTTCTTTACAGCAAAACATATACTCTCATTGATTTAGCCATTTCTTTTATTTTTACTATTCTTTATTGATCCTTTTAGCAGTTAATGGTATTTTCAGACAGGCCGCATCTATTACAACTTTAACAACTTCTAAGTGAAATATTATTTATAAATATCTTCTAACGATAAATTACTTCTTAGTTTTTTTCATTTATAAAATCCACTTAATATGTTACTGAAATTTAAGTTTTGCACCGATGCAATGATAATGAAGACCTTATATATAAAAGATTGTATTATGTTATAATTAGCCATATAAAGAGTAATCCAAAATATTATTTTAAAGAAAGGAAAATTATATGCCATTAGTTGTACGAGGAGTACCCGAGCTCATTATTTTTCTAATGATAATGGCTGCCAACTATCTAATCGTGTATCTTGTTGTTAGCTCTGTTCTTAATAATTCAGGTTTAAAATCAAAAATTGATAATTTACAAAATGAAGTTTTGGATTTAAAAAAAATTTTAGATGAGAACAAAAAAAAACATTTCTGATGGTACTAACAAAATTAATTAAAACACAAATACTAGAGTTGCTAATTTATTACTTAATCAGACATAGCAAAATCCCCCAAAGTACTTCAACCACTATTTATATGGATGGAGTACTTGGAGGGAAACTATGATTCAGTCCAATATTGTTCTTTTTAAGTTAAAACTTTATGTTGTTACTTACTATCAATTGTAAATGTAACATCCCAATCCCACTCATCCCCTATATAACTAGAAAAACTAAGAGAAATAGGTCCCACAGTAACGCTAGGAGTTAAAAGAGTATAAGGATGAGCGTATTTCGCAATATGTTTTCCTGTTAATCCTTTATAGGAAACAGGTATAGTAACAGTTTCTTTCAGAACTAAATTTTTAGAGAGATACAGACCAGAGTGATCAAACTTTACAGATGAACCATTTATCCCCTCTATCGTAACCTGTTTTTCATTTACATTACTTAACTGTGGTGATAACCACGTTGTTAATTTTGCTTCTCTACCAACACTGGTAGCAAATGATTGCCAAGAACTTGCTAATTTATCGATGTACTTATAGTAAGGGGACTCGGCCCAAAATGCAGTGTTGTAGTAGTCATATATAAACTCTTTGGCGTTCGACGTTTTCCCTCTATATATAACATAGCCTGTTCCAGTAAAAGGGTATTCCTGGTAAACATCTGACATAGTTCCAATGTTTGATGATTGAGCTACTGTTTTATTAACAACCCCTGTTTCTTTTTGACGTAACGCTTCAATTTCTTTTCTATTCTCGTTTGTTACAGGATATTTTTCACCGTCAGTTGAATTATAGTATTGCTTTATTGTGGTTTGAGTATCAACTTTTTTTCCACCATTCAAAGAGATTTCCTGAATTAAAGCTGGACTCATTTCTTCAACTTCTTTCTTCGAAAACCCCATTTCTTCTAAAACTGATCTTTGTTGAGATACTGTAAGAGAATTATCTGAATTTCTCATTTGAAGATAAACCCTTCCGTCAGCTTTCTTATCCAAACTAAGATTAGAGTCTATGATAATATTATCGATCGATAAATCCTCTTCGTTAATAGCGTTTTCTTGAGCATTTACAGTAACCGGGACTAACAAAAGCAAAGCAGCAGAAATAGTAAGTAGAAACTTGGATAATTTTTTCATTCTATCGTCCACCTCTCATATTAAAAACCTACATCTAAACAATTACATTTACCCCCTTTAAAGTTAAATTAAGGTTTTTATGAATTATACACTTACACAGTATTTTTGTAAATATATTGGAATAAAAGAAATATATACTTTCTCAATAAAACATTTGCACCTCGAAAATGTTATTATTATGACGAAATTTTTGTTTTGTACGAAATAGCAGATCGACTGTAATGAGCATTTATAGAAGGGCTTCATCCACGCAAGCTAGATTCAGAGATAGAAAACAGCGACCTATAGCAAATAATTAATACTTACTTAATGCACTTATCAATCCTTTTGAACTTTCCTCATGGAGAGCTTCAATGTAGGACACCTTTGTTTGTATTTATCTGATTGTGAAAAGTACTATAGATACATATATTGCTGATAGTAAGTACTTATTTCAGAGACTGAAAAGTGAGTTTTCTCACAAAATGTTGCTGAATTTTCTCTAGAACAGCGATATCATTCTGCTTTCTTTCTCCACTTTCAGACCAACTTGTTCGACTTGTTTATATGTAATCACAAATCACTTTCTTTTATTATGTTGAAATGAATCTTATTGTCCTACCTATAGCCCCTCCTGAAAGTCATTAACATATGCTATTACCTTTAGCTGCTCCTGTTACAGGGTCCGAATTAGATACTAGTGATAACAATTGAGCATTTACTTAAGAGTGTAAATATGGAAATATATATTGAAACGGTAAAATTAGTCAACATTCCCGAATCAGGTGACATTGGAACTATGGGAGGAAATGCTTGGGACGAAGCGGCCAAAGCACATGGCTACACTAGCTAGCTACGAACCCTATTTAATAAAAACAAAGGTGGCATAAGCCGCCTTTCGYGATTTGGAGGAAACATGATAAAATTTCTAATTAGTTGCTCAATCTTCTTGTTATTACTCGGCTGTTCTCCAAATGATTCTTCTTCCATTCATTTAGAAAACTCCGCTCCAACAGAGAGCTATTTTTTCCAATCTAAAGAGGTTGATATTTATTTTCCTGATGCCATAGATTCTATAGATACCCATAAAATAAAATTACTTTCTGATGGATCCGTTGTTACTGAAATCTCTGGTAAAAACAATATCATAGTTAATGATAAACATATTCGTATTCTAAATACGAATCAGCGATTGACCCACTTTGATACTGTAGTAATTAATGATGATCAAGAAAACAATATAAAGATCCCTGTCGGTGATTACTATTACGAAGGTCAGATTACTGATGATACGATTCCAGCCGATAAGGAAGTATTTATTCGTAATAAGCACTATAAACAAATCAATGGAACGCTAATATATACTATTGATTTCACTAATATTGAAGGATCAACCATTGAATTTGCAGTGCCTGAGTCTATAAATAAAATAGCCACTCTCATTGAACAAAAGACAATTTCAAAAACATCAGATAGCATAATTTATGAGTTCCACTTTGAGATCCCCAAAGACTATTTCATTCAAAAGAAGATCACCAATTTAAATCTCGAATTAAAAGCAGACCAACTTTACGAATCTTCTAGAAAAACGATATATAAATCGTTTATCCCTATAAATATAGATGAATTTAATTCAGAGACACCTCGATAAAAGCAAGGACCCGCTATCCGGAGATCCTTGCTTTTGCTAACATTGTGGGGATCAGCAGTCTATAAACTACCACGTAGAGCTACTCTACTTACTCTCCCGGCGTTGAATTGCATAGAATGTGTGTGCTTCCCCCTACAATTAGCACAAAATTACAACTAAAATTCAATCGACTTCCTGTCGCGGTATAATATAAAAATAAAAAACTAAACCAATGATCACAGATGGAACTAGAGAAGTAAATATGTTCTGTCCAAACGTAATAAACACTAATTTAACCACTTCGCTTAAATTCTCACTCCACAAATCTTGATAACGTTCTTGCTCTCTCCACCCTTTAACTAGTATTATCACCGCAAAAATGACACAGTAACTAATTAATCTGTATTTCAAACTTCYTTTGAAGTTATTCCCCYCATGCTTCTCCTCAATTAACATAACCTCTAATGAAACATCAAGCAGTTCTGCAATTTTGATCATGTTTTTTTTGCTTGGATAGCCATTTCCTAATTCCCACTTGGAGACCGATTTGTCGCTAACATCTAATAACTCTGCAAGTTCCTGTTGTGTGATTTCTTTTTGTTGACGATACTGCTTTAACTTTTCACTCAGTATACTCTTCGTCATTCGCCCACCACCATTTTTTTGTTTACTTCTAAGTTCAATTAAAACCAAATTTAAGGTCTATTTAAAGGAAGTTTAGAAAATAGAATTCTATTTTGCTCAATTCTCTCCTCTCTTTGGGTAAACGCTTAAAAAAATCTGAATATAAAATATGATTAGGGCAATGGATTGAGACGTCATGCTCTTGTCCACAATAGCTGTCAAACAAGACAATCAAAAACTGATATAGGTCAATAAGTATTATCATCACTATGACAGAAATAAGATTACCGTAGGGTATTCCCCCCTTTGGTTGTAACAGCAAATATGGATTAGTGAAAGGGTAGCAATGCTTTAAAAAACAAGCGTGGCTAAAAACATCAAATGATACAGTAAATGAATTCAAACCAAGCAGCTTATACTTCAACAAATTTTGCTGCTTCATATATAATATGAAGTATTGTTTTGCTATCCTTTAGCAAATCCCATATTTTCCTTCTTGCCATTTACATCTAATGTGCTTCTTAAGTTACTATAACAATGGTACAATGACATGCAAATAAAGATGGTTTATCTTGACAGCTAGAACAAAGCTTTCCCTACCAAAAAGTGAATTTGGGAATCGTTTGTTTTTCGTTTGGATATAAAAAGGCTATTCCACACGTCATGCAGATGACAGGGAATGGCCTTTTGGTGTTTTAAAAGTTCTAACGATCTCAGGAGACGTTATTTTGACGAAGTTCGACCTTTTTCAGGATTTGAAGCCTACTTTGGATCAAATAGCGTTCCTCAGGATCGTTAGAATTTTACGACGCGAGAAAACCACCAAATAAGCTCCGTGGAGATCGTTAGCGTTTGAAGCATCAGTCATTCAATCCTTTTCCCTCCATAATAGGCTGCATACATTTTTCAATGCGAAATGTCTTGGTCTTGGATTGTTTTGGCTGTGAAAAGTGATATAGATACGCCCGTTGGCGTCCAGGGGTTAGCGCTTCAAATGCCTCCTGGAAGGCAGGATTTGCGGCGAATTGTTGTTGAAGTTCCTCTGGAACAGCGAATTGTTCTACTTCCTTTTTCTCCACTTTCAATCCGGCTTGTTCCACTTCAATCGCTTCCCGAATGTAAGCTTTCAGAATTTCTTCCTGTTCAATAATCTGCTCCAGGTTGGTGAAACGAATCTGGCGACCTCCCTGCACATTATTCGTTTGCTGAATCAGAATACCATGCGGGTCTTTGAGCAGAGAGCCTTTGAGAAACATGATCGCACAATACTCCTTGAAGCCATGAATCAGCACTACGTTTTTCCCGTTTACCGTGTAACACGGATGCATCCATTTGTAATCTTCGGTCAGATCACAATCCAGGATGATCTCTCTCAGCTTCACAGATTCATCCTTCCACGTTTTGATTTTGCTTAGATACGCATCTACTTTGGGATTGGTATTCTGGACTGCCACAGGTATCTTCCTCTCGTCTGCTTAATCACGACTAATTAGTCCCCGTACACTCAAATCAACAAGCACATACCATAAAAATGTAACAAGAAGCTCACTTTCCTCTGAAGCATACTCATGACAATGATCRATAATTACAATCCACTTAGCCCCAGCAGTCCGTAAATCAAAATCATTATCATAAGATAACATATTTATTAATGAACCCACGGTGAATAGGGGAAATACATCTTTCTCTGCTACTCTTCTTCCACCATTATAGATAACAGTCCAACTGTCATAATGTTCCTCGATCTCTTCTACAACATACATTTTATCGTCGTAAGGAGTAATAATAAAAAAAAGGTCTCCTACCCTTATGCTATATTTAACAGACCGTAACACACTTCTTACCTCATGAGACTCATATTCAAAAACATCCTGAGCCGTTAATACATCCGGATCATACCGCATAAACTGACAACTCCTTTGAAGTATTACTACTTCATTCGACAACGCTTAACCATCACCTTCTTTCTGTCCCGAACTCAATTACGGACAATTCACTCCAGTCCGTACTAGTTATTAAATTCACTTTCCCAGATTCATTTTCAAGCGATCCAGCTGTAAAAGATGATGTCTATAGTGCATCTCGATCAAGTGGAACCACTCTTGTGCATTTAACGCTCCAAGACGGGGGTGAAGCACTTTAGAGCCTCTAGCCGCTTCTTCTAGATCAAGGACAGTTGCTGTACTTCGCATCCGATCCACAACCTGCTGAAGTCCCTGAGCCAGTTGTTCCTTACTTTCGGGTTGCAATGGTGTATATTGCGGCGAAGCTGGTACTTTGACCCGAACAGAAGGGAATTGTTCTGCCTCAAATACCTGACTGCCCAGCTCTGTTTTTTCCGCATCCACATCTACTGTGTGCTCATTCTTGGCCAAACCATGCTCGATATTACGCAATTGCATGAACAGCGCCGATTGAATCAAATGCATGTACATCTGTCCGATCGACCATTCCTCCTCATTCTCTTTTTGTAGTAACTCATCCATATTCAAAAGATTTAATTCTGCTACATACCTCTCTACTGTAGTCTCGAAAGATTGTAATATTTCATTTGTGCTTTTCATCCTGCAAACAACTCCTCTTCATCTTGATTAATTCCAGTATAAAAAAACACTACTGACAAGAGTATGTCAGTAGTGTTTTAAGATATTTGTCGCCATCTCCCGCATACGAACACGCAGGTACTTCGGCTCCATCACTTCGATATCTCCACCCAAACCAAGTAGATGATGCAGAATTTCCTCAGGATAGCGGACACGAAAGTGGAAATGAATGCCGTCCTCGTGTTCTTCCACGTGATCGATATAAAAGTGAAGGGTCTCCATTATTTTGTCAGCAACTTCTGATGTTGCGCGGACAATTACAAGTTCATGGCGATCATCAGGCGGCTGATACCGATTTAGATCAAAATCTGGCGGCAGACCAAATTTCTCTTCCAGAACAGAAAGCTCCGACATGCGGGACAAACGAAAATGACGAATGTCTTGCCGCAGATCACACCTTCCGATCAACACCCAATTTTCCCGCACCAGGGTGAGTCCATATGGAGACACCACACGCTGATTCGAGCGTTCCCCGTCCGCTCCCGGCATTTTTTTCAGATACATCAAACTGATTTTACGTTGCTCCAGAATCGCATTACGTATATCGTTAAGGTAGCTTCTCACCATCCCGGTTGTATCAGGTCCCATCGGATGAAGCACACGCATCGTTTCCTGTACACGTGTCGACTGTTTGCGAACAGCTTCTGGTAAAATCGCTTCAATCTTGCGCTGTGCAGACTTGGCCTGAATACCATAGGCAGTATCCCATCTCTGTTCGATAAACTTCGCTCCCATGAGCAGAGATACGGCTTCCTCCGCAGTAAAACTAACTGGGGGAAGAAAGTATCCCTCCATCAGAGAGTATCCATGACCTGGTGCACCTGCAATGGGCACTCCAGCCTCGCTTAATGCTTGGATGTCGCGATATATTGTACGAACACTTGTCTCAAACTGAGCAGCTAGATCCTCCGCCCTGATCAGTTTTGTTCGTTGTAATTCAAGCGTAATGGCGAGCTGTCGCTCTGTTTTGTTCATGCTTCATTCAGTCCCCTATGGTTTACTTCCATGCTTCCGGTACATGTTTAATCATATCATGGATGAGACCATCGTTGCCGTAAACGGCTACAACAAGGTATTCCTTTTGTAAGGAAAAAAGGCTGCCTAAAAAATCAGCAAAAGTACCACTTCTATCTCTTCCTGTTATACCTCCTGCTACCTCCATCAGCCAGTCCCCATTCAACCTCAAACTTCTTACTTTTGATGACCGCTCTCATACTTTTACGCGAAGCCTCTGACATGCCACTCTCCGAAATTTCCAAGTACTCCAGTTTTGGAAACTGTGTAAGCAAAAACCCCCAGTCTTCCGTAAGCACTCCCTCAATGCGCAAGTTGAGAAGCTCCGGTAAAGCTAACAAATGAATATTCTTGATCGGGTTATGACTCAATATCAAATTACGTAATTTCTTGAGCTGATTAAGTGGCGTGATATCCTCTATCTGGTTATAATCAGCTCTGATCCAGTCTAGATGAGGAAACGTCAACAATGGAGATACATCGACCAGCTTGTTATTATCAATGTGAATGGTTTCCAGATTAGAAAGATGGGTCAGCCTGGTCAATTCCGATATACTGTTCAATTTCATATTGTTGATACATAATGTTTCGACACTCTCAGGCAGATAACAGAGTTCTGCAAGATCAAAATCCGGATTTTCTTCCACACTGTAACTTCGCAGATTTTTGGCATACTGAATGCCATCCAGATGATACACTGGTCCTTTGAAGTAATAGCTGATGATAACTTTCAATTCCAGCAGGTTCATATCCGTCAAATCTTCTTTAAACACTTGAAGCTTAGACCGAATAGCCTGTTCCAAGTGTTCGTCCTTGAAAAAGACCTTGTTACCTCTAGGCCCATTAACTTTATAAGAAACTTCTGCAAAATACTCCTGTTTCACTCTCTCCAGCTCATTAGCCTCATATACGTACCATTGCCACACTAAATAAATCGGCGGGATATGCGTTGGACTTATCCACTGAATCGATTCATTATCAAGTATTTTCCCAATCAGAAACCGGCCGCTACTCTGTATTAAAATGTGATCATCATGACGACAAATATTTCCTGATTCAACGATGCTTCTCGCCGTTTCATAAGACACCTGCTGTCTTGCAGCAATGTCTGCATAATATGTATCATAAGCCTTTAGACGTTCTTTTCGCATATCTTCTGTGTTTTCTGTATCCCATAGCTCAATAAATTCAAAAGTCTTAAGTTTATTTTCCTCCACCACTTGTTTAAATGTATCTGTGGCATAAAATTGAAGGTGATGATGCTGCGGTAAACAAAACAAGTGTGCATCTGTATCAATACGCTCCGGCAGAATATGTACGTATTCTGAGAAATAACCGTATCCCGTCTTTCGCTCAACAGGATTACTCATATCAATAAAATCTTGTATCCGGTTCACCTTAACAGCGAACATCTCTTGTTCAGCGTGGATTAATGGGAGAAATTCGACGTCCATTCCGATTAACGGTGTGAGAACCTCCTTTGCTTTTTTTGAGAAAACCAGAAAGGTAATCGAGTATTTAATGCAATCACTTTTGTTACCCTTTCGCTGCGTTACAAAGACTGGCGGCTCCCAATGCTCGTTCTTTCCCTTGATATAAGCCTCCATCCTGTCACTATCCCGATCATAAGATTCAAGCCCAATTCTCATCGCCTTATGTGAAGGCACAACCATCCAAATTTTAATGATCTTCAACCCCCAACGGAAGTATTGTGATTCTTGTTTATATATCGGTTGGTTTTATCAATGAGCTAAGTGTTCAACAGCACTTGTTACCCTGACTTTGGTATGATCAGAATAGTAGTAACTACATGGATGGACTTCATTCCTCTAACAACGTCTTCTGATTCTAATACATACTGGTGAGACAAAATTTAGCTCAAACAAATTTTTATATTCGAAAATGATGCTGGAGGTAAGCAAATGAAGAAAAAACGCTGGATTACGAGTGCAATTCTTATGCTTTTCATCAGCATACTACTCCTGAGCGAATTCATGATGTTGTCCTCCCAAAAGGTGGGCTTGATCAATACATCCTACCGATTTATTTCAGACGCACCTCAGATTAGCACGCAGGGACAGACCTTATCTTATCAAGGAAGAATTGATGCAGAGGACATTCTGGGCGGCATTGAAGCATATTCGACAAGTGATGACGGAACAACTTTATACAAAGCGTTCGGCACCCCCGTACCACCTCCATGGATTTATGTTAAATATGAGAATAATACCATTTTTCGTTACAAATACCCTCATCTCCCCTGGAAAATGTAAACGATAAAAGAGCCCTTCAGACCACTTCTGAAAGGCTCTCGTCTACTACATAAGCTATATCTAGAGGGGCTAGCTCCTCTATTCTTGCTCTACGATATAAGCACTCACATTCATCCCAAATTAATCTCACTCCGCAAGCATACATCAGCCAAATCGGCCGCTGATATAATCCTGTGTGCGCGCATCGACGGGTTCGGAGAACATACTTTTCGTAGCTGAATATTCTATAACCTCGCCGTTCAGGAAAAACACCGTCTGCTGGGAGACACGCGCGGCTTGCTGCATGTTGTGGGTGACCATCACGATGGTGTAACGCTCCTTCAACTCATGAGTCAACTCCTCAATCTTGAAGGTAGAGACCGGATCAAGAGAGGCTGTCGCTTCATCCATGAGCAGAATATCCGGCTCAACCGCCAAGGCACGCGCGATGCATAGTCGCTGTTGCTGTCCACCGGACAGACTAAGCGCTGAGCGCTTCAGGTTGTCTTTGACTTCATCCCAGAGAGCGGCAGAACGCAAGCTGCGTTCAACGATCTCATCGAGCTTTTTTTTGCCATGAATCCCGTGTTGTCTTGGTCCGAATGCAATGTTGTCATAGATCGATTTCGGAAAAGGATTCGGTGACTGGAAGACCATACCGATCTTCTTGCGCAATGTCTCCACATGCACATCACCGCTGTAGATATCGGTTCCCCCAACAGCCACGTTCCCCTCAATTCGTGTGCCAGGTATTCGGTCATTCATACGATTTAAGGTACGAAGCAAGGTAGATTTGCCACAGCCGGACGGACCGATAAATGCCGTAATGGCGCGTTCCGGAATTTCAATAGAAACGTCTTTCAGCGCCTGAAAAGTACCGTAAAATAAGTTCRGCTTATTCGTTTTAATAATCGATTGCACCATGTGTCCTCCTGGCGATGAATTAGAATATACTATTTTTTTCAGCAGACATAACAGGTTCATCCGCATTGACTATGGCTCTACGTTACATTTGATTTTTACGAGAATTAAACCACAGTGGCACACGGAATAAAATATTGATAAGCAGTACGACAAAAATCAGCACGGCCGTGGATTTCTGGGCAATCTGCTCCGCATCCGGCACAATGGCCTCGGACTGGATATACCACAGATGCACCGCCAGCGTTCCGCCTGGCGATAACAAATTGAAATCCCACATCTCGCCGGACGTGGATACACCCGCAGTCAGAATAATAACGGCACTTTCCCCAAAAGCACGGCCTGCGGTCAGACAGATGCCCGTCATGATTCCGTTCAGCGCAACCGGAAGAACCACTTGCCGAATCGTCTGCAGATGCGTTGCACCCAGTGCAAACGAACCGTTACGAAGCTCGGTTGGGACAGCACGAACCGCTTCCTCCGTCACCCGGGTTAACACAGGCAAGTTCAGGAAGGCAAGGCTGACCGCGGCGCCAAGAATCGTCAGACCGATCTCGAAATACTCTACAAACAGTGCAATCCCAAACAAACCGAAAATAATCGATGGCACGGACGACAGCCCTTCCACGCATATACGTACAACCTCAATCAGTTTGTTGTTTGGTGCAAATTCAGCAAGGTATATACCTGCTGCAAGCCCGATCGGAATCGAGATGAGAAGAGAGAGAATCAGTACGTAAAAAGAGTTAAATAGTGCCGGGCCAATCCCTCCGCCCTCTTCAATCTCACTCGGTACACCGTACAGGAAATCCCAGCTGAGCATCGGCAACCCTTTTTGCAACAACAGGAACAACAATCCCACAATAAATAAAATAACGATGATACCTACGCCCCACACTGTCCCCGTAAACAGCCGATTCATCCATGCTGAGGACGCTCGCCGTTTGCCAAAGGAATACGCGGTAGCCGGATTAACCTCTCTTTTCACACTCACAGGTGACGGCCCCCTCTCTTCTGCAGCATTCTCACGGCAACGATCATCAGGATGGAGATCGCCAGCAAAATAAAGCCCATCATATACAAGCCATGATTCCAGATCGAATCGAACTCTACACTGGAGATTTGCATCACAATGTTACTGGTCAGCACGGCGGTTGGCGTAAACAGACTGGTCGGCAGCTGCGCCGTATTCCCGATAACCATCACCACCGCCATCGTCTCACCAATGGCACGTGTCATACCCAGAATGACCGCATACATAATGCCGCCTCTTGCCGCAGGAAGCACGACCCGGGTAATCGTTTGAAACCGATTCGTACCGAGTGCATACGCCGCATCCCGGTATTTGTTCGGCACGGCGGAGATCGCATCATCACTAATCCGGCTAATCGTCGGCAGTACCATAATGGTGAGCACAATAGATGCTGCTAGCAGACCATCTGCCAGATCACGTCCGCTCAAGTCCCGGAGCCATGGAATCAGAACCGTCAAACCAAGATAACCGTATACGACGGACGGGATACCCACCAGCAGATCCAGCACCGGACGCAGCAGGCGACGAAGCCATTTCGGTGTCATTTCCGCCAGAAATATCGCAATGATTACGGATAGAGGAATCGCCATCAGCATCGTAAGTCCGGTGAGAGCAAACGTACCCAGAATAAAAGTCAGCGCACCATAGTGCTCATTTTCCGGGTCCCAGTTCGTAGAGAAAAAGAATTCTTTCAGCGAGACGTCTTCAAAAGTCAGAACTCCTGTGCGAAGCATAAGCACCAGAATACAGAGCAGAACGAGGCAGACAAAGGCCGCACTGCCAATGCAGAGGATGCGAAACATGCGGTTAGACCACCGGAGGCGTGCTTTACGGTCAAAACGCCTTCTCTTCTCGGGCGCTTTGCCAAGGCTTGAGCCCAGCTCATTCGGAGCCGGGCTGTTCGCCGGTGGATTCATTTCCATCATAGAGGACTCTTCCTTTCACATAGAGAAGCCAGCTTGGCGACCACGCGCGGAAGCTGGCTATCCCTTTCTTATGAAATGCAGGATGTTTAGCTGAAGTCTGATCTGAACCAGACTGGACGTTTTACTTAACGGCTGCCAGCGGAATGAATTTCAGCTTTTTCAGGGAACCGTTCTGGAACTTGCTGCTTTGGATGTAATCGATGAATGCTTTCGTTGCACCCGTTGGTTGACCTTTGGTCATGTAGTACCCGATGCCCCATACTTTGTACGTTTTGTTCAACACGTTTTTCTCTGTTGGAGCTACGCCATTAATGGATACAGCTTTCATTTTGCTTGTTACGTACGGCAGGTCGATATAACCAATTGCGTTAGGTGTCGTTTCGATCGTTGTTTTCATGTCACCGCTGGAACCTACTTCTTTGTAGTTATCACCCTTGCTCATGAAGTCTTTACCATCAAGCGCTTTTTGTTGGAAGTTAACACGTGTTCCTGATCCGAATTTACGGTTAACGACAACGATTTTACCGTCTGAACCTCCAACTTCTTTCCAGTTCGTTACTTTACCGGAGAAGATGTCTTGCAGTTGTTTTGTAGTCAGATTCGTTACACCTACGTTTGTATTTACTACCGCTGTAAACACGGTTACAGCTACCGGGTGAGCAACCTGTCCATCGAATTTTTTGAAGCCAGGAACATCCTTGGATGCATCCCAGTCTACCGCACCGATATCTGCAATGCCTTTACGAACAGATTGTGGGCCAGTTACGGAACCCGCAGCGGATGCCGAGATTTTAACTTTTGGATTGTCTTTCTTGAATTCACTTGCAGCTTGAAGCGTCAATGGAAGGAGTGCAGAAGATCCATTGATAACAATTTTGCCTTTCTCCGTGCTTTTGGCAGCCGATGCTGTCATTGCACCACCAAGTCCACCAACCAGGGATACAGCCATCAGCATGGCTGTGAAAGGTTTAATCCATTTTTTCATTGTAAAAAGCTCCTCTCGAATTTTGCGGTTTATTATTCATTTCATTTTTAATTAGGCTTTTTCATTTCACATACGCATCGAAGCTTATCTTTTTACTTCGTTACGGCTTTCCAGCTGCCATCTGTTTGCACCAGCACTCGTCCGTTCTCAACGACAGCAATCTGTGAACCCTTCACAACGATAGAAGATACATCAGAGGACACGGTGTACAACTTGGATTGTTGTCCGGTTACCGTATCGATGGACAGAATTACGCTGTTCTTGTCATCCTGCGCAGCAAGTACGTATAAGGTACCGCCTGACAAAACTGCTTGTTCTACATCATGCTCGTTATACACGATGACTGGCTTCTGGGATGCATCTACAGACATCAGTGAAGCATTACCATCCTCAGACGGTACGCTTACGTAATAAGCTTTCTGTCCATCTGCCGAATAGATAAATACTTTATCATCGGTTGAAGTAGTCAATTTCACAGCAGCAGGTTTTTCAGAACCGTTGTTATATGAAAATAATTGCTGTTGATTGGCTGAGAAATCAATGTCTACATTGTCTTCATCTACATTCGTCGAATCCGCTGTTACTTTACCCAGTGTGGTCACCGTGTAGACGAATCGTTTGCCGTTTGCCGACACATTCAGGTTTTCTTTGTAATCGACTTTATCTTCCACCAGTTTCTTGATGGTACCGTCCGCCAGATTCAAGTTCGCGATCACCGATCCTTTATCTCCTTGCAGGAAATAGATCGAACTCTCGTCCGCAGCCCAGACCAGTTCCGGCTTGATGCTTGTATCATTCGTAATGAGCTTCGAAGCCTTCGTTTTCAGATCGATAACGTATACGGCTCCTTCTGCATTCGTATAGGCTGCTTGATTACCACTCGGGGACACAACGAGGTCAGAACCGCCTTCAGTCGTTAACAACAGCTCATATTTTCCAGTGGGTGTATGGATGAGATAATCACTTCTGCCCTCATCATCATTTTTGGATACAATTAGCTCATTTGCTCCGGCAAAACGTGGGTTCTCTGTACCTTCAATCAGAGCAATCGTGCTGACTTCAAGCTGACCATTTTTCAATCCAACGGTACCGCCTACGCCAGCCACCAACGGACGAAGTGCAACGTAGCTTACTCCTCCAATGATCGTCACTGGTTGGTTCAGATTCACCTTTGTTCCGTCGACCACGAGTTGCTTCGATTTGTTCTGCAAACTTACTGTGTGACCATTCAATTGAATCACCGTTGCTCCGCTGGCAACTTCAGCCTGTGCACCAATCGCTTTGATGACGTCGCGAACAGCGACTAACGTTTCTCCATTTTTCACAATGGAACGTACAATGACACTGTTACCGTTTATGACAAACGTGGAGTTTTTCACCTGAGTTGTACTTGAACTAGCCGCAGGTTTTGCTGCAGGAGCAGCCGATACTGCACCAACTACAGAAGTTGTTAATACTGTAGCTACCATGGACACTAAAAACGCCTTTTTCATTGACATTGTCTCTTGTCACCCTTCTATTCTCCATATAATCTTGCCTGATAATGCTGTGCCCTGCTGCTTGGTATGTTTGGTATGCTTGCATGTATCGTCAATATGAGAGCTTGTTCGCCCATCCCCCCAAACCATCCACGTTCATAGTAAAAATGACCTATCACGTTTGTAATTATAGAAGTGATTTGTAAACGGGAAATCTTGGAATTGTTAACGCATTGTCAATGTTTTCATAAAACAAAAAAAACGTGCCGGTGAAATGGTTTCATCCGGACATGTTCTATTCAATCATTGGATCGTCTTATTGAATTCGTCTGATCGTATATAATGCTGTATTAGCAAGGTTTTCCCTCACAACTTAGGCTTTAATTTGCTCATATAAACGTTTGGTCACCGCAGAAGGGCCAATGTGCAATTCGTTCAGCCTCGCTTCCAGATCTCGATAAATTCGCAGCACCTGATCATGCTTTCCCAAGGATAAATAAGCTTTCATAGCGCACCGATAGGCTTCTTCTTATAAGGCGAATGCCCCATAGCCCGAATAACGCGATTGTTACCGCTGTCTGCAATCAGCATTTGCGTTTCGCCATTAGCCGTCTTATAGAACTCGATATCTGTAGGTCGGCTTAATGAAATGGAAGTTGTTGCGGCCAGTGCGGATGAAGCCGGATAACTCACGCTTGTGAATACCGCAAAGACGAGCGTAAGTAATAATGTCCAGCGCATGTTTGTCATTTTCGCAGCATTGACAGGATATAGTTTCAAACCTTTTCCTCCTTAAAAATTGTTATTACATTCTGTATCATTCACTATACAAGGACGCTCTTAACAATCACTGAACATGAGTCCGAGGAGCAGAAAGGGCGTATAGAACGACAAAAAAAACGATTGAAATCAAACGGCAGCTCGTTTGATTCAATCGTTCATGGCTAAAACACAATAAAATCCTGTACAAGATATCTCTCAAAATTAAAATACGAGATCATAGCCTGCCTTCGACTTGGCAAACCGTGTCTCCACATCCAGTTCGGATGCAGGTGCCAGCACTTCCTGAGCCACGACATCATTGTAGCCGATGGCCTTCAGATTTTTCAGAAAACCACTCAGATCAATGACTCCCTCTCCCGGATAGAGACGTTCGCCATCCTTCAATTCCTCAATTGGCAGATCATACGCATCATTGATATGCACATGAATCACCTGCTCCCGCTTCAGCTTCAACAGCTCATCCATCTTCAGACCATTCGTGTGCCAGTGATACGAATCGACGAGCAGACCCACATTGGGTGCATGTATCGTATCGATCCAGTCCAATGTATCCTCTACACGCCAAAGAAACGGATTCTTCCATTGCGTACGCAAGTGATGACATCCCACAAACTCCAGTCCGAGCCGGATACCATACGCATCCAGAATATCAGCACAAAGTCTTAATCGTTTGGTTGCTGCAGCCATAAATGTCGCAGCAGGCTGATCGGTAGAGGGTAGAATGTAGGTACAGCACTTGTCTACGTTCAGTGCGGCAGATGCTTCGGCCATCGCTACCAGGTTCGGTATCCCCTCTCGGAATTGTTCATCGTCTGAACGCCATTCCACTGGAAAATCCGCTGATCCAATGATAATTTGATTGCTTTCCAGCAGATGCTGGGCTTGTCCTGTGCCATATGTCTGTACGAATGAAAGCGGATTCAAATCAACTGCCCCAAAACTATACCTAGCTGCATACGTAATATATTGTTCATCGGACTCCAGCTTGCCAAGTCCTGCCTTGGTCAATCCCTTAATCATAACTTTGCCTCCTGTCTGTCCTTTCAGATGCTTATTCCATTGTATACGAAATGCCTACTCGCCAACAGAACAAACACAACCCTTTACCAAATATTGCGTATTAAAAAGAACACTTACTTACAGGAAAGGATTGGTTATTCTTCTGTGAATTCTTTATTAAAAAAACATGGGCCTACCCTCATTATGCTAATTTGTATTGCAACCCTATCCATCATTGTCGGGATCAGTTCGAAATCTTATTTTACACAGCCTGTATTCTATATCGATCAACACAAATATGTATCAGATCAAGAGGATGGCACAAGCATCATCTGTCGAAGCCAAGATGCAGTCCCCATTCAGGTACAAGTCGAACAACACAAACGTATCGTAACGATTGGCGAGCAGAATTACACTGTAACTCAAACCGATTCCAAGCCCATTGCAACGTATAATGTATTTTACCCTCAAGGGAACAAATATGAAGTCGAGCAACAGAACGGTATTTTATTGAGTTATGATGAACAAGGAAATATGGCTCCTCCGGAAAGTGACGTTCTAAACGGGGAACGCATAATTGCAGAGGGCGAGGAACAATATACACCGGTTATGCTCGTAACGGCTGCCTTCCCAGAGTACCACGAGAAACCAGGTATGCCTGCTTTTCTATTCCTCGCCATTGCCGTATTCATCTACGGGTGGTGCACATTTTATTACCAACCATTTCAGCGGTTGCTCTTCTGGATTTCCTTCCAATGGGTATGGGTGAATAATCCCGAGCCTAGTGACTTTTATTATGTTATGTGCAAAATAGGAGGCGTCCTGTGCATGATCGTCGCCATCTGGACCGCATTTCAGGCATTCTAATCATGGTAATTCAACATGAACAATGACTCTACATTGTGCATTAACTCAACAAAAAAATGAAAATACAAACACGAATAGGCCCATTCATGGATTCAATGAATAGGTCTATTCGTGTTTATTATATATCCATCCATAGCAATTTCGGTTGTATGAGAACATAGGTCATTACATTCGAATTGGTTAGAAGTTGAAAAAAAATGCTGGATCATATAATATTAAAAGTAATTAGTTCTATATACATAGAACAAATAGGAGGTTCTATATTTATGGATTACAAAGTTGAGGTTGATTTCTCTCCGATGTACGAGTGCGTAAACAGCTTGATTGCTTTTACGAACAAACAAAACCATAACGCCCTAGACGCGGGAAAATCTTGGATACGTGAAGTCCAGAACCGTTTCACTCCAGCCAAGCTCCAACTGATGCGCGATATGATGAAAGCGACAGACAACTTTACTCTTGCTCCTTACATTTGGACTTGTCCTGGCGAACGATCGGTGAATGGATTTATGGTTTGGCTTGAGAAACTGTCAACAGGTGAGTTATTCGACATTGCATCCCGGTTTCACATGTCTGTGCCCTCTAATTTATCGTCACTGCGCAACCAAACTTTAGAGGTATTAAGAGAATGGAATAGCCAGTACTTCAGTCAAGTTAATCCAATCATCATAGATGAGCTCATAAGCGAAGCAGAGGAAAGACGTGTTCTTCTTGATGGTACTAATGACAAAGTGGTATATGAAGATGCAACACAAGGCATGCGCATTTATCCCACCTCTAAGTTGAAAAAGGTCATTCTGATTCCCCAGTATCATGCTCGTCCTTTTGTCACGTCAACCATCTTAGACGAGGTCATTTTCACGAATTACGCTTGTGACATCATGCCGATAGAACCGGGTCGGCCCGACCCTAAATTGCTTCGTCTTACAAGAGCCTTGTCCGATGAGACGCGATTAGTTATTCTACGTCTGCTTACGGGTAAGCAGTTATCCTTTTCCGAGATTGTCCGTGAAGTCAAGCTTTCGAAGAGTACAATACACTATCATCTGATTTTTCTGCGAGCAGCCGGTCTAGTTCTCGTTCACTATAATCACAAAAATACGGAATATAGCTTGCGGTCGGAGGCCTTGGACAAACTTCCTCAGCAGATCGATGACTATATTCATAGCTAAGGATTGCATCTCATTGGTTTCGTATTTACTAAGTTCTATTTGACATCTACGGAGGAATTTTCATGCTGAAGCGAAGTTACTACTATTTATTAGGCACCGTTACTCTGAGTTCCTTCGGCGATGTTTTTGGTCTATTGGCTATGGAATGGATCGTCTATGAATTAACAGCTTCCAAACTGGCTATGGGTGCTATGGCACTATGTTTCAGTATTTCCGAGGTTTTATTCCGCCTGTTTGGGTCACCACTATCCGATCGGCTGAACCGACGGAAATTCATGATCGGACTTATAGTCATTAGGCTAGCGGCTCTTCTAATCCCATTGACTATGAGTATTACAGGTCACCTGCACCTCTGGCATCTCTTCATAGCAGCAGCACTCAGCGGTGCTTGTTCTGCGCTGTTTATGCCAACAGCCATGGCCGTGATACCTGGTGCAGTAGACAAGCATCAATTGATACGCTCATTCGCTGTAATCGATGGTGCTCGCAATGCTTCTGCCTTGATTGGCCCCGCTTTGGCTGGAGCTCTGATCGCACTTGCCGGTTCCTTGCCCACATTGGGTGTCAATGCTGCATGTTACCTTTTAGCATTAACTGCATTGCTCTATATGCCTACGATCCATCAACAATCCATTTCTAACGTTACATTTTCATTCAAAGAATATATTCAAGATATTGGTGAAGCGTTCTCCTTCTATCGAAAGTTCCCCGCAATGTTAACCATCATGCTCATGGTTTCCGTAAGTAATATGTCTTCTATAGCTGTCTGGACGATGATGATTCCGTTTGTGCGTGAAGTGTTACATAAAAATGCTGCGACTATGGGTACCTTGACCTCAGCTTCTGCATTCGGTACCCTCGGCGGGCTGCTGATCATATCCAAGCTAGGTGAGTTTAAGAAGAGAAAAGTTGTTATGCTTTGCAGTTTAGCTACGATTGGGCTCAGCTACGTTTTACTCGGGGCATTTCCCAGTTATCCATTTGCACTCCTTATTTTATGTATATCTGGGGCAGCAGGTCCCTTTTTTGGTGTGCTTAGTTCCTCACTCCATGGCACACTTGTACCTGTCTCACTCCAAGGTAGAGTCAATTCAATTCGTTTCTTAATCGGTGGGGGGTTACAACCTGTGGGTGCTTTTGCAGGTGCGGCAATAGCTGAGAAATTCGGAATACCCATATTATTCCTAACGATTGGATTGCTTCCTATATTCTGCTCCATAGCCGCAGCCTTTCTGCCGAATCTGAAATTCTTGGATGGAGATTTATCAACGCTCAAGAAAGAAGAGTCATTCTCATGAATTCATTAGAGTAGGTCTTATGAACGCTATGGATGGCTAAGTTATACATATCTTCATATAGATATATTTCCACTTATAAGTTATAAGTGGCACAAGCTGATGCAGGAATATATTCCTGCATCCTCTTTTTCACAAAAAAACATTGCCCCATCAGAGGTTTCTGATGAGACAATGCTTGCGAATTGGTTCTACTAGTATAGTAAGATGCGATGTTACATTTTTTGCAAAATGCCTTTAACTAAGCCAATAAAAGTGGTCTTCACTTTCGCGGCTACCTCAATAACTTCCTCATGGCTGAGCGGTTGATCCAGAATACCACAAGCCATGTTTGTCAGACAGGAAATACCGAGCACCTTCATGCCGCCATGAATAGCAACAATGGCTTCTGGTACAGTAGACATCCCTACAGCGTCCGCACCCATCGTGCGAATCATGCGAATCTCAGCAGGTGTTTCATAGGCCGGGCCACTCCACCAAGCGTATACCCCTTGTTGCAAGCTGACATTTTGCTCCTCAGCAACCTGCAGTGCGATACTGCGTAATTCACGGTTATATACTTGGGATACATCCGGGAAACGAACACCCAGTTCAGCATTATTCGGCCCAATCAGTGGATTGTTACCAACCAAATTGATGTGATCGGTAATCAGCATGAGCTGGCCCGGTTCAAAACCGGTGTTAACCGCACCACATGCGTTGGTGATGATCAGTTGTTCAACGCCCAGCGCCTTCATAATGCGAACCGGGAACGTAACTTCATCCAATGTAAAACCTTCATAGTAGTGAAGACGGCCTTTCATAGCCACAACCGTCTGACCCATCAATTCTCCAATCACCAATTCATTGGCGTGTCCGATGGCTTCAGATTGAGCAAAATACGGAATTTCTGTATAAGGGATTACCGTTGCATTCTCAATCTCGTCCGCGAGTGCTCCCAATCCTGAACCCAGAATCATACCTACCACTGGCTTGGAGTTGATCCGGTTTAATATGTAATCGCGTGCTTCCTGAATGTGTGCTGATTGATGCATAATAACGTCCTCCTGATAATCTGAATTGATATTACATATACCCTATTTATAAGCGTTACTTATCAAGTGTAATGAACAAAAGCTCTAATGTAAATGGCAGTCCCCATTCTCACTTCAATATAAGGTTACCATAGGCTCTTCTAAGTCTTAACCCCGGACTGTAGTGCGACAAAGTAAGGTTCCAACATCGTTTCGAAATTTGCGTCTTGTTCTTCAATCTGCTCAACATACGTCCACAATAAACGTTCTTCTGTGCCGATGTTAATCACCTCAAATTCCATCTGCCCAGAAGCCCAAATCGTGACTTGGCCAATAGTTCTCTCCGATTCATGAACATATCCAATGAAAGGATCGAAAGTACTATCCCTCTCCATTTCAGGATTTTGTTTTCTCTCTTCCGTTGAGATCTGGAGCACCTGCAGTTGTTCCTGTTTCCGCTGCATCCAACATCGGAATGAGTCAAGCGAAAGCATTCGTAACAACGATCCAGCACCTCCTCTCTAAAATTGTACAGCGAATAGCCGACCCTCTGCCAGAATCGGCTCCAAAGTACACATATGCTAATTCAGCGTATGATTCCCCCTGCTTTTGTACCAGTCCATCCCCATCATCAACATGAGCATAAAGAGTGCGAATAGCAACGGCCTACCGATCGTTCCCTCACCGAATATAAAATAGGTCATCGCAAAATTGCCGATAAAGGTTACCGCAATATTACGGATACTTTCCATCTTATTCAACTCCGTCTGAATTCAATTTATAGCTTTTCAAGAGATATCGTTTCGGCTCGATCTTCATTCCATTGAATATGAATGGAAAGAGGAAATTGCTCAAGATCTAGAAACTTTGCGCCTGAAGCATGTTTGATATCTCGTTGCGGGTTTCCCAGGTTTTCCTCATATCCGTTTGCTTCGAATTCTTGACCGCTGAACTGGTAATGTACATCCTTCACGGCATATTCGTCACCGATATATCGTATAGTGAACTCGGCCATTTCTGTTTCAGAACTGTTTGTGAGCATCACCTTCCAGTTATCGCTCTCCCCATCAAAAGATATCACCCTGTTTGAACAACCCATAAGCATAAGCATAAGAATAAGCACAGTAACAGCAAAAAATTTAATCCTCATATTTCCCTCCTAGTAAGACGATGCTGCAAGACTGGTTCGCGGCATGCTGCAGATCCTCCGACATAAAGGAAGTCCAACCATGTCGAACAAACCATTAGAACTTTCAATTTGTATTATAGTTGTATTTATTTTATCAATAGTAAGTTATCAAAAATTTCAAAATGGTTTTAGTGTAATTGATCGCCTATAATAAATAAACATCTAAAAAATCAAAAGGTTACAATTTATACAAAAAAAAGAATGAAATCGATCATTACTTTAGACCGATTTCATTCTTTTCCTTGATTTACACTGTTGCTTCTGCTTCTTACTATTCCTTCACACTACCCAGTTGCAATCCGTGTACAAAGTACTTCTGCAAGAACGGATACACGACCAGGATTGGCAATGCTGCAACAATAGTGATCGCTGCACGGATTGATATTGGCGTAACCATGTTACGCGCTTGCCCCAAATTTGCCCCGTTGGATACCGAAGCACTGCTGTTGGTGTTCATAGAGGAGGACAGCAGTTTCATCAACTCGTACTGCAACGTACTCAGGTTTTGCTTGGATGAAGCGTACAGGAACGTATCAAACCAAGAGTTCCATTGCCCTACTGCTATAAACAACGCAACAGTTGCAAGTACTGGCTGACAGAGTGGCAAGATGATGGACATAAAGGTTCTAAAATCTCCCGCACCATCAATCTTGGCTGACTCTATCAGTCCTTCAGGCAAAGTCTGGATATACGTCCGAATAACGATCATGTTAAATGCACTAATCAGCCCCGGAATGATGTACACCAGGAAGTTATTAAGCAAATGTAAGTCTTTGATCAGGAAGTACGTTGGAATGAGACCTGCACTGAAATACATGGTCATTACAACGATAATCGTAATCGGTTTACGCAGAATATAGTCTTTGCGGCTCAGCGTATACGCCAACATGGAAGTGAGGAACAAGCTGAGCACAGTACCAAGTACAGTTCTGGCAACCGAGATCCCAAAAGCCGCGAAGATGGTACCACCCGCAAATACGGCTTTGTAGTTCTGGCTGGTCCACTCCCTCGGCCACAAATAGATTCCGCCTCGAATCGTATCGTTACCCGCATTAAAAGAAATAGCCAGCGTGTTCAAAAATGGATATAAGGTCACTACTGCAATAAAGATCATCAGCAAGCCGTTAAATGTGTGGAAGACAATCGGCTCAATCCGAGACTTGTTTATTCCCATCGATGTGCCCTCCTCATATTAATCGGTCTTCGCCGAATCGTTTGGATATGGAGTTAGCTGCAAAGATCAGTGTTATACTTACGACGGTTTTGAATATACCGGCTGCGGTAGCAAGTGAATAGTTACCGATCTGTAGCCCGTATTTCAAGACAAAGATGTCAATGGTCTGAGACCAATCAACAACTACACCATTTCCAAGCAAGTACTGTACTTCGAATCCGGCTTCCAGAATCCATCCCATATTCATAATCAACAAGATAATGACGATGGACTTGATGCCGGGCAACGTAACATACAACATTTTTTTATACCGGTTAGCTCCATCAATCTCAGCCGCTTCATAGAGTGAGGGGTCAATGGAAGTGATCGCCGCAAGATAGATGATTGCATTCCAGCCGACTTCTTTCCATACGTGTGATGCACCGACAATACCCCAGAAATACTCTGGTACGCTGAGCCACATAATGGGTTCTTTAATGAATCCGAGCTTCATCAGCACCACGTTCACAATCCCGCCATCAACAGATAACGAACTGGCTACAATGCCCGTAACGATGATCCATGACAGGAAGTGAGGCAGATATGAGATCGTTTGAATCGTGCGCTTGTACAGATTGTGTTTGATTTCATTCAGCAAAATTGCAAAAACAATGGCTGTCACAAAGCCAAGAATCATGTTAATTAAACTCATCGCGATCGTATTGCGAAGCACGTTCAGAAACGCGTCGTCCGTAAGCAGAAACTTGAAGTGCTTAAGTCCGACCCACTCCTGTTGCGAGAATTTCTTCGCTGGACTGTAATTCTGGAACGCCATAACCCAGCCCCAAATCGGATAATACGAGAAAACCAAAATATAAGCGACGATGGGCAGAGACATAAACATCAGTTGTTTTTGACTGCGCAGGCGCTTCATCAGAGGCGTCTTGGTCACAACGGTTGGAGCAGATTTTTCCTGTATGGCTCCTGGCGTATTCGCCATCTTTCACTCCTCCTATCAACGTACGCGGATTTTGAGGATAGATTGTTCGGAAGGCACAGGGCATAATTTATATCCAATGTACCTGACACCTTCCGAGCCAATCTAACAACCGCTTTTATTTATTTCACGGTCCAGTTCTGAATCCGCCATTGTAATTGCTCATTGATTCGGTCTTCATACGCTTTCACGTTGATTTTCTTGTAAGCGTCCACATACTCACTCCAGATCGAATCAAATTGATCTGCATTGGACATGATTGCTTTAGGCAAGTACTTCAGCGACGTATCGGTCATTTGTTTGTTGGCTACCGAAGCATCTGAACCTTCTTTCAAGTCCACTTGCCACGCTGGATAATACACTGGGTTTTCAGGTGCAGGAGAGAAGAAATCACTCCATGTTTTGAAACCGTATGCATCCAGCAATTCTTTATCCTCCGGCTTCAAGCTATCGTAGAATTCCTCAGGCTGGTTAAGCGCTCCTACAGCATTACCGTCCTCAAAAGTCCCCTCCAGCTTCGGTGATGCTTTGTAGAAACCTTCCGCTTTGTTAGCCAGTTTCCATGCCGGGTCGTCCTGTTGAAGACGTTGTTCAGGTGTACGATAGAATCTGCCTTTATCGTTAACCATGTAGTCTACGCCCTCTTCACCCCAGGACAGCAACTTTTGATACTTTTCATCCATCAACTTATCCAGGAATTTCAGAATTGCAACAGGATCTTTAGCATCTTTACTGATACCAAAACCGTTGTTCAAGTTAATTACCGGACGATCCAGGTAATGATCCTTGATGCTTGTGTCATAAACCAGCGGGAAGCCAACATATGTTTGAGCAATTTTGTTCTGAGCTACAAGCGGGTCCTCCCCTTGCTGGAAGTTCCAGTGCTGATCAAACATGCCGATAACACGGCCCGAAGAAATTTTCGCCAAATACTGGTCGTAGTTCTGAACGAAGGCTTCTTTATCGAGCAGTCCATCGTTATAGAGACTGTTCAGCTCTTTATAGTATCGTTTTGAAATGTCTTTATCCGCGAATACGGTTGCAACACCTTTGTCATCTACAACAACACCACCATCATTTGGATGACCGGTCAAGTGCTCTGGCGGATTAAGGAGAGGGAAGGTTCTCCAGTCAGAAGCCAGTGTTGTGAAACCAATGGTTGGCTGACCATCCGATGTCGTCGGGTGCTTAGCCGCATAATCACGAATCAGCTTCATGTACTCATCAAGTGTTTTCGGTGTTGGATATCCAGCTTCTTTAAGCACCTGCTTTTGAACCCAAAACGCAGGTCCGGAATAATAGTTACTAATGAATTCACCAGTATATACACCGTAGTTAGGCAACCAGTAAATATGCCCATCACTGGAATCTTTCATCCGTTCCCAGTCTTTCGCGTAATGCTTTTTAAGGTTTGGAGCATGTTGCTCGATCAGATCTTCCAGCGGGATCACCGCACCAGCCGCAACCAGTTTGGTATCTGCCGTAATCAGATCCGGGTAATCTCCACCCGCAATCATTACCCCCAGCTTCTGTTGCAGGTCACCGACCAGAAACTCCATGTTTAATTTGACACCCAGCTCTTCTTCAATCCTTTTGTATATCCGGTTATCCGCTGCCGGTGCCTGATTCGGCTCACTAATAAATGCTGAAATGTTTAATATTTCCTTACCATCGGGTGTGGTCGTTTTGGCTTCTTCTCCACTGCATCCTGCCAGTGCCAGAGTTAATGCCAGAACAAGAGAAACGGAACCCCAAAGCTTCTTTTTCTTCAATCCCCCCATGTATTGCGCCTCCTTGGAAGTGGTTTGCCTTACTGATTTCATTATGAGGAAATGTATGCGGTTTCAAAATAAACAGATTTAAGCATCTCCCCCCCTTAATTTCAGGAGGTCTTGAACCGGATCATACCTCCCCATGTGTGCTTTATCGCACACACTTAAGTCGATACTCAGCCGGTTTCAGCCCCGTTCTCCGCTCGAACTGTTTTAGAAAATGTTGGTAGCTCTTATAACCAACCTGCTCTGCAATTGCACATGAGGCATCGTCCGAATCTCTTAGCAGTCTCATCGCTTCCTCTATTCTTAGATCATGCACCATATCAAGAACACCCTTGCCATATTTGCGCATAAAAGATTGGCCCAGATGCACCGGATGCATGAAGAAACGTTCGGCCAGCTCCTTAATCGTAAAGGTCTCTCTGAAATGCTCCCGCAAATACTCAGCTACCATCGCCTGTGTTCCGCCTAGTTGCTTTTGACGGAGAGATGTCGCCACAGCCTGACACTTCAGGCAAAACTCTTCCAGCATGCTCTCTGATTCTTCAATGTTCCAGTGATACCTGTCATTGGGGTGAAAGGCTGTATCTAGCATTAAATCCTTGGTTTCTCCCCCAAGCTCCTTGCATAGAGAAAAGCCGCGGAACAAAATCTGGGTCATGAAGATGTGTACAAATTCAGGTGCGGTTTTGTTAATCACAAATTGTTGGAAGGCCTCTCTTATAGAAAGACTTAACTGTTCAGGCGAACCGTTTTCCAGACACTCCATAATTAGATCTACTTCACGAAGAGATTCGGGATTAAATCTCAGTCGTTGCTCCTGAATATCTTCGGCGAATAGCACATTTCCCTGGTGCAAAAACAAAAATCGCTCCGTCTCGGAAGCCATACTTTTGGAAAGAGACAAGGCTTCCGGTTGCTGAACAGGCAGACCTACAGCAAGCTGAACTCCACCCGGGACTTCTTCATTCAAGGCAGATAACAGCTCCTTTGCAAAATCCCGGTGACTTCTTCTTTGCCATGTTTCTGGACCCGAAGATACTTCACCCCATACAATACCGCAGGTATCCTGTTCATTTTCCACAACATAAGAGCAATGTTCACGGCTCACTGCCTCATGAATAATCGAGCGAATCTGACCAGAATCAGCACGCTGAAATCTTACTTTTACATACGTCCACTTCTGAGCTTGCTCATATAAATGAGCGATATCATGAGCCATCTGTTCTTCGTCCTCGACTTCCTGTCCGTTGACCAGTGTAGCCAAAATATGCCGTATTTCTTGAATTTTGGCCTGTTCACGCACAGTCTCACGCTGCTGCTTCTCCTTCAATTCCTGCGCCAGACGCTCTAGCATGTCATCTGCTTCCACCGTGTCCACGGGTTTGGTTAAATAATTGCTTACGCCAAGACGAATAGCCTGCCTTGCGTAATTGAAATCACTATATCCGCTTGTTATGACAAACATCGTGGAATCATGGCCCAGACGGCGTGCCTCCTCAATTAATTCGAGCCCGTTCATTGCGGGCATATGAATATCCGTGACAACCAGATCAGGTTTACTTGTACGTATAGCTTCAACTGCTTCTTCTCCGTTAGCACATACACCGTTAATTTCAAAACCGAATTTTCGCCAATCAATTAACAACTGCAGACCTTCGATTGCAAACGGCTCATCGTCTACAAGTAGCACTTTATACATCTTCCTGCCCCCTTGTTCATAAGTCACAGTCTCTCTGTCGGAATATGAAATCCAGCTTCTGTACCGCTGCCTTTCTCACTGCGAATCGTGAACGTTGCGTCCCCTTCATAAAATAATTCCAGGCGACGATAGACATTACGAATGCCCACATGTGATCCGTCTTTCGCCTGATCTGAGCGTACATCCTGTATTAATTGTCGCAGTTTGTCCTGCTCCATTCCGATTCCGTTATCAACGACACGAATAACCAGTCCGGATTCACCGAGCTTAGCAATGATATGAATTAATCGTCCCGTTTTGCGGGCCTGTAAACCATGCTTGCACGCATTCTCCACTAACGGCTGAATACTCATGCGCGGAATACGCTTACCTGCAGCCTGTGGATCAATATCCAAGGTATAATCGAACAACTCTCCGAACCTGAACTTCTCAATTTGAAGATAAAGCGTTGTGAATTGCAACTCCTCCTCCAGTGAAATCAGGTTGTCTGATCTGCTAAGCAGTTGCCTCATCAACAAAGACAGGCTTTTGATAATCTCAGACACTTCGGTATAGCCGTTTTTGGTACTCACGACGAGCAGTGCGTTCAGTGTATTAAACAGGAAATGCGGATTCATCTGGCTCTGAAGCATAGATAATTCCGTTCGAACTTGATCCAGTTCCAGATCTTTGTGCCTGATCTCCAGTTTGTAGACATCATTAATCAGGGAATGGATTTTGCTGATCATCATATTAAACGTACGAATTAACCCTCCAATCTCGTCCCTACCTTCCTGGATTTCAATCAGGTCAAAGCGTTCATTCCGTACTTTCTCCATATGCCGTGACAATTTACGGATACGATAATGGTAAGAACGCAGAATAAAGTAAATGAGCACCGAAGGTACAATGACACTAATGACTGCCAGCCACAAAATAGAATTACGTGCTTCATCCAATAACTGATCCACATGCCTCGTATCGGCAACCCCGATCAGCTTCCAGCCATCCAGATAAGCCAAATTGCCAAGTGACTTCTCCATGATATATTCGGAATTCACATTCGAAGACCATTGTTCATCTGCCGGAAAGTGGGCACTGGAAACGACCGGACGGCTAGTGCCATCCACAAGCCGGAGCTGCAAACTATTCGTCTCACGATTGAGGATGCTGTGAATGCGATTCACTTCAAGATCAATTTTGGAATACTTCGCATAGTTAGCGTATGAAGTAAAGGTCTTCATCTTCCCAATGACACTGATTCGTTTCCCCCGGCTGAAGCCGGACAGTTCCTCATAATCAATAACTAAAATATCTCCACTCGCTTGGTTTAACTCCTCCATGCCTGGCAGTAATGCCCCTTTGTCCTTCATGACGATATAGTGACTGCCCGTCTGGATGGTATCGTTATCCGTATAAATTCGGACTTCCAGAATATTGGCAGACATATACCGTGTCAATTTGTCACGCAGGAAAAGATGATACTCATTGTAATACTCCACAGGTGACTCGTAGGTACGATCCAGAGCTTCATACAAGGAATCATCTGCGGCAATCATGCGGCTTAGCGCCACGCTCTCATCAATCATACCGACCAATTCACCTGCGGCTCTGTCAATCGATTTGCGCAAATTTTCCTGTTCCCGGACCTTGATATCTGCCGATGTCCTTTGATAAAAAAACAGATTAATGGCAATAATCGGAAGGAGGATGCTAACCACATAGATCAGCAAAAATTTATATCGAAGGGGGATATCGTTTACCGTATGAAAAGTCCTCTTTTTCTTATGCACATAATCACCCTTGATTGTTGTTTTTATATAGAGATGGAAGCTCACCTGTAAGCGCTTTAAATTTTTCCGTGAAATACTCCGCATCATGATAGCCCAATTCAAATGCAATATCCGATATTTTCATATTGGTTCGACGGAGCATCCTGCGCGCCTCTTCAATGCGAAGACGATGTACGTATTCACTGAAGCTGACTCCCATCTCTCGCTTGAACTGCTGGCCTAAATAAGCTGCGTTGACATGAATGTGATTCGCTAGCTGTTGCAGTTTGATTTTGGTACGATAATGCTCCTTCAAATACTGGACAGCCTCTGCCACCAGCCCACTGGAACCCGGATCTGCCTGAGCCGTTAAGGCAAAGGAGCCCGCAATTCGAATAAACAATTTCTTCAAGTCTCCCATGAACCAACTCTCTGTATGATGCCATGTCCGTCCCTGAAGGAGGGCCTGATCTGCTCCAATCATTCCATATCTTCGTAGCAGTTCTCCGTGGATATACCTGACTGCGCTTTGAGTCCAGAGCATCGCAGTCCGAGATTCACGCATCTCCTGGAGCATATCATCCACAGTACGATCAATGCCTGTTACATCCCCCGCTTCAATTAAAGCCAGGAGTTGCTTTGCAAGAAATGTCATCCTCTCCAGATCCGCCTCTTCCATCATACCGTCATCTTCCATATGTGTATCCATTATCCCTATTACTTCATCTTCTTCCGCTTGCCTGTTCTCTATTTCCTGTCTCTGTGTATCCAGCGGTATAATCAGGTTCCGTAATAATTCGTGGATCTCTTCGGGTACCAGAGGCTTGAGCACATATTCATTCACCCGGTATCGTATCGCTTGCTGTGCATAGCCGAACTCGGAATACCCTGTAACGATAACGATCTGGGAATCATATCTTAATTCTTCACGCATAGTTCGAATCAGACCGAGTCCATCAAGCACAGGCATCTGGATATCGGTTACGACCAAATCCGGATTTACATGGTTGATCAGTTCAAGTGCTTCTTCTCCGTCCGTTGCAGTTCCACATAACTCATATCCGCAGCCTTGCCAATCGATCATCGTTCTCCAGCCTTCCAGCATAAACGGCTCATCATCTGCTACTATGACTTTATACATGAATTCACCTGCCATTTCCCCTTTTTTTTTCTCCAGTATGGCACTGTAAAGTCAATGTGACAATGCTAAGATTAGAATAAACCTGCTCTATTTATAAGATACTTCAAAAAAGCCTTACAGGCTCGCCCTTTTTATGGGGTTTGCATGCAAGGCTACGATGCCAGACCAGTCAGTGGACTGCTGGTTGTTTTGCTTGAATATAGACCTAAATTGAACCTTGCTTATACCTTGGCCTTATCGAGAATACGCCAGAACGAATCCTTCGGCTTCAGCTGTGTATCAAACACAAATGGCCAGTTTTTGCGGCCACGCACCGGGAAATTATCCAGCCACGTATAATTATCAGCCGCACCCCAGAATGTTACAGAAGTGATATTGGATTGATACTCCCGGAACAGCTGGAAAATCTCCTCATACCGTTTCTCCTGAAACTCCATCATCTCAGACGTTGGCTCTGTCAGATCAGTGCGCTTATCATCATGTTGAAACACAGATACATCCAATTCAGTGACGTGAAGCTGCACACCCAGTGAAGCATAACGTTCAATGGCTTCACGGATCTCTTCAATAGACGGACCATGAATATTCCAGTGTCCTTGCATACCAATACCATGAACCGGAACCCCCTGATCCAGCAGGGATCGAACCAGATTGTATATTTTCTCCCGTTTGACCGGGTTTGTCTCGTTGTAATCATTATAAAATAGCAGCGCATCAGGATCAGCTTCATGAGCCATATGGAATGCCTGCGCCAGGTAATCTTCTCCCAGCAATCGCAACCATTTTGTATCTCGCATGATCACATCTGTCTTGTCTTCGATCGCCTCGTTTACCACATCCCATGCGTAGATCTGTCCTTTGTAACGGCCAACAACGGTATCGATATGCTGCTTCAAGCGAGACAACATCAGTACCCTCGAAGCCGGGCCCCCGGAAGTATCCTCAAACATCCATGCTGGCGTCTGATTATGCCATACCAACGTGTGACCACGTACACCTATCGCACGGCCCACTGCAAAATCAACGATCTCATCTGCTGCCTCAAACGTATATTCATGTTCTCGCGGATGAACTTCTTCAAACTTCATCTGATTCTCCGCAGTAACACTGTTATAGTGCTTCGCAATAAATTCCCCTTCAGATTGTAACATTCTTGTATGTACTGCTGCACCTATTTTGAACGCATCGGCATAAGCAGTATGTAGGGACGGAATTTCGGTAGACATCCTGGTTCCTCCTCGCAGATTTATTTCTTCATCATAACGGATAATGAATGCGCTTTCCCTGAACAAAATAAACCTTCTCCCCCCTGAAATTCTACCAATTTCAGCACAAAAAGAAGAAATGCAGCTATACACGTTATAACTTGTCTATCTGTAGTAAAGTCACTTGCTTCACTGTACATGCCGGGCTGACCTGTTCTTCAGAGAGAACATTAAGCTTGATCAGGCTTTTCAGCTTATGACTGTCCACCTTGGACAGCAGTCTCCAAATCTCCGGGTCGGGCAGAGATGCATACAGCTTCTGATCGTCATATTCCTTGCGGTGCTGGAGCACCGTTTTCACCTTATATCGGCCTACTTCGGTCTCATACACCCCTTGCTGCGCACAGTACCCCACGATCTCATCTCTCAATACAGATAACTGTTGTTCGATCTCTTTCTGCTGCTGTTTTAGTTCAAAGTAAGCCTGCACCTTCTGTTCCATCATTCATCACACTCCTCTACTACCATAGGTATGCAGAAAATGTGAGTTTAGGACAGGCTTGTAGCTCATTTTCAGAAGATACCTCAATTTCCCAAACAATATTTTGGGGCTCGAAGGAACTGCTCCACACAGGGGATTTCATTTACAACAAGTCCGCATGCAGGTAAGGATTACGAACAGCTATATTCAACACACGTCGCATGACTTCTGAATTTCTCGGAACATGACCTTCCCGAGAAAGCAGCACCCAGCGTAACCAAGCCAATGCTTCAAAACCCTCTTCCTCATCCTGCGTATCGCCGGCAAGTGCTCGTAATTCGGCCTGATAAAAACTTCCAAACTCTTCTCCGTTATAGATGGTAATTAGAAAAACAGACCATGCCGCATCATATCTCGGATCTCCGCACTGTCCATTGGTCCAGTCTATGATAGTGTATTTTCCATTCAATTCTACGATATTTCCTAAGTTATAGTCACCATGAATGAAGTGATCCTGTCTAATCTTTACACGCTTCATTAAGTCATAAACAATGTGATGGATATCTTGGTGCTTAGCAACCTGAGGAAAAAAATAGTCGGCGAAATTGTAACGAGGAATGTAATTTTGTTTTGAATGTTCCATCTGCGATTCTTTAATATTGACTGGATGCTGGTGAATCTCTTTTAACGTTTGAGACATCCGTCTTAGTATAGATTGATCTAGCTGTACAACCGGAGCGCCGTCGTAGCTCGTCAGCAACACTTGATTTTGATACGGATCTATTCCCCAGCCATATGGCCGGGATACCTGGATCCCGCTTAAAATCAACTCCTGCAATAACTGATACTGTTTTTCAATATCCGGACGAGACTCCTTATTCCAGATCTTCAGTACATACAGCTGATCATTAAGTTCAACACGCATAACATCCGCTTCCATTCCAGGCTTAAGCGGGATCATCCGATGCTTCTGTCCTATTCCCTGCCGAAGCACTTCATCCAGTTGAACCCAACGGATACTGCTAAGCTGCATCACTTGTACTCACGCCCCTTCGTCATGGTTAGGTTTGATCAATCCTTTACCTATAACATTAGCAGATACAGGTTCTCGGCCAAGTTCCCTAGCCCATACGGATAACTGCCCTATATGATGAATTTCATGTGCAATCACATGACGCATAATTTCACCCCAAGCATCGATATCCACATGCCCGTCGCTTCGGCGATCGATGTAAGTTCTCTTTTCCATGCTCGGCTCCCACGCTAAAACAAATTCTTCTACATCCTGATGTAACTTACGGTCCAATTCACGAACAGCTTCGAGCGTCTGATAGTTTGCAAAATCCTCTGCAGTATCCGGTTTTCCTTGTAACAGTTGAAGCCAGCTCCACTCGACATCAATGATGTGAAAAAAAGTCTTCAGGATACTTCCCACACCACCTGTACGTGGTCGAAGCAATTGTTCTGGCGGCAGGTCTGCACACCAAGCATACCACTGTTCACGGACGATCCAGTTGTATCGAAAAAAAGTCTCCATCAGCATAACCTCCTATGTTGGTGTACTCTATTGTAGCTGTCCGTATCCTTGTTTCTGAACACCGTTCTGAATATATAAAAATTCCAAATATAATACAGATTCAGCAGGGCAGCCATAATACACACTTAACATCCCGATCGTCTGACTCTCCTCAAGTGTGCGTATACTTTGAATTCTATAATTGGCCAATGTTCCATCCGGGGGAAGGTTGCCCAGTTCTACGCAATTTTTAACGTAATTCGAATCGTTTTCTTGTCCATCCCATTCCTATATATAACGGCTTGTATCATATAGTTTCTGAAGTTCAACAATCTCGAAAGGCTTCACATCTGAAATAATTAGCCTTTCTGAATTCCAGCTTGAAGGAAGATGTTTCATTATTATTCACTCCACTGAATTCTGAGTTAATCTTTTTTTGATATACACAATCACATGTATTCCGGCATAAATTAATAGAACATTCACGAAATATACTAGTAAATTAATATACATATCCGATATAAACCATGTCGATCCATTCGAATTTGAGACATGGTAATCCGTCAAAAAACGAAGCGGGAATCCATACTCGGTTCGTAAAGTTTCGTTATTATTATTCAGCGTTCCCGGAATGAAAAAGACAGCCAATACAGCAAGCCAAGCGGACAAGTTCAATATTCTTTTATGTATCTTCATTACGTCTCCTCCTGTTCCTCCTTAGCCAGATTTCCTCCGTAATAGGTTCCCTCCAGCTCTTGATCCAGGTAATCTTTCAATGCCTGATGATGCAATATATACCTCGAATCCTGATTAAAACGACCATTTTTCGTAACATATATCTCTTTACCATTGTATTGTACCGTGACCTGAATGTTATGCTTTAATCTCAGAGCGATACCCATATGAACGCTACCCTCCATACGATCTACAGCTGTCTTCGCTGACGCTGGAGCTTCATTTAACCAATTAACACCCCTGCTTGTTTCCGCTTCACTTAAAACAGCATCATCAAAACGGATCTGCGCTCCGCTACCACCTAATTTGTTATATATTGCTTTGCTCGTGTCTGCACGGACAACCTCCGCGCTAGATAAAGGGGTTTCGATATCCACAAACCGGTTGTTCATAAACGAGAAGTACAGGGCTAGCGGAGCTACCACAGTGCCCATAACCAACCAAAATCGTTTGATATTTCGTGTATTATTCATCCTTCATCACCTCCCAATGTGTGCCTTGTTCACCACATGAGCGAACATGCTCAGCAGCGAATTATGATGTTCAATAATCTGCTGTTCCACGTTTCAACGGGCTCCACTGTTCCTATAATAAAAACAACCTGAATTGAACTTTAGTTACAGACTATTTTATAAGTTATTCAATGGCGGCCTCTTCATCAATCAGATGAATGAGTGTGGAACCATTTCCGCAACTGATTTATATGCGCCTGATGATAACGATTGTGGTCAGCCATGTGCCAAAGCCCCCAGCGAACAGAAGCTTCCTTTTCATTCCTATGCCCAAAAGTAACTACGATATCCATATCCGCATCCGTAAGAACTGTGCATGTTTCCTTTAGCATGTTCATGATCAACTGATGTTGAGAAATAAGTGTGTCTCTGGATATCCCCTCTATATAAGGAAGTTTGTTGTTTTCATCCATCATCGGACCATATTGCTCCAACATATCGTAAGGTAGCGTTTGCCCTTGAATACGATACACCCAGTTCATATCAACGAACGTGATATGTCGCAGTAACTGAGCTGTACTGTTGTATCGGTTACCAGGTCCTCTGTAATCGACCTCCTCCTGTGACATGGAATCCGTAATGAATTTCAGGCGATCACTGTTCTCTTTAACCGCGGCGAAAAGCATCCCCGTCACAGGAGACATATTTTTCTCACCTTTTAAATCATGAATCATGCCCTCACCTCTTCATTAAGCTTCTTTACTGTCTCTCTTTCAATAAAGACTTATTTTCCTTTAACTCTTCCAAAATCTCTTTCATATGCTGAGTATTTTTTGAAGTATCAATGGCCGTCTTGATGACATATTGACCTAGAATTAAAAGTATAAGTAAACAAATAATTACAACAAATATAATGATCTTCTCCTCCTTTTTCTGAAATAAAGAGGGCGATCTCATTAGACCGCCCTATCTCTACAACATTTCTTTTTCGAGTTGATTTCCATGGAACGCTTTCAAAATAAAATCCTTATCTGGAACGTTCAGATGCTCATACGCTTGAAGATACTGCCTGTTGTCGTAGGGAACCGCTGTAAATCTCACATCCAGACGTTCCTTCTGAAAATCTACAATTCCGTATCTTGCAATCGCAAGATCATTACATCCCAACGCTCCAGGATTCATGTAAACCCGTTGCTCTGTTCTGAAATAATGCAGTATGTGATAATGTCCAAAACAGATCAGGTCATAAGGTGTTCCTTTATATTTTGCATCCCACTTCACTCCTGAGGGTTCCCGGTCAATCGTATCCAGCTTGTTATCATTCATATGATAATGAGTCAAAAGTATATGATGTCCTTCAACTTCTTTTTCGATTGATTGGGGCAGGTTCTGTATTCTCTTGATCGATTCCTGACTCAACTGCCCGCCAACCCACTCATGATGTTCCTGCATTCCTTTGTGTCCTTCTAGTGGCCCCCTGCCTTGAAGTAAATGAAGCACAGCAGCTTCGTGATTTCCTGCAATAGCTGTCATATGATCACGGCTGTACAACATTTCGATGACTTCATTCGAATAAGGACCAATGCCAATCATATCCCCTAAACAAAATATTTGCTCAATGTCTCCCTGTTGATCGATATCATTTAACACAGCTTGAAGCGCGGGAGTATTTCCGTGGATATCGGTTAAAATGGCCACCTTCATTCCGCTTTCTCCTCAGGAATATACATCGTCTGAATCTCCTGCACACCTTGAACAAAACCCAGATTCAGATATACAGACTCGGCATCATTGCCTTCCATCACATACAGTCGCAAAAATGGATAGTGCCCCTTGAGCATCGTTAATGCTCTTTGTAACATTTGGGTAGCAAGTCCTCTGCCTCTATACGAGGGGATTACGCCAATACTGTATACCGCAGCCTGATTGTCCTGTAAACATAAGCGGCAGTTCGCGACCAGTTGACCCGTTGCTTGATCGTATACCAATGTAGATGCCTGAGTCAGGATTTCATTCGTATAATTAGGATCTTCATCAGGTGTAAAATCTTCAAGAGAGCTCTGTTTTCTGCGCGTTGCTTCCAGACTTCCACCGAAACTTTCCAGATCACACCGGGCAATCTCCTCTTCGTTTACATATTTGAAGCCACCTGATTCTTTTTCAATAATCTCTGGGCTCTTAACAGTCACCCTGCTGTCCCAATCCACCTCGAAATGATCCGTAGGACGCTGCATCCAGCGGCATCTGAATTCAGCCGGCCAGAATCCCGCTCTCGCAAACCAGTCGACCTGACCCGGTAGAATCTCAAATGACAGAATACGTTTGCTGCGATCCGACCATTGCACTAATTTCTGTTTCAGCAACTTGACGATCTCAAAGCCTTGCTGGAATGGCGGAATGAGAAACAAATGATACATCTTGTTAGGCTCCATTCGTACACCGCCTATTTTACTTTCCCCCCGATAGATCCAGTACGCGCTGCACCTTGTGGAACTGAACTCTTCTTCCCTGAAAAATCCGACATAACCCATATCATAATAGATGGTACAAAATAACCCCCACTCCGTAACATCCGCAAGCCGAATCGAATATTCATCCGATAAATCATATTGGAGCGTGTCTGCAGTCCATTCTGTTAAATTCATATGTCATTCCTCCTAAACCGGTATCCGATTTCTGCAATGTCTTCTTCCAGTTCATCTAACTCAATCTCCGGGTTTAATGCCTGTAACAGTTGTTCGTCCAACGGTTTCATGGCAAAAACATGCTGGATCGGCTCCAGATCAAGTTCAACCTCATAATACTCCTGAGCCCAGGCATGGTAGTGCTCCGCACCGCCCACAAGAACTTCTAGCAGAGCATAAGCTTCATCTGCGAGGTGTCGACTCGAAGTCCACTCGTTCTGTTCCTCTTCATTCCAGATGCAGAAGGTAGTCTGATCCATCATAAAAGCAGGCTCGTCCAGAAACGTTGTTTTGAAATCTGCCGGCACACCCTCCAATACATTACCAAGTTGATCTTGATGTAGGGAAGCATAAGCTTTGTCGTAACCTTTGATGATTAAACGGTTGCTCGAATCAAATAACGCGAAATAGTGATCTCCCTCCCCATCTCTCATCGAAGCCATCTGTTCGTTCGCATCCCACTGCGTATTGTACGAATAGTACCTGTACTCCCATTCTGGCATTAGAATCGCATCCAACATCGCTGCTGCCTTGAGGATTCGCTGACACTCAGAAATGCGGGGCATTTGATGGATAAAATCAGAAGCATTACTCATGTCTTTTCCTCCTGATCAGTTCTATTGATATTCCAAATTCCTACTTTGTCCAATCCTGTATTTAAGAGTTGTTCAGAACAAAAATCAGCCAGCTGTTCGAGCTGCCATAATTAGCTGTAACACCCCGGTTTTTTCTTCCGAGGTAAATAGAATCATCTGCATTCCTTGGTTGATCTGTACCTGAACCCGCTCTGCACCCAGAGCTTTCAAAGCTTCCAATGCATAGCCTACATTAAGTGACACTTTACATTCCGCCCCCACAAAATCCTGTATATCCAGAGACTCTGAAGCAAAATTCACTTGACTTGAGGCGTTGAATTCAACTTGCCCCGCATGAACTCGCATTTGAATCAGATTGGTTTTCTCCTGAGATGCAATGATCGCAACCCGATCCAGGGCCGATATAAGAACAGATGCATGGACGACAAATCGAGCCGCGTACACGGAGTGAACACCTATATCAACGTTCGGATAAGTTCCTGTGATGGAATGAGTCAGAAGAGTAAAATCGTTGCCTGTGAACTCGATTTTCGTTTCACACCATTTTACATAAACAGCTTCATTCCCAATAAGTTTCTCAAGCTCATTCACAGTTCGACCAGGAACAATGACCCCTTCGCTCGTGGTAGCCTTCTCAGACGTAAAAACCTGCTCCACCTTACCCATCCGATACCGGTCACAACCGATCATGATTAACGTATTATCCTTAACCTCCATCTTCACTCCAGTGAGCGTAGGCAGATGTTCTTTTTTCTGAACTGCAAACAAGGTTTGACGAATGGCATCTCGCAAACTTGCTCCGCGGATGGTAAACAACGTGTGATCCTCCATGCGCTCTGGAATTGGATATTCATCAACCTGCAGCAACTTAAGGACAAAGGTTGATCTGTTCGAAAGGGTTGAAACCATTAACCGTTCACTCGCCGCTGCCTCACTGGATAACATGATTTCATTGTCATCCATCTTCCGCACGATCTCAGCCAGAAGTTTCGCCTGAACCGCCACTTTCCCCTTTTGCTGTATTTGAATATGTTCCCTAGCAATCTCCGTCATCAAAAAAGTGGTACCATCCCCACCAATTAGATTGATTCGATCTGTAACCGCCTCCATAAATATACACTCAAGCACGCGAGTTTGCTCATTAGACGATACAAAGCGGACTGTTTTAGTTAACTGTTCCAGTAAACGAATGCGGTTTATGATTACTCTCATTGGGGCAGCTCCCTGTTATGGATATTTATCTGTGAAATGATGATGTATGCGAACCCTTGAACTATAAACATCAGGGTTACAAACTCAATCATAATGCCGTCTCCTGCACTAAAATCATTCCATAGATCGATCATAATCTGACCCGGTTGGGATACCAGATCCCATGAATTCCATCGAATAAATCTGCCAATATACACGCCTATACTGCTCAGAAGCAAAATAATTGCCACGACCATCCAGCAAACAAACCTGTGTACAAACCGATGAAGCAACTGTTGTATTTGCATCACAGAACATGTCGAGAGTAGCAAACCTACGATGGCAACAGCAAATGCAAGTGTCAGACTGTACCAGAAATCCATAGTAAACCAAAATCGACTCCCCGGTTGAGCCGTAAAATATCGGAATGCATGCAGCATCTCTGTAAACAGATAGGCCGCATTAGGCAAAAAGAAAAGCCAGATCAGACCTAGCAAAGCAGCCAGTGTCATGCCCAGCCATCCGGGTCTCACAGCCTTACGTTGGAAGACGTAAGCCATAAGCAATGAAATGAGCAATGGAACCCATGCCAGAAACATGTCCCAACCTAAAAAGGCATACATGTTTGAACCGAGCTTTGCTCGCAAGTATGCAGCAATGCCTAAACAAAATAACGTCATAAACATCAACATAAACGTCATTGCCATGAATCCGTTATTCAAGATCTTGTATTGATATCGGTTAGTTCTCATCTTGTTGGATTGATCGTTCTCCTTAGATAATTATAGATACTTCTTAAACGCTTTGCTGGACTCGCCATCATAACCAAGTTGTTTATAAAATTGATGGGCCGCATGTCTGGAAGTCCCACTAGCGAGCAGCATCTTCGATGCATTCATCCGCACACCTACCTGTTCCAGATGTTGCATTAATTCTGTCCCGTATCCCTTTCCCTGCACCTTGTCAGAGATAATCACTCTCTCCACAACACCAAAGGGACGATGTCCTGTGAGTGCATCCAGGCAAATATGTAAATGAGCTGTACCGACCACCTGCTCCCGTGCTTCGTACACAAAAAGGAAACTGTGTTCGTGACGCTTGATCTCTTCAATTCGTTCAGGCAGCACCTCAATATTCGCATGGTTAGGCAATAGTTCTCTGTACAATTCTTCAATAGCTGCTGCATCCCTCGCTTCAGCTTCTCTGATCATTTTTACCGCCCCTATTCTCTGACCTGATAACTTAAAATAATGTCACCGTTATCCTCAAATTCACCTGTTTCCTGAAAACCACACCGTTTGTACAGTGCATTAGCCGCAACATTATGAGGTACATGAGATACCCTGATTTGCCTACAATCACTTCGCTCCTGCAGCATGTGAATGACTTCCTGAATCGCACGTTTCCCATAACCCTGACCTTGATGTTTCCCATCAATCATAAAACGAAGAATCCAGTAATGCCCATCCGTATACATCTCATTATCAAACAAAATAAACCCGACCATATCATTTCCCGCATAGATCCCGTAAGGTCTCGAAGTCACTTCCTTGGTCGCATGAATTAAAGAATCTGCATTGCTTGCTACCAATTTGAGCTGATCTTCCCTCGGTTGCAGACGGATGCATTCACTTTCATTTTCCTGTGTAATCGGTCGTAAGGTCACTCTGTTCTCCATGTTGTGATCCATATTCATTTCTCCTTCATTCTCCTATTACTACCTGGTGAGGAACTCTCACTAAATTAAATCATAATCTATCATAACCCAGAATGTGGACTATGCGTATAATTTCTTCCTTCCCATTTTATAACCTCCCTTCCACTCCGATCCATGCAAAAAAGCCACGATATCCGTGGCTTAACCCTTATGCTCTATTTTGTTAATTCAGCATTATTGTTTCTTAACTTTCAGCTTTGTTCACGGTTTACTATGTTATCCCAACATATTTGGTGTTCAGTCCGTACTCATCAGGCTAACGTTCCGCTCACCACTTGACCTTGATAGCACACCACTTTCCTGTCGGCCCTACGGGCAACCGCTTCAGCTACACAGCTCGCCTGAACCAGTACAAAGTTCGCTTCATCCCCAGCCTTCGGCCATACCTTCTCCCCTGCTGCATTCAACGGTGTCACTCCGCCTGTTACATAGGCTAGCGATTGAGACAACGATAACTCATCGCTATATCCATATAATTCGGCGAAACGTCCTGCCTTTTCCAGCATATCCCCGCTGCCAAATGGAGACCAATGATCCGTCAGACTGTCCGTGGCCAGTTTCACGTTCACACCCACACGTTGCAGCATCGGAAGCGGCATCACCGTTTTGCCAATTGGCACCGTTGAAGCAACACTCATCCCTAGCGATGCCATACGACTCGCCATCTCTTCGGCTTCCTGCTGCTCCGCTCCGGCAAACCAGAACGCATGACTCACCGTAACTTGACCTTGAAGTCCAGCTTCTTCAGTCAGCCTGACAAGTTCAAGCAGTGTTTGCTTGCCAGCTTCACCACCATCATGCAAATGCATATCGATCCCTGCCTGATGTTTGACTGCCAGTTCCATCATGGTATGCAGCGATTTCTCCACATTCTCATCTACAGTATACGGATCAAGTCCGCCTACATGTGTTGCCCCCTCTGTCATGGCTTGTCCCATGAGTTCAACTGAGTTCGATCGTAACAGCCCATGCTGCGGGAACGCGACAATCTCTGAAGATATTTTACCTGTATAACTCTCCAGGGCCTGCTTGGTTGCTTCCAATCGTTTCAGCCCGCTGACTGGTTCAATGTTACAGTGCGCACGCACATGCGTGGAACCATAGGTCTGAATTGATGCGAGAATGCTTTCTGCCTGACGTTTCGCCTCGGGCAATAGCTTGGGTAGAAGCACCTTTTCTTCCTCAATACGATCAAAAACGCTGGAGCTACGTCTAACCGCTCTCCACGGCCCGTCATAGTAGGTTTTATCCAGATGAATGTGCGCTTCTTGGAACGAAGGCAACAATAGCAACCTTTTGCCATCCAACGATGGCAAATTGTCCGTCAGTGGTTCATTACCATCCATAATCGCAGCGATGACTCCGTTTTCAATTCGAAGATGGGCAAGTCCTGTTTGTGTGCCCGTTACCTCTGCTCCTTCACGAATATATCCTTGTTCCAACCTTACATTGGTCAGCCAATATGTCTGTTGCATAGATCATTCACCTCTTGATATCTGGCATGTTTCCTGATGTTATAACAAACCATTTTATGTTTTAGTTTACCATACCACTTCAAGCTTCAAGAAGGAATTGCACCAAATAAAAACGACACATTTCAATAGGATTCAACAATCACTTGTCTGCTTTTATCTTTTTCGAATAACAACTGAGATGATATCTGCTATACCCTGAAGAAATAAGGCAGCTACGTAAACGATCAGAATCAGATTAAACAAGGGAAAAGAATACGGTGCTACCCCTTCATTAAACAGCTTTGACTCAAGGATGCCTCTAAGCGTTACTGCAAATACATTGTCACTATCATTTACCCTGGGTTCTAAAGACGTACCGTCAATAACAATAAAGATTACTTGAAGAACTACAAAAATGACAATGCTGATCATCCAGCGTTTTGTACGATTCGGGTGAGATTTCTGCGAAACGTACGCCAATATAATCCTCTCCCTTCAAAAATCATAATTTACCATATTCATCTACAAATAAAACTCTGTATTTCTCAATTTCTCTCTAATGTATGTAATTCTCTGTACCTGTAATTAATAAACAAAGCACAGATCGATTATATAATACATCTCTATCACATTTCACCACAATGATTACATATAAAGAAAAATTTTCATATTACTATTAAAACCTCTTGATATTAAAATTCAAACCTCGCATGCCCTCCATCTTCAACACCCTGAATCTGCTCGAGATCCAGCAGCCTGCGCTTCATCTCGAGACCACCACGAAAACCAGTCAGCTTGCGATTGGCACCAATAATCCGGTGGCATGGCAGCAACACTGGAATGGGGTTCGCCCCGTTCGCTGCACCTACAGCTCGTACAGCCGAAGGTCTACCAATGGCACTAGCAATGTCTCCATACGTGCGAATCTCTCCATACGGCACGCGCCCGAGCGCTTTCCATACACTCAGTTGAAATTCCGTACCAATCAGGTCAAGCGAGATTTCCTCTGTGAAGGCGATCTTTTCCCCTGCAAAATAGGACTTCAGCCAGTCCATCATGCCCGTCTGTCTTAATGCTTGCTCATTCTCTTCAAGTTCAGTATCAGGAGCAACTTTTCCGATCCAGCCATGCCAGTCCTCCAGCGTTTCATTGGGCATCACCACGCGACAAAGTCCTTTTTCGGTTGCCAGCAAGCTCCACGAAACACCGTGCAGCTGCATGGTGGTGTACATCATCTTTTGCCTCATCACTATTCACCTTCTCTTCTCCCGAGTTTATATCAAGAGGTTGTGTGTGTCTGCTTTCTCACCTTACGTTTCATACCTCGTATCATTTGCTTGTCCTCCGGTGTCACGCGGTACGATTCCGTAATCTTCTGTAGCGCCTTGTTGTACGTAAAATCATCAAGCGTATTATGCTTCAAATAAGGCATGGTCACTTCGGGCTGTTTCACATACGCTATCGATATTGCCCAAGCGACCGCCATTTTCACATAATAGGCCTCATGTTTAATCTGATCAAATAAGGCTGAATGAAGTTCCACATCGCATCCATATGCACTTTCGTATATTTCAGTCCGGCACAGAAACTGTCACATACCGACCAGTTGTCGATTTTGGGTACAAAAGCCGCAATGCGTGTCAGCAACTCGTCCAAATCCGCTTGCACATGACCAATCACCATCGCTTGCAGCATCACCTCTTCAAAATATTCATCCTGCGCCGTATTCAGGTACGTTCGCCAGTCTGCTGCAGCAATCTGTTTGGCTATTTTACGAATCGTGGGTAAACGCACACCCAGTACATTTGTAATGTTCGGAATAAGTGAAGCTGAAAATTTCTGGTATTCCGGCTCAGCCAGACTGAGCAGTTGCGTTCGAATATCGGTTTCCAAGGACACACGACCTCCTCATTTGTTGCTGTAGAACAAGTATATCCTGAGTGCTTTCATTTGTAAGCCCACTTCGAATGTTTGAGCAAGATTTCAATATATCTTCCACTTCACTACACATATCATTGTTTAAGAACAGAGCGTTCCCGTTTAAAAATATGAAGCTGACCATTCAGGAAAGGARTGTCAATAATGAACGGTTCTCAAACCAATAAAGAGCTTTCCGTTGAAGAAATCACCCAGCAGTTGACACAGCATGTACAGTCCCAAAATCTGCCGGAATTCTATAAACTGGTGAAGGAACTGCGCCCCTATGATCTTTCACTTATCTATAAAATATTCCCTGAAGACGAAAAGAATCGTTTTCTTCTTCTATTTAAACCAGATACACTTGCCGATCTGGCCGAGAACCTGAAGCTGCACGAGCAGGCTGAATTGTTTGAACGACTCGGACCGGAACGTACACTCGAAGTCATGCAACAGATGGACAAAAGTGACCTCATTCGCTTCATGCATGATCTGCCAGCGAAACGCAGGGAAGAATTGTTATCCAGCATGAATCTGGATCACTCCGCCATCATCCGCTCTGTACTCAGCTATCCACCAGAGACTGCCGGACGGATCATGACCGACCGCTATCGGACATTGTCCACCCACGACACAGCGAAGGAAGCACTGAAGCAATCACAGGGTACGCTGCACCTCTCCCCTTCCAGTTACCTTTATGTCATAGACGATGAAGGCAAGCTGGCTGGTGTTGTTAGTTATCGCTCGCTTGCTCTGGCCGATGACAAAACCAAGGTTGAACAACTGATGACCAGACGTGTCATTCATGCCACCGTAGATATGGATCAGGAAGAAGCGGCACAGTTGCTACAGCGTTACGAATTCATCGCCCTTCCGGTCGTAGATGAGAATAACAGGCTGTGCGGCATCATCCAGATGGATGACGTCATTGACATCATTATGGACGAGGCCAGTGAAGACCTCGCCAAAATGGGCGGCGGCGGTAAAGATATTGATTTTGATACCAAACCGCTCGTTGCGGTCAGACGCAGGTTGCCCTGGCTTATTTTGCTGTTATTGATCGGCTTGATTTCGGGAAGCATTGTGGATTTTTTTGAAGATACGTTAAATCAGGTTGTGGCTCTTGCGTTCTTCATGCCCATGATAGCCGGAATGACGGGTAATACAGGCACGCAGTCCCTAGCTGTTGTCGTACGCGGTCTTATTGGACGCAAGCTGGACAAATCAACGGTACTTGCTCTGATTGGACGAGAGATTAAAGTCGGTACGATGATCGGTCTTGTCTGTGGTCTGCTAATTACGGTCATTGCTTATTTGTGGCAAGGAGACTGGTTGCTTGGGATGATTATTGGTGTTTCCCTGTTTCTCACGCTAATCATCGGTACACTGACAGGCACATGCATTCCGCTTTTGCTCAGTCGTTTCAAGGTTGATCCCGCTGTGGCATCCGGCCCGTTAATTACGACGTTAAATGATATTCTCTCCCTGTTTATCTATTTTGGTATTGCTACACGTTTTATAGGCGCACTGATGTGAATCCTACTGTGTAAGGGTCGGTTTAAATTAAGCAAGCCGTCTCTAATTCAAAAATGTATATTTAAACCAGCGCCTCTTGACGATGAAGATAATTATGGTATTGTAAAGGCACATCACTTATTGAAACCATGTTTCACAGAACGGAACAAGAGGTGGTTTGAATGCCAATTAATTTTCACGATAAACGAAACAGAATGACGTACACAACCAGAACTGCCGATGTATCTTGGTTATCTTTGATTAAGCAGCATGTAGGCATAGCCGGTAAAGAAATTGTTGACATCGGCTGCGGCGGAGGGATTTATACTAAAGCTTTAGCAAGCTCAGGGGCAGCCCATGTTACTGGAGTAGACTTTTCAAATGAGATGTTACAAGGAGCTGCTCGACATTGTGAGAATCTGAGCAATGTCACATTGCAACAAGGGAATGCCTACAACTCGGGACTTCCAGACCATACATTTGATATTGTCTTAGAAAGAGCGCTCATACATCATTTGCATGATTTGGACAGCTGTTTTCAAGAAGCTAAGCGGATCCTGAAACCTGGTGGTGGTGTATTCATCATTCAAGACAGAACACCGGAAGATTGTTTAATGCCAGGGGATGGAAATCATATTAGGGGTTACTTCTTCGAAAAGTATCCTAAATTGATTGACATGGAACGCTCCCGTCGGCACGAAGCCGCTGAAGTCCAAAAATCGCTTGATTCTAATGGATTCGTGATCCTTAAAACCGTGCAGCTTTGGGAGACTAGATCTGTTCACCAGAACATAGCTGCATTGAATAGCGATCTGGCGCAGCGGACTGGACGCTCTATTCTTCATGAATTAACAGACCATGAGCTCGGAGAGCTGATTGTGTTTATTAACAGCAAACTTAAAAACCGTGCTGATGATGCAATTATTGAGAAGGACTCATGGACGTTGTGGATTGCGGTTACAAAATAAAGACAAAAAGGCTTGGCACATGCCAAGCCTTTTCACTAACTCCATATTTCAAATTTACGGCATCTCATAAAACCTGTCGGAGCGAGCTCCGAACCAGCTGTTATGATTTAAGCAGCTCGTTTATTTTTATTATAGATATCAAATGCCACTGCCAGCAGCAATACCAATCCTTTGATTCCTTGCTGCCAGTCGATACCTAGGCCGATCAGGGACATACCATTGTTCAGTACACCCATGACCAGACCACCGATAATTGCACCAAAAACGGTTCCAATACCGCCGGAAGCTGACGCTCCACCGATGAAGCAGGCTGCGATGGCATCCAGCTCAAAGTTGGTACCCGCTCTTGGCGTAGCCGCATTCAGACGCGCAGCGAAGATCAGACCAGATACAGCAGCTAGTGTACCCATGTTGACAAACACCCAGAAGGTCACTTTTTTCGTTTTAACACCAGACAGTCCGGCTGCCTTCTCATTGCCGCCAAGTGCATACACATGACGTCCCATAACCGTACGATTCATGACAAAGGAATACACCACGATCAGAACAAACAGGAGCACCAGAATGTTCGGAATACCCGCATAACTTGCCAGTACAAACGTGAACAGGTTGGTTACTGCTGCTACCACAATCAGCTTGAGCAGGAACAGTCCTTGCGATACCACTTCAAAGCCATACTTACGCTGGGAAGCTCGTTCCCGCAGTTCATTCACAATGTACCAGATCGTGAGTGCAATCCCCACAATGATGGACACCAGACCCAGACCCGAGAATTGAACATCTGGCAGGAAACCGGAGCTGATTTTCTGGAAACCGGCAGGGAAAGGAGAAATAGACTGCCCTTCCAGTACAATCATCGTCAGACCACGGAAGAGCAACATGCCGGCGAGCGTAACGATGAAGGCGGGAATCCGCACATACGCGATCCAGAAGCCTTGCCATGCGCCAATCAGCGCACCCACCAGCAGGGAAGCAATAACTGCTAGCCAAGCTGGAAGCTGCCAATCCACCATCATGATGGCGGCTACGGCGCCGACAAAGGCCGCAATCGAACCGACGGACAAGTCGATATGTCCCGTGATGATGACCAGCACCATACCAATGGCGAGGACCAGAATGTAGCTATTTTGCAAAATCAGGTTCGTGATATTAATTGGCTTGAGCAGCAGCCCGCTCGTCAGTACCTCAAAGAGAATCATAATGACAACGAGGGCAATGATCATGCCATATTGACGTATATTATTTTTGAACAGTTTAGTTACCGTTTCCATGCTTACCGCCTCCAGACTTGGTCATATATCTCATCAGTGTTTCTTGCGATGCCTGCTCCCGGTTGACTTCACCCGTGATTCGTCCGGCATTCATCACATAAATCCGGTCACACAGGCCGAGAACCTCTGGCAGCTCTGATGAAATCACCAGCACACCCTTGCCTTCGGCAGCAAGCCGGTGGATAATCGTATAAATTTCGAACTTGGCACCCACGTCGATTCCCCGCGTCGGCTCATCCAGAATGAGAATATCCGGTCCGGCAAAAATCCATTTGCTCAGCACCACCTTCTGCTGGTTACCTCCGCTCAGATTGCCTGTTTTCTGCAGGATGTTCGGTGCCTTGATGTTCATGCTTTTTTTCATCTCTTCCGCAACCAACACTTCCTCCTGCTCGTTCACAACGGCATTACGGGTCAGTTTGCCAAGTCCGGTGAGTGAAATGTTGCGTTTGATATCATCCATCAAAATAAGTCCATATTCCTTGCGATCCTCCGTCACATAGGCAAAACCATTCTGAATCGCCTCGGTCACACTGTTGTTCTGAATGGGCTTGCCATCCTTGATCAGTTGTCCCGAGATGTTGCGACCATACGATTTGCCGAAAATACTCATCGCAAGCTCTGTACGTCCTGCTCCCATCAGTCCCGCGATCCCTACGATCTCGCCACGTCTGATGTTCATGTTGATCTGATCGAGCACCTTACGCTCGGCCTGATGCTCGTGATACACCGTCCAGTCTTTCACTTCCAGCACCACGTCACCAACCGTGGCATGACGTTCAGGGTAGCGGCTCGTCAGATCCCGTCCAACCATTCCGCTGATGATGCGATCCTCGGTGACGTTGTCCTTTTTCATATCAAGCGTTTCAATCGTTTTGCCGTCCCTCAGAATCGTCACCGCATCCGAAACCTTGGACACCTCGTTCAGCTTGTGAGAGATAAGGATACAGGCGATGCCCTGCTTTTTGAATTCCAGCATCAGTTGCAGCAAATTCTCACTGTCGTCTTCATTCAACGCTGCGGTAGGCTCATCAAGGATCAGCAGACGCACTTTTTTGGAGAGCGCTTTCGCAATTTCAACCAGTTGTTGCTTACCTACTCCGATGCTGGATACCAGTGTGTTCGGGTTTTCATTCAGACCTACTTTGCCAAGTAGTTCACGTGTCCCAACAAAGGTTTCCTTCCAATTCACAATGCCTTTGCTTGCGCGTTCATTGCCCAGATATATATTTTCCGCAATGGAGAGATACGGGATCAGCGCCAGCTCCTGATGAATAATGACAATGCCCAGATCCTCGCTCTGCTTGATATCTTTGAATTCACATGTCTTACCGCGGAACAAAATGTCCCCTTCATAGCTTCCATGCGGGTATACTCCGCTCAGTACCTTCATCAGTGTAGATTTGCCAGCTCCATTCTCTCCGCATATGGAATGAATTTCGCCTTCCCGGATCTTCAGGTTGACGTTCCCGAGCGCTTTAACTCCTGGGAACGTTTTCGTTATGTTCTTCATTTCAAGAATGATGTCCGTCATGGCATGTGCTCCTTTCCTGGGTTATGCGTTATAACAAGCCGATCTTTTGCTCCACGCTTTACGCTAGCCCGATCACTTGCATCGTATCTTACGGCAGCCTTCTCTCTTCCTGGATGTACCTTTAAGGCAATCCTATTTCTTCTTTCGTGTAATACTTGCTGCCTACAATATCTTTTTCCACATTGGTTCGATCCACAGATATCGGGTCGAGCAGATATGCCGGAACAACCATTAAACCGTTGTTATATGATTCCGTATCATTAACCTCTGCTTGTTTTCCTTGCAAAATGCTATTAGCCATCTCCACCGTTTTCTCTGCGAGCTTACGTGTGTCCTTGAAGACCGTCTGTGTCTGTTCCCCAGCCACAATGGACTTGATGGATGCCAGTTCCGCATCCTGCCCCGTAATAACCGGAAGTGGTTTGTTCGGCTTGCCGTAGCCAATTCCTTTCAGAGATGAGATGATCCCGATACTGATTCCGTCATAGGGAGATAACACGGCATCGAGATTATCGCCTGAATAGTAAGCACTCAGCAGGTTATCCATCCGTGATTGGGCCAAAGCCCCGTCCCAGCGCAGTGTGGCAATTTGAGCCATCGTCATCTGTTTACTGCGGACGACTAGCTTGCCAGAATCGATATATGGCTTCAGTACAGACATTGCACCGTCGAAGAAAAAGTATGCATTGTTGTCATCCGGTGATCCGCCAAACAGCTCAATGTTAAATGGCCCCTTGCCATCTTTAAGCCCAAGCTTCTGCTCAATGTAGGAGGCTTGCAGCACCCCGACTTTAAAGTTGTCAAACGTAGCATAGTAAGTCAGATATGGCGTGTTACGAATAAGTCGGTCATACGAGATGACCTGTATGCCTTCGTCATGTGCCTTCTTGATGACATCGGTCAGCGTGTTGCCATCAACAGAAGCGATGACCATCACGTCGACACCTTTGGTAATCATGTTTTCAATCTGTGAGATTTGATTCTCAACTACATCTTCGGCGTACTGAAGATCTGTTTTGTAACCTTGCTCCTGAAACAAACGAACCATATTCTCTCCGTCGCCCACCCAGCGTTCTGATGATTTGGTAGGCATGGATATGCCGACATATCCTTTTTCCTTGCTACCTACATCACTTTCAGCCAGATTACAGGCCGAGAGCATCAAGGCCATGATTAGAAGCCAGATGAGTGTTGCTCCTTTTTTCATATGAAGTTCCCCTTTCTTCACGTCATCGCGTTCGTTTTAATTCTTAAGATAACGCTTACAACACATGGAGTATCTTGCTGCTTATTGTTCCTCTCTGCATCCCATGGTAGCATTTCACAACCTGCGGGGTCTTTGCAGGTTTTGAACCTTTTTTATAAAAATTTAACTTTTGATGGAAACAAACAACGAAAAACCCACCGCAGGCGATTAGCCTTTAAACGGTGGGTTGGTTTTTATGTTTCACAATGTGAAATGTCTACATCGGGCCTGCGGACGAATTGTCCGTTCCGCCATTTTTACGATACTGGGCAGGGGAGATGCCCATTGTTTTTTTGAACGCTGTGCTGAAATAATGCTGCGTATCATATCCTACTCGTTCGGCAATCGAGTGAATCGGAAGTGAAGTGGAGTCCAGCAACTGTGCAGCCTTACGTATGCGTGCACGAGTGACCAGTGTAACGAAGGAATCGTTCAGTTCTTTTTTTAATACACGACTGAGATACACGGCCGACACCTGCAAACGGGATGCCAGCGATTCCAGTGTCAGCTCCCGTTCAGCGTACTCTTCCTGAATCAACTGCCGTGCTCTGCGAACGAGCGGTGAAAGCTTCACTTCTTCATATACTTGCTCACGGCAATGCCGATACGTGTCCGGCACCTCTTCCAGCGAACCGAAATGAGGTTCAACATGGGCATGAACTGAAATATTCAGACAAGCACTGATCTGCTGCTCCAACAATGATGCAATATCTTCTGGGGCCTCCTGCCACAGACAAATACCAATGACACTGCTGGCATCGCGGAAGAGCACATGCGGACGATCTCCGAGCAACTCCGCAATGATATTTTCCACGGCGAACAGGAACAACTGACGATCATTCTCTCGCAGTATCGTCTGACGTGCTTCCGCAGCTGGCCAGCGTACAACACCAACTTGAACAGGCAATTCAAACGGCAGATGCAGAAATGAAAGCTGCTCGGTCAGGTTTTTACCACCTGCCTGCCCCCCCATCCACTCCTGACAAAATCGCTGCCTTAACAGCGGAATATTCCGTTCAATCTGCTCTGCCGCCTGTCTGACATATGCTGTCCGTTGATGTTCCTCATCCAATCGCTGACGTAACCGCTCAAGTGCTACTTTCAACTGGTCTGCTTGTACAGGTTTCAGAATGTAATCCTCCACCCCAAGACGAACCGCTTCCTGAGCATAAGCGAATTCATCATGTCCTGATATGATCAAATAACGAACGCCGGGACACTGTTCCTGTAAAGCGCGAATCAGTCCAATACCATTCAGAAAAGGCATATTCATATCGACCAGTACGACATTTACGTTTAGCTCAACTGCCCGTTCAAGTGCTTCTTCACCATCTTCGGCTTCGCCGACAACCTCCATACCGAGTGCAGTCCAATCCATGGCTTCCCGGATACCTTCCCGAATGATCGGCTCATCGTCGGCAATCAACACACGATACAACTTATCCGTTGCATTCGAATTGACGGGTGTCACTGTATATTCCACAGCCTTCTTCACTCCTTCTCTTGTCGATCTTGGTTATCACGGGGTTCAACCTCGGGAAGTATTGTTGCAGGCAGTTCCCGCATCAGTGGATGAACAATCGTAACGCGGGTTCCTTCGCCCTGCCTGCTGTCCAGTAAAATCCCATAGTCACTACCGAATGATAATCGTAATCGTGCCTGTACATTCAGCATCCCATAACTTTTGCCTGTCCACTCCGGTGAAGTCGATTCCAGACTCTCCATAGGCATATCAAGCAGTTGCAGCATCTCCGCGAGCCGCTCCCTTGTCATTCCGGCTCCATCGTCCTGAATCGTCAGATGAAGTCGCCCCTGCTGTACCTTCCCTTTAATGACAATATGACCTGGGCCACGTCTACCTTTAATACCATGGTAAATTGCATTTTCCACCAATGGTTGGAGCAACAGCTTGAGCACATACAAGTTCTGCAATTCTTCCGGAACATCTACGGTACATTGAAGGCGATCACGGTACCTTGTCTGCTGAATCTGCAAATAACTGTTGATATGCTCCAGCTCCGAGTGTAGCGGAATATAATCCTGACCCTTGCTCAGCCCGATCCGGAACAAACGGGACAAGGCAGAGGCCATATCGGACACACCGTCAGCCCCTTCTTTTCGAGCCATCCAGTGAATCGTATCCAGTGTATTATATAAAAAATGAGGTTTGATATGCTCCTGTAAGCTACGCATCTCCGCATCCCGTTTCTGTCGCTCCCGTAGCTCATTCAGCGAGATTAGCTGACGAATCTGACTGAGCATTCGGTTAAAGCTGTTGCCCAGCATACCGATCTCATCTGCCCGATCACTCCAGCGGCCTGCACTGAGATTACCCGTCTCTGCCCTTCGCATATATGACATCAACCGGAAAATCGGTTGGGCAATCGAACGCGAAAACCATAAGGATGCACTCAGACCAAACAGACACACCACAAAGACAAAGCTGACCACGTAAAACTGAATCTGCCGCACCTCGGATATGGACTCTTTGGTCGGGAATACCCCTACCGTTCTCCAACCTGTAAAGGTAGATGACTGAAACATGAATAATAATGTCTCGCTATCCACCTCTTTCGTAAACGTTCCACTCTCCCCAGAAGCAAACCAGCTCGTCGGGATCTGTTCAATTAACGGATGCTCCGGTTTGTATACACTTTGTCCTGCTGCATCCGTAACCATGACATACCCGGATTTACCAAGTGTCACATTACGTGCTGCCTGTGAGACAGACCTCAGCTTAAGGTCAATCAGCACGGCTCCCTTCACTAGACCGGTTGTTTCATCCGTGACAGAGCGGGCAACCGATACGATCTCATCGTTTTTATACCGCACATGGGTTGTCATGTTGCGTTCCTGCGGTTGACCAAGCACCGTGAAAATACCTGGTTGCACTGCAGCTTTTTGATACCAATCTTCCCGGGTCAAACGCTGCTCCGTTCGAGGGTACATCTCGTTGCTAATATAGTCACCGTTACTGTTCACAAGCACGATGCCGGCTATCTCCGGGTATAACGTGGTGAATCCTTGCAAGGTCTGCTTGATGCCATACAACCGATTCTGCTCGGATTCCGTGTAAACTTGATTGGCTGGAGGTTTGATTCGTTCGGGTTCGATTTCACGTTTGCCTCCGTCTCCATCTCCGCTAATCTTATTATCCATGAATGCATTGACATCCGGTTCAAACGCAATCAGGTATGTCATATTTTGCAAGTTTTCCATCTTGGTATTCAGCGCTTCATTGACCTTGCCAATCAGTTGCATCGTATGACCTTCAACCTGCCGCTCCACCACCCGTTCTACCGTCCAATTCACGAGCAGACCCAAGCCTACAGATGGCACAATCGCAAAAAGTAAAAACAGCAGCATCAGCTGATACCGTAACGGCATGTTGCGCAGACGCAAGCGACGTAGACCATTCCCCATTACAGAGCGCCAGGTTTTCTGATTATTTGGCATAATAATCATCCACATTCGAACGTATCACAACAGAGATCCCCGTGTCTACCGTTACAGGCAGCGGTGCATTTTCCCCTGAAGGCGAAGGTGCAGGTACAGTCAAGTGATGGTGCAGATGGAACAGATATTGGAGCGACCAATATCCCATGTTCCAGGTCCCTTGTGCAATCGTAGCGGATATCGTACCATTTTGGATCAGATCGAGTGTTGCTTTATTTGTGTCAAAAGAAATGATGTGCAGCTTCTGACCATTGCCTGAATTGGCATTTTGTACCGCTTCCCCGGCTCCGGCGCCTCCCGTTGCCTCGGTGACAAATATACCCGCCAGCTTCGGATGTGCCTTCATCATCCGGATCGTTTCATCCCGGGATTTCAACACATCTCCATGTCCATCTGCGATTTCAACAACCTGCATAGAAGGGTATCGTTTCCGAATTGTTTCGCGGAATCCGTTGGTACGTTCCTCATGGTTCTGTTGTCCCGGCGACGTTATTACAGCGACTTCTCCTTCACGACCGAGCAGCTCGGCCATTTTGTCCGCTGCCGTTACGCCTGCTTTGTAATTATTTGTTCCCAAAAAGGAATATGCCTGACTCCCTGGTGCATCTGCATCGAACAGGACCACAGGAATATCCGCTTCCACAGCTTTATTGATCGCTGGAATTAATGATTTTGGATCGATTGCGGATATAGCAATGCCTGCAGGTTTACGCGCAATGGCCTGCTCAATTACCGTGATCTGCTCTTTGGCATCATACCGTGTAGCCCCGCGATATTCGACGGTCACGCCCAGCGCATCCGCGGCATCCTCAAAACCTTTCAGTGGACTCTTCCAATATTCCAGCCCGGACTGAAACGTAATCATCATGTACGTCTCACCCAGATCACCGCGAAGTCCACGGTTCTCCCACGAGCTGTTCACCTGACTGGTATATTCAAATCTCAATACATACAATGCAAACGCCGCAATCAACACAATATAGATCAGCAGCATTTTTTTCATCTCGTTCACTTCCTCAAGTGGTTTATGTCTATTTGTACACCCTCACTCCGTTATAGATTGTAAACGCAATCATTCAAAAAGGGAACCTCTATATAAGTTGACTAAAGATTTACACAGTCCACTCCGATGACAGAATAACCTTCCAATCGCTGTTATCCCCAGATTTTTTTGATTCCCTTTTTCAAAGGGGAAAATCCGGTGATAAGCGTATGCTTCCGATGTAGCTTTCTTGCAGAAAGCTTTTAGGCGAACGCTTCGCTTTTTCAGGTTTTTTCTGTCCTCTCCGTTAACGTGTAAATAAAATACGCACAACTTTTATAGAGAGCGCACTGATCAGGAGAAAAACGCCTCATGATCTCAAGCTCCGCTGCAATAATGTACTATAGCTCTGGTCTGCATTGTCTTATGATTACGACGATGATCGTTCAATTTAAACCTAGCATCGAAGAAGGAGCTCCAGATGAATATATTATCTTTTTTAATCTACTGTATCGTTGTCACATTTACACCCGGCCCCAGCAATATTGTCATTCTCTCCTCCACACAAAAAGTAGGCGCACGCCGCACCATGCCTTATGTCTGGGGAGCGACGCTGGCTTTTGGATTACTACTTACCGCTTCTGCTTTTCTGAATCAGCTTCTTGCTGACATCTTGCCGAATATACTACAAGTCATGCAGATCATTGGTAGCATCTACATGCTGTACCTCGCGTATCAGGTCTATCGAATGGGCTCTACTGAAGCCGCTCCCCAAGCCATATTAGGCTTTTGGAACGGTGTGATGATGCAATTTGTCAATCCCAAGGTGGTGCTGTTTACATTTACCGTCATTCCAGCCTATGTACTTCCTTACGTCGCTGCAGAATCCTGGTCTGCGTTCTTCTATGTGATGCTGATTACATGTATTGGTTTTCTGGCATACTCCAGCTGGGTAGTGTTCGGTACTGTCTTTCGATCCCTGCTGAATCGATACCAGCGAACATGCAGTATGCTGATGGCCCTCTTTTTGATATACTCAGCTATTATTGTGTCCGGTCTTATCTAACAACTTACTCAATCTGCGGAGGTGTGCGGTATGGAACAGTTTAGCTACAGAAGATCGGAAGACGTGCTGGCTCTGTCCGCCAGCTTCACCGATTTTACTTATAAAAAGCATTGCCATGAGGAATATGCCGTAGGTGTAACGCTGCGCGGCATTCAGCAATATCATCTGGACGGTCATTATCAAGCCTCACATCCGAATGGTGTCATGCTGTTTAACCGGGAACAGTTCCATGATGGAAGTTCCTATGATCGAGAGGGCATCGACTATGTGATGCTCTATTTGAGACCCGAATTAGTCGAGGAGATTATGGGCAAAAAAGAACTGCGCTTCACCAGCCCTATCGTCTATGATCCGAAGCTTGCCCGAAGCATTCTGATGCTGAACGATGCCGTTCAGCACAGACAAGATGAGGCGGAGTGCAGCACGCGCCTATATGATCTGGTACAAATGCTCGCCCAGGAAGAACAGCCCGCAAAGCTCTGGAAACCTCAGGACAGTATTGTTCGCAAAGCAAAAGAGATCATGTTTTGCAGCACCGCTGACGTACTGAAACTGGATGATCTGTCTGCTGAATTCGGCCTGTCCAAGTTTCAGTTTATCCGTGAATTCAAGGCTCATGCCGGAATATCACCCTATCAATTTTTCCTGAACTGTAAGGTCGAGCATGCCCGCCAATCCCTTGAAAAACACAAAGACATCTACACCGCTGTCGCCGACTGCGGCTTCGTGGATCTCACACACCTGAACAGACATTTCAAGCGAGTATTCGGTGTTACCGCTTATGAGTATATGTTACAGCTCCAACGCTAGTAATAAGGTTAAACATCATGAATGGATATTCGAATAAAAACGAACAGAGTTTACCTTGAGTCAAAAAGTGCAAATCCCCTTACAGAACGTGCTCACGTCCATAAGGGGATTTTTTTTGGCAAACTCCACTTTAAACTTGCTCATTGCCGCTTCTGTTCCTTCGATTCGCTGCCCTCAAACCTGTCAACTATGATGCCATAGTGATACCATAGACAATGCCAACACATTAGATTCTCCGCCGCTTCCTTCTCCGAAGCCAGCCACCTAAGAGTACAAGTAATACAACCGCCCCTCCGCCATAAAGCACAATCATCCACGGATTGCGATATCCGCTGCTATTCCTGAAATCATCCGGGCTTACAGGAGTGCCTTTACCCAGCATATTTATCGCCTCTCCCGCCTGTTCCAGCTGCAGATTGCCGCTGCATAGACTGCTGTGCAGCTTTCCATCCTTATTATTCTGATGAGCAAAGATGAGATAGGACTGATCTTTCACCAGCGTTGTTCCGCAGGAATCCGCCCCCATACTACCGATCAAGATCGTCATCTGTTTTGCATCTACACCCTTCCAGGCTGTATCCACATCGAGCGTATATTTCTTATATTGCTTACTGCTGAATATGGAGCCACCTCCGATCTCCACTACTTTTCCCGTAAATACCGTAGTGTACTTTTCCAGCTTCTCCTTGGCATTCGAATCCACACAACTGCATGCATATGCCCGCTCCCCCGGCCAAACGATCACACTTGTTGCACACAACATCAGAACCAATACGGTCGTGATGATTCTTCTCATCTCTTCGCCCCCTGTTGAGTTACCCTTTAAACTGCCTTTATCTTAATTAACGCTCCATTTTCGTTTTTGTTTGTTTTATTGTAGAATGTTAACACTATGTTAAAGACATCGACATCACGGAGGAACTCAACATTTGAAGCACACTTACATGAAAAAAATCTCAATCCCACTGCTGGTTGCAGCGTTATGCATGCTCGCATTTATCACGATTGCACTCTCCATCAGCGATAACCAAATTCATCGTTTTGATGCTGTGCTGATCGACTTAATCCAAGGTATGGAGTCGCCTGGCATGACTCGATTCATGCAATTTTTCACCTGGATTGGCAGCGAGCTTCAGGTCGTTGTCATTACGGTCGTTGTCATGCTAATCCTCTATGTATTCCTGCGGCACAAACGCGAACTGTTCTTTCTGGCCAGCGTACTTGCCGGTTCTACACTGTTAAACGCTTTGCTTAAACTTGTGTTTCAACGGTCTCGCCCAACGATTAACCGCATTATCGAAGTGAGCGGATACAGCTTCCCCAGCGGACATTCCATGGCTGCGTTTAGCCTATATGGTGGACTTGCTTTTCTAATCTGGAAGCATATCCCTAGTTTTACGGGGCGTATATGTATGATTGCAGCTAGTGCGGGCTTTATTTTGATGATTGGTATTAGCCGGATTTATCTGGGTGTACATTATCCTAGTGACATCGTTGGTGGTTACTTTCTGAGTGGATGTTGGTTATCCACTTGCATCTGGTTCTACAGACGTTATTTGCAGAGGCTGTCTCAGTTACAAGCCAAAAGTTTCGCCTGACCTAACCACGATGCCCGCCTACGTGTCCTTTGCAGAGTAAGAGCCTGTTGTTTCACTCTTTTACTGCCCATTCAGTCTAACACACGTCAAAAAAACCCGCTTATTCCTGAACACAGGAACGAGCGGGTTTTTACGAATTAATAATTGAACACAATTTTATAGAATATGCTTCGTTCAAATTACAAGTCTTCACCATTGGAAGCAATCACATCTTTGTACCAGTAGAAGCTTTTCTTCGGTGTACGGATCAAATCACCGTTGCCATCATTATCTTTGTTGACATGAATAAAACCATAACGTTTCTTCATCTCTCCAGTTGACGCACTTACAAGGTCAATGCAGCCCCACATCGTATAGGCAATCAGGTCAACGCCGTCCGCAACCGCTTCTTTCATCTGCTCAATGTGACCTTTCAGATAATCAATCCGGTAGTCATCCTGAATGGAACCGTCTTCTTCCACGACATCAACCGCACCGAGACCATTTTCCACGACCATCAATGGTACTTGATAACGATCATACAGGTGATTCAGCGTGTAGCGTAGTCCTTTCGGATCGATCTGCCAGCCCCAGTCGGAGGTTTCAAGATATGGATTTTTAATTCCACCCACCAAATTGCCTTCCACTTGATCCAGTGAAGCATCCGCACTTTCTACAAGAGACATGTAATAACTGAAGGAATAGAAGTCTACACAGCCTTCGCGTAGCGTCTGCTCATCCTCCGGTTGCATTTGAATCTCGATCCCTTCTTCTGCGAAGAAACGTTTGGCAAACCCCGGGTATGCTCCCCGAACCTGCACGTCGCCGCAGATCATATTGGTCAGCTGATCCTTCTTTTGCGCCTGCAAAATATCATCAGGGTTACACGTATTCGGATACGTGGTCATGAAAGCAACCATGCAGCCGATTTTGAAATCCGGGTTGATCTCATGTCCCAACTTCACCGCTTTGGCACTAGCCACGAATTGATGGTGCAGCGCCTGGAAACGGGTCTGCGGCTGATCTACTCCATCCGTCAATGTTTCTTTACCCTCAAACAACAATCCACCTGCCATATAGGCACCAATCGGCATCGTCAGACAGTTGATTTCATTAAAGGTCAGCCAGTATTTTACCTGATCCTTATATCGGTTGAACAAGGTTGTGCAGTAGCGGATGTAAAACTCGATTACTTCACGAGAAGCCCAGCCGTTATATTTTTGTGTCAGCCCGAAGGGTGTCTCGTAATGGGAGATCGTCACCAAAGGCTCGATGTTATGTTTTTTCAACTCAGCAAAGACGTTATCATAGAACTTCAAACCTTCTTCGTTCGGCTCCAGATCGTCACCGTTCGGATAGATGCGAGACCAGTTGATCGACATGCGGAACATTTTGAAGCCCATCTCGGCCATCATCGCAATGTCTTCTTTATAATGTCCATAAAAATCAACCGCTTCATGGCTCGGATAATACGTGCCCTCTTCAAGTACAGGTGTAATTCGGCGCGACGTGGTATGTGTTCCGCCTGTCATCATATCCGATGTGCTTGGCCCTTTGCCGTCCTTATTCCATCCGCCTTCAAACTGATTGGCAGCCGTTGCGCCGCCCCAAAAGAATCCGTCTTTCATTTTCATAATGCGTTTCCTCCTCTAATATAGACTGCTGCTAGAGCATGTCTGTGATCTTCAATCCACTGAAATACACTAAAAACTGTAACGTTATAGTTCAAGTGTAACACCCATACCCTGACAAGGGTTGTCATGGTATAATTTTAGTCATGGAACATAACCGATTATTCCGAATGTTGTTGCTATTGCTGGAAAAAAAGAAAACGACCGCCCCGGAGCTTGCGCGCCTGTTCGAAATTTCGGTTCGCACGGTATACCGGGACATTGACCGCCTGAGTGCGGCAGGTATTCCCGTCTATACAACAACGGGCAAACACGGCGGTATTCATCTGATGGATAACTATGTCATGGACAAATCGCTGCTGAGCGAGGATGAACAGAATGAAATTTTGCTGGGCTTGTACAGCGTCAGCGCCATTCCTCATCTGAATAGCGCCCGGATGCTGGGCAGATTAACGACCCTTTTTGATCATAAACTGGACTGGATTGAATTCGAGTACTCCCCATGGGGCAGTATTCCCGAGCAAGAGATGCAACTGTTTAATCAGGTGAAACAGGCGATATTCGCAAGTCAGTTACTATCGTTTCACTATATCGATTCCAACGGAGAAGCGAGTGAGGAAATGGCACTGCCGGTGAAGCTTATTTTTAAAAACAATACATGGTATTTCAAGGGTTTAAAGCAAACACAGCCGGTGATATCCAATTCGACCGACAGCTTCGTCACGTACAAAATCAAGCGGATTACGAAACTTCGCTTTGTCCCCGGCTCATATGAACATACTCGGACGTCGACAATGGATGAGGACAGTATCCAAGAATATCCATATCGTGGGGGAAAGAAAGACCTCAAGATACAGTCTAACCAATCGCCTGAGAAACAGCTTCCGATCGAACTTCTGTTTGAACAAACGATTGCCTATCGTGTTTATGACCTGATTGATCCCGCTATGATTCAGCAAGAGCCAGGCGGGAAGCTTAGGGTTTCTATTCCGATTGATGAGGGTGAACAGCTGTATTCCTTTCTAATGTCCTTTGGCTCGAAAGTAACCGTAGTCGCACCCAAGACAGTACGCAGGGAACTGCTCCGTAGACATCAGGAGGCTCTCGTACATTTACTGGAAGATGATGGGCATAATTTAGAGGATAATGGTACAATATAGCATGCATATATACCATATAGTTATAGGATCGATAGGACTTCAAAGATGTTGGGAGGCACACACATGAATCAACGGATCAGGCATAATAACGTGGAACGCTTTAAAGGATTTGGCACATTGTATGACCAAAACAGACCCTACGCTCCCCGCGAAGTCGTTGATATTTTGACTCATTATCTGGGCAAAAGGCCTCGCTTCGTGGCTGATGTCGGCTGCGGAACAGGGTTATCTACCTGGATCTGGCTGGATCATGCCGAGCGAGTAATCGGTGTGGAACCGAGCGAGGATATGCGCTCCGTAGGCATTGCCAAGTGGGAGGCAGCAGGCAAACCGGATCAACTTCGTTTCGCGGCGGGAATGTCACATGACCTCGGCCTGCCTGATGACAGCGTAGATATTCTGACGTGTTCCCAATCGTTTCACTGGATGGAGCCCGAATCCACCTTGCGCGAGTTCGCACGGGTGCTGCGTCCAGGTGGTATTTTTGCTGCCTACGACTGTGACTGGCCTCCAGTATTGGACTGGTCGCTTGAAGCAGCATACCAGCAACTGGTGAGCACTGCGGATGAACTTGCATCACGTCTGTCGAGTACAGATCAGCAAGCACATAAATGGAGCAAAGAAGGCCATCTGCAACAGATTCTAAAATCCAGGCTATTCCGTTACAGCCGGGAGATTGTGTTCCATCATTGGGAGCCATTCACAGCTGAGCGTTATGCCAACCTGGCTCTAAGCCAGGGCGGACTCCAGACAGCTTTGAAGCTGGGCGCCACAGAATTGAATGACCTGGCAGACGACTTCAGACGCCAGGCGGAGCTTGTTTTTGACGAAAAATCAAAAGAAGTGCTGTTCTCCTATCGCATGCGAATCGGCATCGTTTAAAATAGAAGCATATCAGAATGTAAAAATATAATGATTATGAATCTTGAAGGGTTGTGACCACTTTGACTGTCAACGAGGTACTGGCACGAGATCGACTTTTCATCAAAAGCTGGCTTGACACATATTTCGATTCTCCTCACCGGGATATTCTAATGTCTCATCCGGCCAAAATGGAAGAAGAGGACTATGGCGTGCCTGCGGATATGCAGGATGGTGAGGTGGATGAAGAAGAATGGGTTCACTGGAGAATGCTGGACTCTGAGGTTACGGTAGATCAGATTAATGAATTAGCTGCTAGTTATATTAAGCCTGGCTCGGATACGTATAGCTCACCTTTCTCCCTGCCTTCGCTGTATATTGCCTATCTGAGCAGCCGATACGTTCTGAATGTCTATCTTCGTTATGAGGGATTTATGATCGAATTACCGAATCTACCTTCGGACTACCCTCTGCGGGAATTACGTGACCTCTGGTCATCATCGGAATCACTGATTAAGGCGGGATATATTCCATTTGCCTCCTATGAAGATCATGCGGGGCCTGTCTGCTGGGATACAAGTAAACCAAAAGATGACAAGGATTATGCTGTCGTATGGTTCGATCACGATATATTAACAGAAGAGGGACAGACCAGCCGGGAGCAGCTTGAATCCTATGCACAGCCTCTTTTTCACTCTTTCCGGGAAATGCTGATGCGCTCTCCTTCAAGCACTCGTTCTTAACTTACTTATAGGGATATAAAGAAAGAGTACCTTCCCCGTTAATCATCTGTCTTGACTTGGGGAGGGCACTCGAATATACAACTCTAATTTCCTGAAAGGAACCGGGAGAACTACAGTTCCATTTTGTACAGCTATTTTGTACAGCTTTTTTATAATGATGCTAAAGTTAAGAAGATCAAAATGAGCAGATCAGGACGAGAAGAGTTGATTCAGCTGCTGCTCCTGCACTTGAAGGGCAAGAGCAACCTTGGAAGGATCCTGTGGCAAATAAAATACGTTAATGATATGCCCCTGCTGCACCTGCGACATCGCAGAGGGCAGGATTTCTTTTTGCGTTATCGTCTCAAAGGTTTCACCATTTTGCTTCGTAATACTCAGTTTAAGCTGTAGCTTGATGTTGCCATTCTGTCCACTTCCCATAGGGGTAACGTCCAGAATTTTAGCGAACCCCTTCTCTCCTGTACGCGCAATATCCACCATCTCCGGTGCTATACCTTGTTGCATCATTTTTTCATTCAACAGTTGCTGCATATGCTCTTGCGACACCGTTCCTTGATGATCCAGCCCGACTTTGCGCTCATCTTTCTCGGAAACGACAAGCGGGATAATTGCTCCCGGCTGAAACTGGGACAGCGAGGTTAGAGGAACAATGGTTCTTAGTTCGGTATCATACGTTTCCCGGCCTTGGCGAGACACCTTCAGCATCATTTTCACTTCCGGCTGTTCATTAATATAAGTGCCCGTCTGCTGAATGCTTTGGATCACACCAACTGCTGGCAATCCGGATTTAATCTTGCGCTGTCCCAAACTTGTACCGAATATAGATCCAATGACCATCAAACCAATGCCTCCAAAAATCATCGGTTTAAACCACCACGACTGCATAACCATAAACGGATCATCCCACAGCCACTGAGCGACTACCGGGGAGAAACCCGCCCCAAACACCATAAGTAAACCGATTACTCTAAAAAAACGACTCATCTCTATCACCCTATCTATCTAATTTATGCTCTATAAACCTTTTTTACTGTGTATCTTTCTTGTTACGTATGTTTCCTTTTCGTTGTTATCTGTAATGTAAAAACTAAAAAACATAATTATTTCCAAACAAATAATACCTTTATTTAAACTTAAACTGAAAGAAGTCCCATATAGATCAGTTCAGAAGGATTCGCCGGATGCTGTCCCAAACCGACACGATCACCCACACGCGGAATCTGCAGCTTGGATACCAGTGTTTCCATCGTACGCTGATACGTGCGACCACCCGTTTCAGTGACTTCAAGTACAAGCACCACAATGGGATCAAAATTAATTAATTTCCCCGTATCCGTTACACTGATTACGGTTCCAGTTGCTGTCAGAGGCAGCGATCCGCTTGCAGCCAGTTGTGCCTGCTTAGCCGAGTCCAAACTTTGGTTGATGGCATCCCGATGTTCCTTGGGTACAAATCCTTTCATCATCATGCCCGTAAGCCCTTTGTTCATTACGCGATCTGCTTTGGCAACAGCATCTTCCTGTTTATTTTTACGTGTAAACCATCCCATCATTTCAAACACCTCATTTGTTTTTTATTGGTATGATTAATTATAAACACAACATAACCCGTATGAATACATATCTGGACACATACAAAAGAACCGAGGAAATGTCCTGCTAAAGACAACATTCCATCAATTTATTTGTAGCTATACTTGCCTTTCTGCAATAAAAACATTGTTCTAACCGACTCAGCGAGGATTAAACCATTTATTTTTGTGAAAATGTTCGCTACTCCGCTCTGATTACAGTTACTCAGAGTGGTCAAATCCCTAATTTTAGACGAATGCACACTCTGCATCTCAGCTTTATTAAAGATACTTATCTAGCAAACATCGTACATTCATGATGCACTCACAGCACACATCTCCCATTGAAGACACGCTTATAGCAAACATTCCGCAATAAAAACGCACTTACAGCATACATTCCCCGTTCAAGACGTACTCACAATATATCTTCCACACCTAAGACATTCTACTGAGAAGTTGAAGCTTTGCAACACACATTTATTTATTCTAACGATCTCAGATAAGCTTATTTGGGCAAAAAAGGCCTTTCTGAAATTGTAACGATCACCAGAGGCCTTATTACACTGAAAAACCAAGAAAAACGTCCATTTTGACACTGATTTCCCAAAATAAGCTCCACTCTGATCGTTAGAATATAAAAACGCTGAAATTCATCCAAATAGCATCGCTGGTGATCGTTAGAAAATAAACCTCCCTGTCTAGCCCTATCCAACTTATCTAGTTCTAGCTTACACACTCTTGCTTGTCCTACTTCTACTCTTGCTCTTACTCTTACTCTTACTTCAACTTTTGCTTGCCTTGTCCTGTCTCATTGCCTCATCTTGCCCTGCTACAGTCTATATCCTTTTACATTACTGCATCTAGCCAAGCGGTCCGATACGGTCCGATACACAAAACGTTCCAGACCTATTCTATCTGTTCTATCTTATCCTTCTACTTCCTAAGCTTTTTTAGCCGGTCACCTCGTACCTGCACCGTTTTACCAAAACCGAAACTTCAATCCATCTACCTTACTTTACCTTACCTTACCTTACCTTACCTAACTGCCCCAGCTAGCCTTATAATCTAACCTTTACTTCGTTCTCCGTAGCAAATACACCAGCTTGCGATAATACCCTGCCGCCTCTTTGTACCGCCGCTGATCCTCACTCACCACAGCCAATCCTTCATATAGGGATTCCAAACGTAGCGGTTGCTGCACAGACTCAAAATACGGCAGACAAGCCTGGGCTTGAGTTATAAATGTGTCCTGTTCCCCGTGCGCCAGCGCCAGCTGACTTTGATAAAAAACCGCGTTCATTCGCTGATCCTCAGTGACAGCACAATTTAACAGTTGATCCACACTTTGCGCAAGCATGCCCCAACTTTTCCGAGAAGAAGCAACCTCACAGCGATACACCAAAAGCAACGGCTTCATCGCCTGCTGTGTCTCCTTCGTTTCTGCCTCGAGTAGTTTTTCGAAACGCTCAATCTCAGTCTGTGCCTGATCTAACTCCCCTGACATCGTCAACATGACAATTCGATTGTTCGCAATGGCCGTCACCAAATCTCCCTGATTTCCGGCGTAGACCAGATTCGCCTCAGCCATCGACAATGCAGACAAAGCTTCCTGCAACAGTCCCATCGTAAAGCAATACCCGCTGTATGCCACATACAGACTGGATAAACGATGAAACAACCGCTGATCATACACATGTTTCATCGTCTGCTCAAATGTGCGCTTTGCATCCTCATACTGCCGGGTATGGATATATGCCTCCATCTGAATATTTTGGGTCGACAGCCATAGCTCGCTTCCAGGTTCCGTCAGGGCGCTCAGTCTTGTCACATGAGTGAGCACATCCACAAACGCCTGCTTGGATCGGTAGTATTGGATTTTGTAAAATAGCAAAGCTTTCGTAAGCGGCCCAGGTAGCTGCACGTCATCCGGGCGACCATACTTTTCCAAATAAAAATTCAGATACGATGTATGTATATATTCATGCGCAGCGGCGTCATTTAACTGCTGATAGTAGACTGCTTTCATCAAAGCAGTCGTCAGTTCCACCGTAAGTGAATCATCCCGATCCTCCAGAGCATGTACCGTTTCCTCAGGGATCGCCGAGGCTGGAACCGACAGCTGTACAAAGATCGTTTCTGCTCGTGCCAATGTCTGTTCATCCTGCGCTGCTGTCCGCAACAAATAAGAGGAGCTTACACCCAAGCGCTCAGCAATACTCTCCGCCAAATCCTCGGGTAGCGGATACCGCTCTGCCAGGATGTTTGCGAAGTGTGCCTGCGTAACCAGACCTTCTACGAGGTCTTTGCGTGAGATTTGTTTTCGTTTGCTCAAAAACTCGATCCGTTCTTTCAGCATAACAAGTCTATCCTTTCATCATGAAGGTCTTCTCTTTCTCTAATCTCTATTCTCTATTCTCTATTCTCTATTCTCTATTCTCTATAGCCAGTCTGCCATCTCAATGGTACGATTCTTCATTTGCTATCAAGCCTAACTTTTAATTATAGCGAATCCGACCTTCCTCATCTACTACATCATTCTCATGCTTATTAAACTGATCGTCCCTAAATGAAAGCCGAATGGCCACTCTCGTACTATCCTTCCAGCAAAATTGACTAAACGGTTTCCGTTTCGAACGTAATTGTTTTACAATAGGGGAGATGTATACGTACAATATACGAAAAAAGCATGATAAATTAATCCAATGTTACACATGAATTGAACACGAAAGGGTGCCACAATAATGATTATTAAACCAAGAACACGTGGTTTTATTTGTACAACTTCCCATCCTGTCGGCTGTGCAGCACAAGTGCAGGAGCAGATTAATTATGTAAAATCCAAGCCAGAGATTCAGGGGCCACGCAACGTGCTAGTCATCGGCGCGTCTACAGGTTACGGACTGGCTTCGCGCATCGTTTCCGCTTTTGGAGCAGGCGCAAATACAATTGGTATTTACCGCCCCTCGAGTGCAACCGATAAACGAACTGCTTCTGCTGGATGGTATAACTCCGCGGCATTTGAGAAGGCTGCGGATGCCGCAGGACTGAAATCCTACAGCATCACTGGTGATGCTTTTGCCAATGAAACCCGTGACAAAGCTGTTGAGCTGATTCGCAGCGAATTGGGTCAAGTGGATCTGGTCGTTTACAGCGTTGCTTCGGCACGGCGTACCGATCCAAATACAGGTGAAGTGTTCAACTCTGTGCTGAAGCCGCTTGGACAAGCATACACCAACAAAACCGTCAATTTCCATACTGGCGAGATCACTTCAGTGACTCTCGAAACAGCGACAGAAGAAGAAATTCGTCAGACGGTTAACGTCATGGGCGGCGAAGACTGGGAACTGTGGATGGATGCACTAAAGCAAGGCGGCGTACTCGCAGACAATGCAACAACGATTGCCTTCTCTTACATCGGCCCTGAACTGACACATGCCATTTATCGTGATGGCTCCATTGGTCAAGCGAAGGCTCATCTGGAAGAAACAGCACGCAAAATGCATGAGCAACTGAGTGCAACAGGAGGACGTGCTTTTGTTACTGTAGCCAAAGCCCTTGTTACACAATCCAGCTCGGCCATTCCAGTTGTGCCACTGTATATTTCCGCATTGTACAAAGTGATGAAGGAAAAAGGACTGCATGAAGGATGCATCGAACAGCTGCAACGGCTGTTTGCGGATCGTCTGTACGCTGGCGGTGAAGTGCCAACAGATGAGCAAGGACGCATTCGGATCGATGATTGGGAGATGAGACCCGACGTACAGGAGGAAGTGGCGAAAATCTGGAACGAGCTGACAACCGAGAATATCTATGACCTGTCCGATCTTGAAGGTTATCGCCGCGAGTTCTTCCAACTGTTTGGTTTCGAAACGGATGGCGTCGATTATGAGGCTGATGTGGATCCAAATGTGGAAGTACCTCATCTCGTTCAGTCATAAAGTTTAATCTTGTTTTGCATTCAGGGAGGAGCTCCATTGCTTCTCCTTTTTTTATTTTTCAGGCGTCTTGCACTTATTCCTCTCTCCTATCATCCATTCGTCCATTCGTTTTCTTTAATTCATTAAACCTTTTTTCCTGACCCACTCCGCTTGAAGGCAAAATAAAAAGAAGCACCACCATCCTGGATGATCTGCTTCTTGTGTTTGACCTTTTGCAATTTTTCCTGCTTGGTTGGTGTCAGGCGAACATGCTGCGATAATACCCCATAATCTCCATTCACTCTCCGGCTTTGCTCGGGAGTCCATAGTCCAGACCGTGATGCTTTACGTAATGCCTTTTGTGTCTGTGTACGTGCCATATTAATATACACACTCCTTCAGTTGATATACGTTCAATATATCATGTGCAGCGAAGCAAGTGAAGATGCATCCAGCCCTAACTCATTTATACATCCGTATACGTAGCTGTAACCCTATTAAAACGTTACATAGCCGATAAAAATACAACAAGTCGATAGAAGAGTGAGGCTTTTACATTTAAAATAATCTTAAACTTGTTTAACAAAATCCATAACGTCTCTTTAACCATTAAAGTGACCTACTTATAGTGTTTGTATTATATATGTATGAGTGATCTCGTAGGACGTTAAATTTTCAAAAAAATAATCCCAACCTTTATTTCTGCTGGAACACTATATAATTGTCAGGAATTACAGATGCAAATATGGAGGAAAAAATGGATTCAATTCGTAAAAACGGAAATGAAGCCGCGGAAGCGATTCGGAGCTATGTCAAACCGATTTTCGGTTTTGCGTTAAACCGGGTCAAGCACCGGGCCGAGGCGGAGGATCTGGCTCAGGAAATTATGCTGCAGTTGTTGAAATCCTTCTCTGGGGTGCGAGACATTAGAAGCCTTGATGCTTACGTCTGGACGGTTGCCCGATACACTTGGGTGAATTGGTTGAAAAAGCGTGCGCACGCTCCCAAAGCGATCGAAATCAACGGTATGTCCGAACTGTCTGCCGCCCCTTCCCGGGAGCCGCTTGACCGGTTGCTGGCAACCGAAGCTTCACGCGAGCTGCGCCGGGAAGTCGCGTTTCTGTCCGACATCCATCGCCGGATCGTGGTCATGCATTACTACGAAGAGCTTAAAATCAGCGATATCGCGATTGCTCTGAACATTCCTGAAGGCACGGTGAAGTGGCATTTGAGCGAGGCTAAAAAGAAGTTACGGAAAGGGATGAAACGTATGCGTACAACAGGAACTTTAAGTGTCAATCCGGTCAGCATGGGGGAAATGGGCCATTCGGGTTCGGCCGGCAGTTTGGGCGAAACCAACGATTTTCTTGGACGTGCCTTGGCACAAAATATCGTTTACGCGGCTTATCACAAGGCGCGTACCGTACATCAAATCGCGGAGGAGCTGGGAATGCCGCCGTCTTTGTTGGAAGGCGAAGTCCGGCATCTGGCCGATTACAATTTTCTCATCCAAACCTCTCCCGGCAAATATCAAAGCAATACCATCATCTGGGACCTCTTCGAGTTGGCTGTAGCCGGCCATCAATTTTGGCAAGAGTGCGCCGCCGAAGTGGCCGATGTTCATTTTGACGCGTTAATGGAAGTTCGCCGTCAAATCGAGGATAGCGGAGTGTTCGTTCCGGAAGGCGACTATAACTTCCTGCTTTGGACCTTGCTACCCAAGAACATCGAGGAGCAATCTTGGCGGAGCATGCCGGCTGGCGAAAACTTCGATGCGGTCGCACCAATACGAAAGGACGGAGGTCAATATATTGCCTATGCGGCGTTAAATCGTAGCCACTATGCCGATCCGGGTTTTGATATGGGTAGTTACGTCACCTTCGGTCCGTCGCTCCGCTATGTCGAAGACACTCCCTTATACTTATGGCAATTCAATACTTACTGGAGCGACCGCGAGATGGATTGGCGTTTCCTGGAATACCGGAATGTCGAGATTTGTCATGCGTTCCAACAAGGGGAACTGCCCGACAACGAAGAGAACGCCGAGCAATATTCGTTCCTGCTGGAGAAGGGGTACATCCGCAAGACGCAGGAGGGGTACAAGTTCAATGCGATTTGGATTGACTCTCCGCAAACGTTGGATCGGTTGAACAAGGCAATGCCGGATTTATCCGCTCTGTATGCGCCTGCTGTCGGCAAGCTCTACGACAAAATGCTCAACTTGTTCCTGCAAAATCAGCCGAAACATTTGGAGCCGCAGCTTGCTTACATGGTGAGAGGCAACACCGGAGGAGGCCGGCTAGTCGCTTATATTTTGAAGCATTTGATCGATAACGGGAAGTTGAAACCGCCGTTGCCGCACCAGCAGAAGACGATTTCAACCTGGATGGGACCGGTCAAGTAAGTGGGTTCGGAAATGTATATGAAGAATAGCCGTTCCCGAGCGGTGGCCATTTGAAACAAAACTCTGTCTTTCCATTCTGTCTGTCCAACGAAGTAATTAGGACATCGTTATTTCACCTCGGCCCCCTCCTGAACGTATGAAAATGATTAAAAACTACCCATGACGCATGTGCGTCATGGGTAGTTTTAATCGCAGTTATATCTGCCGGATTTCTTCTTTACCTCAAAACTGCCTGTTAGCTTAATGAGGTCAGTCTGATATGATGTCCCCCTCTATATAAAGAGAAATTCAATGGAGAAAAACAATCAAAGGGGACATTCGTTCTTATAATTCCTTCTTTTTTTAGGATATTCTTGATCCAAAAATAGAAACTAATCTTTGTGCAATACGTTAATTATGGTAGGGTTATCCTAAAATAGAAAGGAATATAACAACAATGAAGAGGTTACCATGGATATTAGGAATAACTTTAATATCAGCTATTTTAGTGGTAGGCTGTAGTTCAAATTCCAGTCCACAACAAACGGTCACTGAGAATCCAGGAACTGAAGTGAAGAATCCAACAGATCCTTCAGATAAAGAAAATTTAACTGAAAAATACATCAAAGCAGCTGAGGAATTCAAATTGAAGGAATATACGATTAGTGATATTCCTGAAAATCCTCCATCTGAAGAAGAATTTCTTAAACGCTACGAGGTAATGGAGCCCTTTTTCGCTAAAAATTTCGAAGAAGAACCTGTGCACTTGAGTCATACATCACTAGTCCTACGAGCCGCTTCAAAACAACAAGCTTCAATAAAGCCTGAGAACATGAAATTCTCAGTTTATCAAGAGTTAGAGGATTACGTAGATTTGGACTACACATTGGATCTCGTGCTTGAGAAAGAAAATGGTGAAAAAGAGGTTGTCCCCATGAAGGGAGTTCTTACACTCGTAAACAAAAATGACAAATGGCTTGTTCAAGCCGATGATTTTGACCAATCAGCTTTCAAAAAATTACTTCCGGATACTGAAGTATCTAAATAATAAGTTTTTATCTGAAAAAAAGCATCAACTCTTTCTTGTATGAGTTGATGCTTTTTTTATAAATGACGTATATAGATTCATCATAGTTCATGTTTTCTACCCCACGTCGCCATGTAATGGTGTAACGTTTCCAGCCCAGCACCCATACCCTGCACTGCCTTCAACCTTGCCCACAAGGTTCCCCTCCGGCTCGTTTGACATCAAGATCGCTTGCGCCGAGACTGCCACGTCTCAATGGGTTCGTGGTCATGCTCTTCGATCAGTTCCATCGCTTCGTCCAGCCTGCGCGACTTAAACAGGGCAATCAGATCGATCAAGTCCTCTCGATCCAGCAGTTTTACCTCATTCACAGCAGCCAGCGTGCGGCAAGCCTCCGTGTACCGGGCAGAAGTCAGTACAATGGATCGATCCGCCTCATAATAACGTATGGAGGTATAAATTTCTTGCACTGCGCTAAGACCAACAGGATGATTGGCACCGTAGCGTTTAGCCTGYACCACCGTACGTCTGCCCAATCTGTCCACAAACACAAGGTCTGCTCCAAAATCACGGCTGCTCGTTGTTTTGTGGACCTCGTCATAACCGAGTTGCTCGAACAGATTGTAAAGATATAATTCAAACTCTGAGCCATCCTCCATTTTATCGATATCCTTAATCGTAATTTTCTGGGGGTTCGCCTCACTTCGTATCCGTTGTCCTCGATAAACGATCCGGCGAATAACCCAGGTCAGTAACAACAACAGGGCAATGCCTGTGATAACCCATAGGGTGATGTTTTCACTCCAATTCATGTCGGTTTCTCCTTGTCCTCATTACTCCGCATATCTCGTGTTACAGCACTAAATATATCAAACTTCCTTGCACATCTAAAGAAAATGACTTCCCTGTAACTGTTTCACCTCTCTTAACATTGGACTAACACATTCAATGTGCAAAAAGGTTACAGCGTGTTCGGTTGAATTCCACTAGAAATCAATGGTAGAATTCTACAATCGGTGTTATTTTTGACCGAAGACGAAAGGTGGTTTATCACTTGCATACCTATACCAATCCTAAACGCAAGTCTACAACATGGGCCGTTCTTCTGCTCAGCGGCATGCTTCTCATGAACATGAATACAACAACAGGATACGCGGCGGCAGCCACAGAATCTTTGCCAAAACCGGCATGGACTTCCTCTTCCCTCATGTTAAACGAGGCTAATACGGAGAAGGATGTCATGATTAAGAACATTTACGCTGTGCCCTCCAAAAATTTAGTGTATGTGCACACTTCCCAACCCGTAACGAAAACGAGCAGCAAAACAACGCTGGACTGGCAGCTTGACTCGTTACAAGCACTGGATGCAAAGACAGGACAGCTTAAGTGGAGCACGATTTTCCATGAGAAAAGCGGACCTTATACAACTTATTCCAATTCCTTATATACAAGCAATGGTACGGCTTACGTCTATATGGAGTATTCGGATAAAAGCAAGAAATTATATTCGTTTAATACATCAGGCAAGACCAACTGGGTGAAAACCTTGAATTCGCCAGCGCGCATTTCGCTCATGGATAACGATAATCTACTGGTTGCTACAAGCCAGGGAGTACAAGCGAATGGCTCTGTGCGCTCGACGCTCTCTTTGTACGACACAAAAGGCAAGTTGTTGACCGAGAAAGCAATGACAGGGACTGTGCTCAAGGCAGGTCAGGGACGGATCGTTGTGGATGCAAGCAAACAGGTCAAGTCAGGCAACTTCTGGCAGCCCGCAGCCAATCCCAAAATTGAAATCTACGATACCTCGTTAACACGCCTGTCCTTCTATCAGTTCCCGGCAGATGCCAATACACAAGGGGATGGCGGCGGTGAATCTCTTGCCATTCTGGACGATGGTTCCGTTCTGATGCGTGCTAACTTTGAATCCACAGGCAATCGCTTGATGGGATTTGGTTCGGACGGCAAACTTGCATGGGGACGTGCGATCGCTGGGGATGCGTATATACAAACAGCGGGTAATGGATACACTGTGCTCACTGGCTCCAAGTTAGAGCTATACACAATGAAAGGCAAAGTGACAGAGCGTATGTTCAAGGATACTCAGCCTGTGCTCATGCATGTTGACCGGACACAAGACGGGCAATACCAGCTTGATTTTGCCAAAGCAGGATATATTCTTAATCCGCAGACATTAGAAGACGTGCACGTGTACACCGTTAGTGCTGCTGCTCCCTCATTAGAAAGCATCTCCACTTATCTGAATGATGTAATCTATTCGATGAAGGGTGAAACCCTTTCTAAGTATGCACTCAAGACTTCTTCAGTTAAATAATTACTATTGCCTCTTACCTGACATATCATTAGCCAAAAAAAGCCGGAACAGCTCCTCGCGGTGCTCTCCGGCTTCTTTTTATTTCCAGTTCTCGTTAATGAATTCGTCCCTGCCGGACAGTGCGCGGTCTTCCTTGTAATGTTTCTCGTTTTTCTTGTGATAGTCCTGATGGTAATCTTCTGCAGGATAAAAGGTTACAGCATCCCGAATCTCGGTCACGATGGGTTGATTGAATCTACCGCTGGCCGCCAGATCTTTTTTGGACTGTTCGGCAAGCTGCCGCTGGCGATCATTGTGTACAAAGATGGCGGTACGATACTGCGATCCTCGATCCTGAAATTGTCCTCCATCATCCGTGGGATCAATCTGAGGCCAGTATAATTCTAATAAGCGCTCGTAAGGGAATACATCTGGATCAAATGTAATCTCAACGACTTCAACATGCCCTGTCTCTCCCGTCTTCACCTGCTCATATGTCGGATTTTCGACATGACCACCTGTATAACCGGATACGATACCGTAGATGCCTGGTTGTTCCTCAAAAGGGGTAACCATACACCAGAAACATCCGCCGGCAAACGTTGCTTTTTCCATCTCTTTCAACTCCTCTAGTATAAAACAATATCATGAAAGCAATTGGCTCAGACACGCATTCATTCCTACATTGTAAAACAACAAGAGGTTGATGGAAAGCCACCGCAATGGCTCTTCATCAACCTCTTCATTCAGCTTCACTTGGAAGCACTCATAACCATATGGTTTGTACAACTTGCAGCTGTGACATAGCTTCGTGACAAGACCCTCGCTCGCTTTAGTTTACCCGCGGCTTCGTCCCATCGAACGGAAGATCAAGCTGACAATCGCTACAAGCACGATCGCACCAATCAATGCCGGTACAATGTGGAATCCGCCCATTTCAGGACCCATGTCTCCAAGAATGACTCCACCTAACCATCCACCGATAAAACCAGCAACGATATTACCGATAATACCGCCTGGGATGTCACGACCAACAATCAGACCTGCGAGCCAACCAATGATACCACCGATAATTAATGACCATAACCAACCCATATCATTCACCTCTATTTTAAAGTTTTTGTTGCGTCTGACTACTATTAACCGCTCCGAAGGCATTTAAACAACTGGCATGAAAATTGTTGCATATTACCATTGTCCAAAATGCTTCCTTCTCTGCTAACAGGCGCTCCGCGAGACCATGACAACAGGCCGCTTCATTTTCCGGCATCTCATCAGCACATGGGTGCGATATGTACCTCCCGAAAGTCATTGTATGTTACTCGAGACAAGGTTAGTATACCCAGTGAAGGTGAATTTATATTTATGGCTTAGAACCATTAATGTTTCAATCTTTACAGTCCATCAGCACGGTATCCCAGCAACGTATCAGATCAAAAAAACAGAATCCATAAACCAGATCAATAAAATCCGGCTCGGCCCTTACCCGGCTGTGCAAGCCAATTATGTTTGTGGCTCTTGTCTAGCTCTCCTCGCATAGACTGAATAACTTGAACAATATCCGTTCGACCATTTTGATGCCACTCCAGCGCAGCACTGACATACAATTCGCCAAGTTGTGCAAGCGAGAAGGTATCGGTCAGACGCGCAGCCTCAATCGTTCCTTCCTCACCTGCAAACACGCTAAATCCACGCTGCCTCAAATATTGTAGGCGCAAGGCTTCATCAGGCAAAGGAATCTCATAAGCCCGGTCGAATCGTCCTGCACGGTTCATGAGACCTGGGTCGATTTTTTCAGGATAGTTTGTCGTGCCGATCAAGAAGATCCCTTCTTTGGACGTCGCACCATCCAGTGTATTCAGGAAAAAGGAACGAACTTCATCCGGCATGGAGTCGATATCTTCGATAATCAACACCATCGGTGCCAGACGTTTGGCTGCATCAAACACTTCACGCACAGATTCGCTATTCGTGTATTCGGTAATTTGCCAATATGCAGCAGGTCCAGGAATGCTACCTGCTATCGATTTCACCAGCGTTGTTTTTCCGTTCCCTGGATGTCCATATAGCAGAATGCCGCGTTTGTAAGGGATATCGTAATCTCTGTAAAACGAACGATCCGCTTCAAAAAACTGATCCAGCGAACGGAAAATATCCTGTTTGATCTGAGCAGAGAGAACCACATCTTCTCTACTCACTGAACGTGTTATGGACTCCACATGGCGATCGCTGCCATTGCGGGCATCCGTATAAACAGTTACTTTTTTCATATTTTGCTGACGTTCGCGTTCTCGGACACTTCCTAGGAAATGCTTCATCTCTTCATCCCCTACAGCGAACACAAAATCTTCACTGTAGATTCCGTTCTCCCGGAAGAAAGGCACCCGTACCAAAGCTACGCCCCACTTGGGATAAGCAAATACGTTGTTGCGGATGGAATAGTGTACACCGTATGTTGGCACATCTCCATCATCATCGTAATGCAACGTTTGGAGCTCGAGATCCTCAAATATACGAGCAACAAGCTCGACCTCGTCACTTCCATTCTGCAAGTCTTCCCGCAACAGTTCCCAATATTCGTTGTTCGGATCAGAACTTGAATACAACTTGTATTCAACGCCATAGCGCTTCAGAAGCGCCTCACCAATTCCTCGAATCAGTCTAGAATAGACCGCGTATCCTTCAACCCGGATACGCGTATCATGCTGTTCATCGTAGGAATAGATGGCTTTTGTTTCGTTCATTGGATTCATCTGTTTTTCTTTATCGTTCATCATTTCGCTCCCTTTACCGCGGCAAGCGGTTTACATTTGGCTACTACTTGAGCCAGTCCGGCTCCGGTAACACTATCTATAATTTCATCAACGTTTTTATACGCCTGAGGTGATTCATCAATAATGGACTCCAAGGATCGCTGGTTCACAACAATCTCATCCGCCGTTCCTACACCAAGAGCTGTAGCAAAATCTTCAACCGTCACCAAACGTTTCGTTGCAGTACGTGACCGTACACGGCCCGCACCATGACAAATCGAGTAGTAGTTATCTACTCCTTCAGGTTGACCAACCATGATATAAGAGGCCGTCCCCATTGAGCCAGGGATCAACGCCGGGTGGCCTGTAGCCAGGTAAGGCTTGGGATTGTCCTTGTGACCCGCAGGTAATGCCCGAGTGGCTCCTTTCCGGTGTACAAATACAGAGCCTCTCTCTGCATGGGATTCTTCCCAAGCATAGTTGTGCATCAAGTCATACAGTGTACGGAATTCACATTTTGGCCCGAATACATCCCTGAACGCCTCCCGGATTGCATAGGCAATGAGGTGACGATTCACTACGGCATAATTCAAAGCGGAGTACATCATATTTACGTAATGGCGTCCCTCCGCATGATCTAGTGGGGCAAATACTAATCTTGGATCGGAAGTTCCGAGCCCCAGTCGCTGCATAACTTTGGCAATCGCAGCCGAACTTGTCTGGCTTACATGTCCGCCCCACGCCCTTGAACCAGAGTGAATCATAACAGCAATCTGTCCATCATAAAGCCCCCAAGCCTCGGCCACTTCACGATTTTCCTCTGCGATCTCAATAGCCTGAATCTCGGCAAAATGATTGCCTCCACCCAGCGTGCCAAGTTGGCGATGTGAACGGTGCCAGGTCATATCTGGAACAAGATTCAGCACATTCTCGTCATACGTAAACCTGCTGCTCTCTACATGCGTCAGTGAAGTCGATTTCTTGGGTGTGTAGCTATCAGGAATATATTTTTTAGGTAATCCATGCAGTCCATTACGTACAATATGCTCCAGCCTTATATCTGAAAAATGTCCTCGCTGACTAGCCTCCATCGGTAGTACTTTCTCAATCGCTTTAACCAGTTTGCGACGAAGCTTTACCTCTTTTAGATCATCCTTATGCAGATTGGTCAGATGTACTCTCATACCACAGCCAATGTCACTGCCCACGATAGATGGTGATACATAGCCACTCTGTGCTTCCCATACTGCTGTCGTTCCAATACACGTTCCTACACCGACATGTACATCCGGGGTATATCCCATGTACGAAATGTCTGGAATTTGCAAATTGTTGTTAGCCATCTCAAATACTTTGTAATCCAGAGAAGAAAATAGTTGTTGTGCCGCATATACAGTGAGTTCTCCTGCTGGTAATTTAACTTGATGGCGATACCCCCCGGTCATTTCGTTCAAACTCTCAAAACCATTCCATTTGTTATTCATATATAAGTGTAATTCCTTCCTATTCGTTCAGCAAATTCGGTTTGCTGCTTGTTGTTTTATAAAAACATAAAAAGCCATGGACTCATCGCCCATGGCTTCTACTACATGACAATAACGGATAACAGCACAAACGGAATTTGTGTATGTCATCCATCGCTTGATATAGCGAAGAACGCATATTACTTATAGACATCACATGTTACGCTCAGATGTGATCTATAAACAATACGCCTTTCTTTTATGTCGACCGTATGAGGCCAAAAAGACGATGAGCCGGATATGCAATTGTGTCAATGCTTCTGTTTCTTGGATTCAATTCATAACCTAATGTCATGTCTCTCGGCCTCCCTTCTTAATTGATATGTATATATTAAAGGTACATCTTTTATAATGTCAACCCTTTTCTTGGAAATTAAAGCAGTCAAACGATATAACGGGTTAGACAAAACAGGAGGTTGTCCCCCGGACAACCTCCTGTTTTCTACTTTTTAACGGTTACTCACTGTTGTAATCTGTTATGTTGCAAGATATTTTTTAATCTTTTGTAATCCTTAGAGTTTAGCCTGCTCTTGCAGTTCTTCCACTGGATTCTCATCTTCCTTTTCAGGTACTTTGGAAGAAAGGAACCATCCACATACAGCAATCGTGATCAATACAACATAGAAACCAATTTTCCATATTTTATTTTCTGGAAAATGCTCATCCAAAATACCCAGTGAAGGATGAGCCAGTGTGATTACAGACAATTTAACCCCTACCCAACCTACAATCACAAAAGCAGCAACTTCAAGACCCGGGCGGGAATGAAGCAATTTCACGAAAAACGACGCTGCAAAACGCATGATGACAAGTCCGATAAAACCGCCGAGGAAAATAACAATGAACTGTCCACCATCCAGGCCGCCAATTGGCGGCAAACCGCTTGGTGGCAAAGCGACTGCCAAAGCTACCGCTGCCAATATCGAGTCTACTGCAAAAGCAATATCCGCAACTTCTACCTTAAATACGGTCATCCAGAAACCAGATTGTTTCTTTGGTTTTTTGGGTGCATCGTCAGCAGCTTCATCTGTTTTGTTTCGACCACTCAATATCTTTTTGACGATATGATTTATCGAGATGTACAGAAGATACAGTGCGCCGATCGCTTGAACTTGCCAAACATCCACCAAGAATGAGATCAGGAACAACGACCCGAGACGGAAAACAAATGCACCCATCAGACCATAAAACAAAGCCTTTTTACGCTTTTCCTCAGGCAAATGCTTAACCATAATTGCGAGTACTAGGGCATTATCTGCTGCAAGTAATCCTTCAAGGACAACCAAGACCAGAAGTACCCACCCGTATTCTAATAATAGTGCTGGTTCCAACATTAACTCCTCCTTAATATGCTTATAATGTACAAAAAAAAGGATCTTCACCATTGCTGGCAAGATCCTTTTTTAACCACAAAAAGAGACCTTTACCGAGCATAAAAACTTGGTAAAGGTCTCGCTAACAACAAATTGTTGCCAATAAAGCCGGGGATGTAATCCCGAATTGACGACTTTACTGTAAAAGCTACTCCCCTTTAACAGGAATATGTAGTTTTAGTTGAAACCGGTGAATAACCTGTATACATCATATTTCATAACATAAAATAAAGTCAAGCTTTATTTGCAGTGTTACGAACCAATTTTCGAAAGACAAAAAAATCGTAAATCATATTGCCAAGCGGTATGAAAGAAATAAAGAAAAGCGCAATAGGACGGCGCAGACGCCATTTCATAACCGTATATAAAGACACCATAAACAAAAGGTACATCAGGAACAGAAAACCATATAGGTTACCGAACCAAGTAACCGCTTGTGGCATAATTCCTGCATCCCGAAGGGGAAACGCAACGAACAATAACATTACATATGAAATCCCCTGTAACCATAACATTAGCCGGAAACGCCCCAGCATTGAACCTAGCATCATCTTCCCCCTGCTCTTATGCAATAAACGCATGTTGTATCTTGTACATTATATCACAAAAGCAGAGACAATCTGTATCCAGCCGAGCAGTCAGAATATTCCTTGATTCAGAAAAATTCAATGTAACCGTCTGACAGGAGCAAATATGCTTCTATAACATACAATGCATGAAATAGGTCGTTACCAATGTCGGACAAGGAGGGATTAATTCATGAAAATAGTCCTGATTGCACCAGAGAAGTTGCCTCTGCCCGGCAATGGTTCAGTGGAAATCTGTATTTTAGGTATTGCACACGAACTTGCCCGCCGTCATCAGGTTACTATTATAAGCCGCGCAGTAAAGGGTTTACCAGCGCTGGAGCAAATCCGCCATATTACGATTCAGCGAATCTCTGCATCAAGTGTTTCAGGCTACACAGGGGCAGCCATTCGTTTGATCCGGACACTTGATGCTGATATCATTCAGGTGGATAACCGACCTCACAGCATGACGACCATTAAACAAGCCTTTCCACAAATCCCTGTTGTTCTCTATCTCCACTCACTCACCTTCGCTCAGCCCGGACCGAGGAAGCTGACAATGCTGAAAAAAGCTGATTGTATTGCCGTGAACAGCCAATCATTAAAACGCAGACTTTACCGTCGTTTTCCTGCAGTGAAGGAAAAAATGAACGTCGTTCCACTGGGTACAGATCTTGACCGATTCCGACCCGTTGCCAGCAGTGAGGAGCGTCTTCGCCTGCGTCAAAGGTTTGCAATCACCGAACGTTTCACTGTTCTGTATGCGGGAAGAGTCATTCCTGGCAAAGGAGTAGATGTTCTTATTCGCGCTGTTGCTCTCTTACAGCCACAAGTATCTGTCCAATTGGTCATTAGCGGTAAGGGGCCTCCACGCTATGTACGCTCTCTCCGTAAACTGACGCAGAAACATAACGTTCACGCTACCTTTCTCGGACAGGTGAATCACGAACAAATTGATCAACTCTATCGGTGCGTCGACTGCCTGGTCTGTCCTTCACAGAACCACGAGGCCTTTGGTCTGGTGAATGTAGAAGCTATGGCCTCTGGCATCCCTGTCATCGCCTCGGATAACGGGGGGATCCGGGAGATTATCCAGTCGGGAAGAAACGGATACTTGATATCAAAATATAAACAGCCCCAACAGTTCACCTCATTCTTGTATCATTTAGCTACCAAACCTGATCTTGTGCAATCCATGGGGAAAAACGGCCGCGAAACGGCTAGTGTGCAATTCAGCTGGGCAAGAACGGCTCTTTATTTGGAGGCGGTGTACACAAGGCTCATCCGTCCATGAGCCTTTTTTTCTTGATTAGGCTTTCTCACGGAACTGCCATTCCACAATTATAGAGTCTATCTGTTTCTGTAATACAGGTACATGCGTTATTTCAATCAGTTCAATAATCACTATATCCTGCATCATAAATCTCACTTTTGCACAGGTTTGTTGATAGAAGGCATCATAAAACCCTGACCCAGTCCAGCAGCCATGAGGCACCTTTCCATTCTGGTTAACGATATAACCCACCTCACCTATTGGGGGTATAACCACTTTGATAGCTTGATGATCCAAGCGATTATCCGGATCTTTTACAAGATAAAGTGTATCCCCTACATGAAGTATCTGTGCTCCATGATAATTTTCCATGCCCACCATAGCCGCAAAAATTTTGTTACTCATAAGAATGCTCCTTTTTACTATATTCCTTGGATTATGACTATAGAGCCTCTTCATCTTCATAGTGCTCCAGCCATTCCAGAAGTTGTTTACGAATTTCTTTCCGATACTCGCGAGGTTCAAGCACCTCAGCCTCAGGACCGAACTGATATAACCATTGCAAAAATTCACGGCTGCTATTCAGTGTTACTTCGAATAACAAGCTGCCATCCACAAGATCTGTCATTCGCGGACGAACAAACATCTCTTCTTCTTTTATGTAGGGGGCCACCTTTTCGGAGAATCTCACCTTAAAATGAATATGCTCGTCCCCTCGGTCAACAGACCAGGTATTTTTCATATAATGAGTTATATTAAAGTCACCCATATCAAATGCATTGTTGGTTCGTGTTACATCCAGAAAGCGGCTAATGCGAAACAACCGAACTTTCTGTTGTAAATGACAATAACCGATCAGATAAAAACGTTGGTCACGCGGTACGAGATAATAAGGGTCTATATGCCGAACTGTAATCTCGTTATCGGTGAGCGTATGATATTGAGCCTGGATCGTACGTCCATCTAAAATCGCTTCGATAATGGGAATTAGCAAGTTTGGATCTTTTCCCTCTTCACGGTAAGCAGGTATCCCCATCCGAATGATTCCTGCAATATTTTCCACAATTTCACTGTTCCTTGTTTTTAGTTTGGTATGTGCCGATATAACCTTATCAAAAGCTGAGTCAAATTCAGCAGGTAATTTTGATGTATCGACTAAGGCCGGAAGCATACAGAATAGCATGGCTTCCTGTTCGGTAAAGTCTAAAGGATACATGGCAAATTCACCGATAAATCGATAACCCTTTCCATATCCTTCGTTCATTATGGGAGCTACCCTGTCCAAAATCCGGAGATCACGATAGATTGTGCGCACTGTTGTACCACATTTCAGCGCCAATTCCTTAGCAGAGATTCCGGGATTAGCTTGTATAGCCTGAAGTATACGCAGCAGACGAATTAATTTCTCTGTCATGTAGTTTCTCCCCTTCGATATTTTATCGGCAAGGAAAACTAGTTCCTTTAGTTCATATCTAAATCTTTAGTCCCAAATAGATTTTTCGCAATTTCACCTTTTATTTATAGTCCAATTGCACTTTTCCCCTCCCTAAATATACATTCTCTTACTTGCTTGCGTAAATTAATAACCCAAAATCTGATTTTTCTAAGCCTGAAAGCCTATACAAATATCTAAAATAAATACAAAAAAGCCCCACTCTCCATAAGAGATAAGGCTTACAAAGTTCTATTAAATTCTTACATGTTTATTCATGCATCATTACCAATTTGTTCAGCACCTGAACCATATGATCACATAATAAGGGAATATCGTGCATCTGCTCCTCGTTCACATGCCGATCAAAATAAACATTAGTGGAAACGTTGTAGGTTTTGGACTCATCTCCAAAAAGATAGTGGACATGCTGTATCGTCCGCTGATCAGGCCAATTTTCCTGCATGACTGCCATGATGTCGTGACAACGTGACTCCGGTTCCTTTGTTACCCATGCAAAGCGAAGTTCCAGTTCGCAGCCTGGATGGCTGCCTGGCGTCTCCAAAATCTCGGCGGCTATTGCCTGCAACGAGCTTCTCAGTACCACTTCAGCTGTCACGGCGGCATGATCTCTCAGACAGAATTGCAGGGTAAACTCTCGGGACATGCTAGCCATCTCTAATTGATCCCTACGATGGGTAATGTGGATACTCTCATCCAGATTGTCCAAGTCATAGAGAACATTCTCGAAGGCTACTTTTAAATTATCGTACACAGTCGGGTCAAACATATGGCAAACCTGCTTTCTTTTCTATTTCATCTATCTTCACGTTGTACCATAAATACGACCTTTAAATCCAACAATTTAGGATTTTCCAATCATCTACCTGCAATCATGGCCAAATGAACGCTTTTCTGGATAACATGATCATGCGAAAAAAGCCCAGTCCACAATAAGCGGGACTGAGCTTGGACAGGCTTGACGATCGAGGAATATTTTTAATTTCCAGCTTTCGCCCTATTCTTCTGCAGATTGCTCTTCTGTCGCTTCAGGTGCTGCACCATCAGCAGAAGCAGTTGGTTCCTCTTCAATAGCTTGTGGTGGCATAACCGAAGCAACGATGGATTCTGGTGAAGTCACGAGTGTCAAACCTTTATCCAGTTTAACGTCACCCGCTGTCAAGCGATCACCAATTTCCAGACCGCTGACGTCAACTGCAATCGATGTTGGCAGATCTGCCGGCAAACCTTCAACCTCCAGCTGCGTTTCTTGCGTTTGGAATACACCGCCTACTTTGGAACCTGCAGCTGTACCTTGGAAGTCAATCGATACGCTAACACTAATCGGTTTGTTTTTCGAAATCTGCAAAAAGTCAACGTGCAACAGACGTCCATTACGCTCCTGCTGATCCTTGATCAGTACAGGAACGGTTTTGCCGCCCTCCACGTTCAAGTTAAACATCTCTGAGCGGCCTGTACGAGCCATTTTCAGCATTTCTTTTTCATCCACATGTATGGCGGCACCTTCTTGCCCCGGTCCGTAAACTACGGCAGGAACTCGTCCACCTTGTCTTAACAGGCGCAGTGCTGCGCCTTTCTTTTCCGTTCTTGGCGTTGCTGTAAGTTGAGCCATTTTTCCGTTGGATTTCATGATTGAACATCCTCCTTCAAGGGATCCCTACTTTGTATTTGTTGATAAGCTCTGCGGCTTCTCTCTTAGACCGATATGGTCTTTTTTCTGAGGCCATATATTGGGCCATATCTATATTTACCCCAATGATCCAGCATCTAAAACATAAACCTGAAAATTTATAACCTTTTTTTGTCATTCCATTTATTTTGGGAATACCAAAACAGCCGGAACTCCTTCCGACTGTAAGATTGGCGGGGATTTGAAAGGCTCAACTAAATCTCCTGTGAAATAGAATTAAGCAGCAACACTTTAGGCACTATTCAGATCATCCATTTCACGATTTTCCCGTATAATTTGCATATTGTCTGATCCACTTTGCACGATAATCTGTACGTCACTATCCTCAGGTGTGATATCCACATATCGATCTCCGCAAGTGTCCTTGGCCTCCCACTCGTGCAGCCTGATGATAAAACCGAGATGATGCAAACCCGGAGCGACGCGGAACCGAGCTTCTGCAATATTGCCTACCCGCTCCAAGCGAACCGCTCCGTCCTCCATACCGGTCCCCCACACCCACACATCCCAGCCATCGTAGCAGTGATCTGCGCGCTCGTAACGGATCGTCACCGTTCGTGACATATGTCTATGAACCGTGATTGCATAAGTTGCGCGAATGTTTCCCGTTTCAGCGCTAATCACCGATTTACCCGTTGTCAATGCCCTTACAATACCAGCATGACTTACGGCAGCTATATCTGAATGAGAAGAATTCCACCGGATATGGGCTTCTGTGAGCGGCTGCCCGTATTGATCCAGCACGATCGCACGGAAACGACTTATTCGAGTGGTATACAGCACAGGCTCACCTACAATTTCAATTCTCTCAGCATACCGCACATCTACCTGAATGTTACAAGATGTTTTGATCAAACCGACGCAAGCCGTAATCAAAACTTCCCCTCGATTCAACGTGTGGAGGGTACCATCTTCTTCTATACGAACAATATCTGGATCGGATGATCTCCACACCACAGGCACATTTTCCAGAACATTGCCGATATGATCCCTCACCGTAACTCGCAGCAGAGAAGTCTCTTGCGGAGAGAATACCCGGCGCGGAAGAGCAATCTCCAGCGAAGCAGGATCGGTCTCAACAGCACGCTCCACATCATATAAAACCATGAGCGACCACGGCTCCACTCGAACCTCGCCTACGACGGTCTCGATCACATCCGTTCCAGCCGTATGATGATTCACGGTAACCTTCCATTCACCCGGTTCCAAATGTATGGACTGGGATTCGTCCGAACCATTATAAATCACAATAATACGATTCCAAGAATCCTCATTCGCTCCATGCTCCAGCATATAGGCAACGACATTTCCGTCCATCCGAATAAAGCGAAGATGTCTGCGAACCTGTTCCGCCTCCGTCATGCGAAACGCTGGATGGGTACGCCGCAAGTGGATCAGTCCGCGATAATAGTCAAATACAGGTCTGAAACAGGCTTTATTTGCCCAAGTAATCGTATTTACCGCGTCACCGCTTCGATAACTGTTATGATCTCCAACCTTGGATCTTAACATCTCATCACCGGCATGAAGAAAGGGTACTCCCTGTGACGTAAGCAGGATACCTGATGCAAGAATGGAACGACGCACCATCTCATTATGCATTACATCAGCTTCATCGACATATCGATACGGAACTGCCGCTTTAACCGCTGATTCGGCACTACCACCCTCCACGGGATGTCCGTCTTTCCATATAGGAAAACCCAGATCATGGCGAAGATGGAGAGAGGTTGCGATTTTATCCCACAAATTGAGATTATCATGGGCTGTTACATAATTAACGGTTTCTGCTGGGGAAGAGGTGAAGTCATCCAGTGCTCCGGCTGCCCCTTTGCCTATTTCGTATTCCTGACCTCCAGCACCCGTGATGAATCCTCTGCTGCTACCGTCACTGTCTCCTTTGATCGCATTGCGAAAATGATCGTTAAATACAGCAAATCCTTTGTCTCTCTGCGTTCCTTTGAGAGTAGGACGATTCAGTGGCGAGTGTCCTCCCATCCACGGCTCTCCATAGATCAGAAAAGCAGGATCAATCTGTTCTCTTAACTCACGGGTGAGTTCACTCATGGTGTCCTGATCAATCAATGCCATAAGATCAAACCGAAATCCGTCAATATGATATTCTTCAGCCCAATAGCGCAAGGAATCCAAAATATATTTTCGTACCATCGGGTGTTCTGTTGCCAGTTCATTACCTACACCTGAACCGTTGCTGAGTGTACCATCTTCATAATGACGGTAAAAGTACCCCGGCACGATCCGTTCAAAAGGTCCTTTTTCCACACTGTAGGTATGGTTGTAGACAACATCAAGCACAACACGGATACCTTGCCTGTGCAGCGACTGGATCATCGATTTGAATTCCCGAATCCGAACAGCAGGATCTCGTGGATTCGTCGCATAAGAACCTTCAGGAACATTGTAATGCTGTGGATCATAGCCCCAGTTGTACGGTGCTTTAACCGTGGAATCGGCGTTCGCTGCTGCAAGTTCATTTACTGTTTGATAATCGGCCACAGGCAGAAGATGTACATGGGTAATGCCCAGTTCAACCAAATGATCGACGCCAATTCGGTTGCCCGTCTCATCTGTAAGTCCAGTAGCTGTAAAAGCAAGATACTTCCCTTTATACGGGATTTCCGCCTGCGGATCAGAAGAGAAATCTCGTACATGTAGTTCATAGATGATCGCATCAACCGGATGTAGAAAAGATGGCTTAACATCCTGATCCCAACCCTCAGGATCGGTTGTTTTCAGGTCAATGATTGCTGTCCGTTGCCCATTGGCTGTAACCGCTCTGGCATAAGGGTCGACTGCAACTTCTACCCGTTGATCCTGATGAACGATGCGATACATATAAAAGTGTCCTGCCCAGTCCCCCGAAAGCGTCCGTTGCCAGATCCCCTCTGGGCTACGGGTCATCTCATATACCTGACCATCCTCATGATGGTTTACCTCGCCAAGATCGTTATATTCTCCTTCATTCTCAAAGACGAGTATATTTACTTGCTGTGCTGTAGGAGCCCATACGTTGAATGTACTCGCAGCACTGGTATAAGTTAAGCCAAGATCGTTGCCTTCATAACAAAAAGAAGTCCATTCCGGCATCGTTCCCACCGCCTTTGTATCCTTTAATTTCGTATTGTCCCGATGTTACGAAGTGGGACGCTTTTTGTCAACCCGGGGTTGTCTGTACTCAACATATCGGTTAAAGCAAGGCAATCGATGAGCAATCGCTTTCATTTATCATATGTAAACAAGCGTTAGGGTTGACAGCGTATGTACCTGTGAAATCAAAAAAAACTCCCTTTTAATATCAAAGAGAGTGGTGGGCGATATGACTTTTTTAACTATATAAGTTGAACTAAAGATTTTACACAGTCCGATTCCATGACAGAATAAACTTCCATTTATTGTTATCCCTTGGCTTTTCTGTTTTCTCCATTGAAGAGTAAATGGATAGTTCAACTTATACACATTACACATCGTTATTGATTATTGTACTGATTTTAAACGCAATTCGATATTAAATCACCCTGTTCAAGCTGGACTCTCTTCAAGATGACTGCGAAAACAATACGGTCATAGATAACATTTGGACCTGTACTTGGGTGTTGGTATGCCCCTGCTTGTCTGAGCTATTTTTGATGTTATTGGTGTTATTGGTGTTCCGAGTCTTCCTAGTGTGAACGTTTTTGCTGTCCTCCATTTTCTCGGTGGACTCGATTGTGCGAAGCGAATCCACGCCAGCCTGTCCATCTTCAACAACCACTTCCCATGTACCTGAAGGAATGGAGACCGCCTGAGATTCTTTGGTAGCATTATAGATCACTATAATCCGGTGCCATGTATCGTCCACAGCCGCCCCCTGCAGCTCGAATGCAAGCAGTCCTTTTTCTTTGTGCAATAGATGAATATGCTGCTCAATCGCTCCGCGTGTACGCAGGCAAAAGGCAGGATGCTCCCGCCGCAGACGAATCAGACCTCGATAGTAGTCAAATACCGGCTTGAACCGCTGTTTTTGGTCCCAATGAATGGCGTTGACCACATCTCCACTCTCATGGCTGTTGGCATCCCCGTATTTGCTACGCAGTAACTCATCTCCGGCTACAATCAGCGGAATACCCTGTGAGGTCAGCACAATGCCGTTTGCAAGAAGGCAGCGTCTAACGGTTTCATTTTCTAGCACATGCTCTGGATCGATCTGAAGATAAGGATTGGCCTCTTGAACAGCTTCTTCCACGTTGTCGAACCCTCGGATATTCCCATCTTCGTTATACGTCAGAAAACCCAGCATATCTTGTAACCCTTGCGTGCGCGCCACCTTATCCCACAAATTGAGATTGTCATGCACGGTTACATAATTAATGGTCTCAGCGGGGCCTTCCGTAAAATCATGAATAGCCCCTTGCACGCCTGTCCATAACTCCGCTTCTTTCCCATCTTCACCTGTCGCAAATCCTTTGCCGTCTCCATCACTATCTCCTTTAATGACACCGCGAAAATTGTCATTAAACACTGCAAATCCTGCTCCACGCTGTGTTCCCTTCAATGTCATCTCATCACCCAAGGGAGATTCCATCGCCCCCCAAGGCTCACCATATAACAAAATGGAAGGGGATACCTGAGTATGAAGCTCAGATGCGAGTTGTTTCATGGTGATAATATCGATCAGCCCCATCAGATCAAAGCGAAACCCGTCCACATGATATTCCTCTGCCCAGAAACGCACCGAATCGATAATAAATTTGCGAACCATGGCTCTTTCCGTTGCCACTTCATTGCCTGTTCCTGAACCATTGCTATACGTTCCATCGGCATGCTGACGATAATAGTATCCCGGTACCAGCTTTTCAAAAGAACTCTCCGCTGTATTAAATGTATGATTGTACACCACATCCATAATGACACCTATCCCTTTACGATGAAGCGCAAGAATCATCGACTTGAATTCACGGATTCGCGTTTCAGGATCATCGGCACGCGTTGCATAGGAGCCTTCCGGCACATTGTAATGCAGCGGATCATAACCCCAGTTATAGTTAGAAGCATCCTTGGGATCATCATCAACATTCGACTCGTCTACCGTAGCAAAATCAAATACAGGCAGCAGGTGTACATGCGTAATGCCTAGCTCAACCAAATGATCCATTCCAAGCGTATTGCCTACCGCATCTCGAAGCCCGGTCTCCGTGAAAGCCAGGTACTTTCCTTTGTTCGCAATCTCGGAAGAAGCATGAATGGAAAAATCCCGAATATGTACCTCATACAGGACAGCATCCGTGGGATGACTCAAATCGGGACGTTCATCCTGTTGCCAGCCCTCAGGGTGAGTCTCTTCCATGTCCACGATGACACCCATTTCTCCATTCATGGTTACGGCTCGCGCGTAAGGATCAACCGCAATTGTTGAAGTTCCATCGGCAAAGGTTGGCTTGAACATATAACGATAACCTCGTAAATCCCCTTCCACTTCTAAAACCCACACATCCTGTTCACCGAAATGCATTGGGATGGTGCTCTGCTTCAATAAGTTCGGGATGTCATCGGGATTTCCACCTGTGAGGGGTGGGTACAGGAGCAATTCCATTTGAAACGCATTTGGAGCCCAAACCTTGAATGAACAGAAATCCGGTCCAAGGGTTACACCCAGATCCTCCTCTTCGTATGTATTCAAGTCCGAGGCTGTGCTCGATTCCCCGGCTGTCTGCTCTTGTTGCTGAACATCGTCAATCATAACCTTTCCCCTTTCGCAGAGCGTAGTGTGTATAAAAAAACAAGTGCTCCTTACCCTTTATACCCGTTCCTAGGGCCAAGCATAATGCGCTCACAAAAAAAGAAGCAGAAGTGATGTGGAAACTCATCAATTCTGCTTCACATGTTCAATAAACTTTCAATTCCCAACCAGTCTCTTCTTTAATGAGGCACCTGAGATTGAAAATCATCACGGCTGGATTGATCGGCATGATACCATACCACATCTCCGTCCCTCACCAGCCTTGTTCCCTGACCATCCAGTGGACTCGCGTTAAAACCCTCCAGTTTCCACTGATTCATTAATGGTGCGTGGATATATTGCAGATGAGGCGCAAATGCGTTCCCATTTTGTAACGTTTCCAGATTAAAATTCACGACGATATACCCATCGTGCAGGAATATAGGGGCCTTATCATCCAGTAGAGTTCCACGTGCCAGACGCTCCAAATTTGTGTCTTTCGGTACAGCATATACATCAGCCGGTAAGCTATATTCTCCGTACCAGCGCTGTATGGCGGCATTCGCCCGGTATACATCCACACCAGAAGGAAGATCAGTTTTGGGGCCGATGAGTGTACGAATTTGTGACGGAAGAATCATCCAGTTGTAACGTCCTGTCCAGGTTTTGTGAAATGAAGTCTGGGTCACGAACCGAACCATCGCCTGTTCCAACGTATGCAATTTACGCTCTTCCGCTGTCCATTGATGAGTGTACTGATAACGCGCTGTATCGCCGAGTTCTGTTCCAGGTACGTTCCGTAGCCTTGCGTTCAGGATAACATAACGTTTCTCCGTGTCTTGTTCCGATCCAATACGAATAAGTTGTTCTCGTCCACGATGATAGTACAGATCCACTTCCTGTCTCTTGGTCCCGTCTTTACTTACAAAAAAGAAAGTTGGCGTGATTCGGATACCATCCTGTTTACCGAACATATTGCCCTTCGTCTTCACATCAAATTTGAAGTGGTAACCTGTCTTCACAGCAGCATTGCGGAATCCCTGCACGGGATGGCTACCTGGACGAATCGGCAAAACATACGGAGCCAAGTTCCCCCTCGGATCTCCATCAATTTCGTTTGTTCCTGTCCAGTAGTTGACGCCCGTAGGCTCGGGACTTCCTGGTCTTTGACGAAACACCTTCTCCCAATGATAGTCCGCGATATCTGTGATTCGAAAATCATACAATCGCCCAATGACCTCCACAGCTACCGTATCCACAGCAACATGATGCGTCAGATCTGTGTTGGCATCTGGTTGTTCTGTAAACGGCAAGGGTGCATTTTCTGCCATGTTACGGAACTCAATCTGATATTTTCCTTCATCAATCCACACAGGAAGCACAAAAGAGGTGTCCAGCTGATTGACCGGAATATCAATCCAGCTGTTGGCTGGAACAAAGTTACTTTTACCATCTGTGTAGACATCGAACGGAAAACGCACCTGTTTACTGCGAAAATATTTGGCGTAATCCCGATCTCCGTACCCCGGATAACGAGAGGCATCCAGATGCTGTCCTGACGTGGGGATGCGCACCAGGAATGGACGCTCCAGAATCAATGCCGATCGAGTCGGATCTGGCGTTGTTTTCTGATTATGCGGCTGGTCATCTGACACCCATGCATAGTTAACCACAGGTGTATGTACCGTGACCGGATTGATTCCGGGAATTGCAAACCGCTGATCTTGTCCACCGTTTACGTTCTCAGGCAGTAGTCCGTATGCCACTTCACCTGTGGTGGGCTGATCGGCTTTATTGATCAATGTGTTCTGAATAGTTAATCTATTCTGATATAACACATCATCCCCGATCATATGAGGTTGCGGAATCATTCCAGGTCTAGGAGCTTCCTTCTGGACTGGGCCAGCATCCATTATAGTTTCATTATTAAAAATCACTTTGTCATTGTTAACCGTATTCTCCTGAACCACCGATTCTGCTTCTGCTTGAAAAAGTGAAGTTTCCATTGGCGTAGGCGGTTCAGTGGAACCACCCGGGACAGTCTGGGTACCCAGATCAATCTCACGGCATGGCGAGGGTTTGACATGGCTCTGCACAGCAGTATCCGTCAGGGATTGTAAAGTTGGAGGTGTGTATGAATTTGGTGTTAGCGTAACCATACCTCCGTAACCACCAAGCGCATAGTTAGAAACTTTAGCTTCATTTAATTGGTAGACCTCCAAGTTATCAATCTGCCAGTAGCTATAACCCCTTGTTACTCGCATGGATTGATCACCTGGCACATCACGTTCTTTGGGCTCTGGTTGTGTGCCTGGATCCCCCTTGCCGCTAGATGGACGTCCTGGAATGGTCCACGTTTTGTGATACACCTTCTTGACTTTAACATCATAGGTCACTGTGCCCGTCATGTTAACCCATCGGTGCTGAAACAAATACCCTTTGGCGAAAACATTTGCATACAGATCTTCCGACGTTGGGATACCTCTTGTCACATCAAACTTCTCAGCACCCCGGATGTCGGCTTTGAGTATAGCTCGAACCGAAGGATCCATCACTTTAGCTTCAAGTACTGCGCCTCGACTTGGTGGACTGATGCTCACCGGACAAGCATTCGCAGGATCGTTTCCTGGATCTTCACCGCCCGTGTCTCCTCCATCTCCACCATTAGAGCAATCCTTGACCTCAAGCTCCTGTTCATCCTTCTCATCTATACGCTGGGTAGTATCCAAGAAATGAGCTTTTATGATCGTAGTACCCACAATGCCTTTTGTTGTAATTTTGCCATCGGCACCGATTGTTGCCACAGCAGAGTTCGAACTACTCCACGTCAATTTGGGATGCATCGTCAATTTATGAATACTTCGATCCGATTTGGTAAGTACCGCCTCTGCCTGTAGGAGTTTTGCGCTGGATTTACAGGCATTCGGCAGATTCACCACGAGTCCTGGCTCGGATGTCACCTTAACCGTAGCTGTATCTGAAATAAGATATGTGCCGTTGTTCCAGATTGCACGTATTGTCACCGTTCCTGGACTTTCCGCTTTTAACATACCTGTCTTCAGTTCAACGCTAGCCACCGTTTCGTCTGAAGAAAACCATTTAATCTCTGTCTCCCTGCCAGATACATCAACACCTTGACCCCATGTTGTGGAGCCATAGCCTTTTGTCTTGACTTTGGCTACCATCTGTTTGGTCTGGCCAATTGTGAGGGTAGAATCAGGTGTAACGTCGATTTCTTTTTCTTCCTCTAGATCACCCTCCCAAATGACATCCATTGGAGTATTATAGGCAACTTTATGTTTTGGACAACCAGCACTTGTTCTCCCACCATTATCAAAAGGATCATTAGTGGTCCATTCGTGTTTTCCACCTGTCAAAGTTCTAATTCCCACAATCGTACTCGGAGGGGTAACTTGAGTTGTGCCCAAACCAGTATAAGTTTTTTGCTCAGATGAAGTTTTATATTCTACGCTTCTAATCCTTATTTCTTTAAAACTAGAGGATGTTAAATCATTCCCGTTATATTGAGGCCAAGAACGTGCTTGCCAATTAGAAAAATCAACACTATCAGGTACCTCTTTTACAGCAGGGAAGGGGATCGAACAACTTCCAGCATTCGGTGAATACGTTGGGCCACCCCTATGATCAGCTCTAAAACGTCCATCACCCATTTGATACCAATACACGCCTGGAGTAGCAATCCTCTTTGCAGATTGAACAGTTTTTAGAACAGGGCTTTGCATTGATTTTGGTCCATATGGAAGTTCTACAGCATTTACATATTGATTACTTAATTGTCCTGTTAGACCATAGATTATAATTAATAATGTAAATACTTTTTTTAGATATTTGAATACTGAAAAGCGTATTCGTCCCCTCATGGGTATAAAATCACCTCACTAGTAGTACATATTTTGTATTTTCAATTCTCCTATATTTTTAGAGGTGATATGATAAATTCCATTTTTAAAGTCTAAAGTTGATCTAGTCCAAAACCTAACTTTCTTTCCTTTGGTAATAAAAGTTTTAGGACTGTCAGGTATGGTTACGAATCCATTATTTTTAGCAAACTCTAGCTCTAATCGTCTGAAACTCAACAACCCACTATCTAACCCACCACTATAAGTGATTAAATCTGTCTTTTCAGTATTCGAAATGAAAGATAAGTTAGCAAATGTTAAATAATAGTTTCCAACTCGAACATCTGGCTCAACAAAAAGTTTGTTATAAACCCCTTCTGGTTTCCCACCCTGAACCTTTACAACTATAAATCTATGAAGATTCAATACTCCAGATTTGTTCGACAGTTCTATATCATCCTTAGAAATATCACTCACTTTAACAGATTTTTTAGTATAAAAATAATTACTAATCGTCGTTAAATTCGTACCTGTCGTGCCCACTTCTCGCATCTCGTTCAGGTCACTGTACTTTGAAGCATTCGTGCCTTCCACGTCCATGTAGCGAAGCAAAATAGCGGAAACCTCTGCCCGAGTCGTCGGATCTGCCGGTTTTAATGTACCATCCTGAAATCCACCTACAATGCCTGTTCCACGCACTAGAGCAAGATACGGAATCTGTTCATTACGGATTGTTCCGCGGTTTACTTCGGGTGTAGGCAGTAAAGTGTTCTTCGTATCATTAAAAGCATCTTGAAAACTGCTGTCCGACTTACTGAGTCCGTTTGCAATCCACTTCATCATTTCATAACGCGTCAGCTCGGTATTAGGCTTAAAGCCGCCTGCATAATCACCAGTGTCAATAAAACCTTGTGCAACCAGTTGACGCACTGCTGGTTCAGACCAATGCCCCCGAAGATCAGTGAAGGAAATCTGTTCCTGTCCCTGAACGTTCTCGATTCTGGTCGCACGAGCAAGAATTGCAGCATATTCCCCGCGAGTTATCTTACCATTTGGACGAAATGTCCCATCCTGGTAGCCCGAAATCAATCTTTTCTCATATGCTTTGGCAATCGTTGCCTGAGCCCAGTGCCCTTTGATATCGCTGAATCGACTGAGTGCACTGTCGTTCACTCCAGCTGCACTCGCCGCTGCTATCCACTGCCCAGACCCCATTCCAAGAGAAAAACATGTACCTGCCATCATGGCTGCTGTCAAGAACCTCATCATATAAACAAATCTTCTTTTCTTCTTCCCTTGAACCACTCGCTTCATCTTCAATCTGTTCACGCTCCTATGTACCTTAGTATGGGGATATTTGATTTGCTCAAACGACTGACATGCTTATTAAACAAAATTAAAAACCTAAATTTGGAATTATAATCAATATTCTACCATGTATAACTGGTATTTTGGTATCATTTTCATACCTCCCCATGATTCTAAGGTGACTATCCCCCCTCCTTGAGACCTACTCTTTATCCTAAAAAAACAAAAAAAGGCCATGAATCCGCAGATTCATAGCCTTATTCTTTAAGGTGTGGTCTCACTTATTAAATTATGGAATTTCTACTCTTTTATAGAATAAACCCATCCTTTGCATGAAATCAACCTTTTTTTTATTACACTCTCATTTATTTCCCGTTCAATTCTTTATATGATGCTTCCAGTTCAGTGATCAGCTGGTCACCGCCTGCTTTTCTCCAATTAGCAATTTCTTGCTCCCAGCCAGCATCGTCGATCTTGCCCATAATGTACTTGGTCTGCGCATCCCAGATCATCTGATCCAGTTCCTGACCACGCTCCGTGTAGATTACAGAAGAGAGGGTAAGTGCAGGATTAGCAATCGCATATTGTTCGTTCTCCCGAGCCATTTTTGTGCCTTTCATACCAATAGGAACATCAACCAGTTCAGGCACATTGTACCCCTCAACACTCAGCAGATTATCACGATATGGTTTGACCTCCCGCTGATAAGCATCAAAGTCCTTCAGTTCCGTTTTACCGTCAGCGGTCTTGGCATAATGTACATCGAGCAATCCACGCAGTTGCAGCATGCTGAGTTCCTCGTCCATTAGTTGGTCCAGGAACGTAAGTACCTTTTTGAGTTGCTCTTCATCAATGACAGATGCTTTCGGAATGACAAGCATACCGTAGTTTCCAGGCTCACCTGCAATACGAATGCCATCTGGCCCCTGGAACGGCGCTACATCAATGACACCACCCGGTGCGTTGGGTGTAAGCCGCTGCTGTGACGATTTCCCGTTCTGGGCGACACCATTCAGTTTCATGCCAACGAGACCTGAATCCATTTTTTTGTCCGCATCTGATGGGTCCAGTGCAGGGAAATCACTATTAATCAGTCCTTCATTAAACAATCGCTTGAACAACTTCATCGTATCCACATATTCAGTAGTAAGGAACTCTGGAGTCAATTTACCTGCATCGTCCACACCCCATTTGTTCACTCCACCAATACTTACAGCAATCCGGGTCAGCGGCGAGGATACACCCTCGTTATACTTTTTGAATAACAGCGCACCATACGTATCTTCCTTGCCATTGCCGTCCGGGTCGTCCTTACGGATGGAACGCATGACCTCATACCAATCATCCAGGTTTTTCGGGATATCCAGCTTCAGCTTATCAAACCAATCTTTCCGATAAACGATTGCCGTTCGTCCGATATCCCGGAAATTCGGAATACCGTAGATCTTACCTTCAATCTTGATGTTATTAAAATGAGCCTCCGACTGGGCGGACAAGTTTTTGTAATCCTTCAGATAAGGCCCGAGTTCCCAGAACAATCCTGTCTTGGCAGCATTAAAAGTTGTAGGTACATAATTGACACGCATAATCGTTGGCATCTCCCCTGATGCCACCATGACATTGACTTTGTCGTCGAACGCCGACTGCGGAATCCACTGCACGTTTACATCGGTATTCGTGTATTCCTCAATCTTCTTCTCGATTGCATTGTCCTTAGTTGGTACATCACCCACTTGCATCAATGAAATGGAGATGGGCATTTTGCCTTCCCCAGCGGCTGGAGCTTTTTCTCCCCCACATCCAACCAGCAAACCGGCAGACATCGCACCAACAATAACGAAGCTCCCCACGCGAAACATAGGACGCTTTGAACGTTTTGGACTTCTTGGACTCATGAACCATCTCTCCTTTTGGATAACCTATTGTTCAGCGAACTTGCCCTCATTCCTCAATCGTAGATGCCTTTCAACCCCATAATGTATGCGCTATCATAACACTTTGGAGAAAAGAACCGGCATTATGCCAGTTCCATCTCTACCCCCGCCAAAATAAACGGAGCAACCGATTTTGGATCATTGATCCGAATCGATTCAGTTACATAATACTCGTAGGACCCATCACGATACGGAGTTCCTCCAAGGCCAGCCCCCCCATTGCACTGTGTCAGGGAAAGCACACCCTCCTGATCGGTTTGCAGCAAATGCTGCAGCAGACCTTGGTATCCTTTTTCGGCAATGGCTTTGAACTTTCCGCTCAAGTACCCTTTACGCACGCCCTTAGCAAATGCGTACACAAACATTGAGGTTCCCGATGCCTCCAGATAATTCCGCTCCCGTCCTGGCTGATCCAGCAGATGCGGCCACAATCCGGTCTGCTGATCCTGTACATGGACAAGTGCATTTGCGAGCCGTTCGAAAATACCGATAATCTGTCCGCGCTGCTCATGATCAACTGGTAAATAATCCAGTGTATCTACAACGGCCATCACGTACCAACCCACAGCCCGGCTCCAGACATGTGGTGAACATCCTGTCTCTCCGGAGCTCCAGCGTTGCTCTTTGCTCTCGTCCCATGCGTGGTAGAGCAAGCCGCTACGTGGATCACGCGTTCGCGCTTCCACCAACAGCAGTTGCAGAGCAGCCTTGTCGAACCACTTCTCTTCACCAGTCACGGCTCCATATTGAGTCAGATAAGGTGTAGCCATGTACAATCCATCCAGCCACATTTGGAATGGATAGATCTTTTTGTGCCAGAATCCGCCCTCACTTGTGCGCGGTTGTCCTTTCAGTTGCGTCATCAGCAGCTCAGAAGCTTTGCGATACTTTTCCTGACCCGTTTTCTCCAGCAGGAAAAATAACGATTTCCCCTGATTGATCTGATCCAGATTATATTCCTCAACCGTATAGGAACGGATTGACCCGTCTTCCTGAATGTAATGATCCATGAGTTCCTGAATATAATCAAAATATCTCTGTTCACCTGTACGAGCATAGAGTTCTTCCAGTGCTTTGAGCAGACAACCGTTCTCATAATGCCAAGTCGCATACAGCTCATGGCTGCGATAACTTTCCATAAACTGGTCGGCCATGCGCATAGGTGTATGTTGTAATGTTTCCTTCATGATCAAACCTCCGGTTTCGCTCCTTATTGAGCCTGTTTTTTGTAATCCTCAGCATATTCCTCACGGATTTTGGTTCCGCCTGCTTTAGCCCAATTCTCAATTTCTTTTTCCCAGCCGCTTTGATCAATCTTACCCATAATATACTTGGTTTGTGCATCAGCAATCACCTGATCCAGATCCGCTCCGCGGTCACCATAAGTTGGCGAATACAACGTCAAAGCAGGGTTTGGCACAGCATGTTCTGCCAATTCCTTCACTAATGCTGTTCCTTTTTCTCCAAGCTCGGTGTCCTTCAGTTTAGGTACATTGTAACCATCAACGTAAGGGAAATTATCCCGATATGGCTTCACTTCACGCTGGAAGGCATCGAAATCACTCATTTCCACTTCGTTGTCTCCGACTTTGGTGTAGTGTTTACCTTCCATACCACGCATTAACAGCGTTGCCATCTCCGGGTCCATCAGTTTATCCAGGAACGAGAGAAGGCCTTTCAGCTCTTCTTCCGATTTTACTGTTGCTTTCGGGAAAGCCAGAATGCCTGAGTTTCCTGTCTGGCCGGCTACACGGTCACCATTCGGCCCAAGCAGACCGGCAATATCAACGACGCCGTCCGGATTATTTTTGGACAGACGTTCCTGCTGGCTTTTACCGTTCTGTGCCACACCAACACGCATGCCTACAACGCCGGAATCATACTTTTTCTCCGCTTCTGTTGAATCAAATACAGCGAAGTCCTGATTCAGTAACTTCTCTTCATACAAACGTTTCAGCAAATCCAGCACCTGCATATATTCCGGTGTCATAAATTCTGGTGTGAAACTGCCGTCACTCTCAACCTTCCATTTGTTCGGTGCGCCAAAACTTACACCAAGGCGAGTCGTAAAGGAATACTGATCTTCGTTATACTTTTTGAACAACATCAATCCAAACGTATTCGCCTGTCCATCGCCATCCGGGTCGGAAGTAGACAACGTCTTGATCGTTTCATACCATTCATCCGGCGTTGTTGGTACTTTCAGATTTAACTTGTCGAACCAATCCTTGCGGTAAATAACGGTTGCCCGTGCAATATCAGAGAATACCGGCACGCCGTAAATTTTTCCGTTAACCTTGATGTTGTCAAAGAAACGCCCATTTTGGGCAGAAAGGTTTTTGTAATCATTCAGCAATGGTCCGACTTCCCAGAACACGTCATTCCGCATCGCATTCGTTACCGTTGGGTTATATTGCACCTTTACGATTTTCGGCATATCGCTGGAGGCAATCATGACATTAATTTTGTCATTGTACGCAGATGCCGGAATCCACTGAATGTCGAGCTTGGTATTTGTGTACTCTTCGATTTTTTTCTGTACATCATTTCCCTTGCTGGGCACATCACCCACCTGCGCAATAGCGATAGATACATTCTGCACGCCGCCTTCAGCAGCCTTACCCTCATCTGATCCGCATCCTGCCAGCAAACCGGTCACCAGAGCCAGTGTACTTAGAACAGCTACGGCTTTCTTTTTTGTTGCCTCCATTTAATGAAAACCTCCCTTTTTGATATACAGTCACAGCTTTAAAATCTAACAACCTTATAACTTTTCACATCTGCAATCTCAATCATGGAACGATGTTCACAATTCAGTAATACGGTTCACACCAAATGCTACACGGATCAACCTTTTACCGAACCGAGCATCACTCCCTTGGCAAAATGCTTTTGCAGGAATGGGTAGACCAGCATAATCGGAATAGTCGAGAATACGATAACGGCCATGCGAATCGTAAGCGGCTGAATTTCCGTTTCTTCAATGCTCGTATCTCCGATTCGGCTCTGTGCCAAAATGACAATTTCACGCAGCCACACCTGTACCGGCCACTTTTCACTATCGTTGATGTAGATGACGGCACTGAAGAAACTGTTCCAGTGTGCCACGGCATAAAAGAGTGAAAAGGTAGCCATCGCTGGCATCGACAGCGGCAACACAATGCGGAACAAAACACTAACGTCGTTACATCCATCGATTTTGGCTGCATCCTCCAACTCATCCGGGATGGCTTGGAAGAAGTTTTTGAGTACGATCAGGTTGAACGCACTGATTGCTGTTGGCAGCATCAAAGACCAGAGTGTATCGGTTAGATGCAGGGATTTTACGACAAAGTAGGTGGGAATCATCCCTCCGCTGAACAGCATTGTGAACAATACACCCAGCAGAATCGGCTGGCGTCCGCGCAAATACTTTCTAGATAACGGATAAGCCATAAGTGATGTAAATAACAAGTTAATCAGTGTACCAACAACGGTAATATAGATCGATACACCGAGACTGCGAATCAATGTATCCGTGGAAAAAATGTATCGGTAGGCTGCCAATGAGAATTCTTTTGGAAAAAGAATGAATCCGCCCTTAGCCACTTCATGCGGGCTAGTAAACGAGACAGCCAAAATATAAATGAACGGGATTACGGTTACGATACCAATCAAGAACAGCAAGCCATGATTCACAAAATCAAAGATCCGATTGCCCCATGTTTTATCCTGTTGCATCTGAATGTTCACTCCTGTCTGATGAAGAGCGTCTGCTTGTGTGCATCAATAGACGCCTTCCTCCCCGAATTTTTTGGCTAACGTGTTGGCACCAAGCACTAGCGCCAGTCCGACAACCGACTTAAACAATCCGACAGCAGCACTATAACTGTACTGTGCCTGGGTAAGCCCCTTCGTGTAAACGTAGGTATCAAATACCTCGCCCACGTCACGGTTGGTAGGTGTCAGCATCAGGAAGATTTGTTCGAAGCCTGTATCCAGGAAGTGACCCAGACGCAGAATCAGCAAAATGATGATGGTACTACGAATCGCCGGCAATGTAATGTGCCACGTTTGACGCCAGCGGTTGGCCCCGTCAATACGAGCAGCCTCGTAGAGCTGTGTGTCTACACCAGAGAGTGCAGCCAGGAAGATAATAGTACCCCATCCTACCTCTTTCCAGATGGATTGTCCTACGATCATCGTACGGAACCATCCTGGTTCAAGCAGGAAAGCAATCTTTTGTCCCGTGAGGTTATAGAGCAGTTCGTTGATTGCACCACCTTCTGTCGTAAACAGCATGTAGAACACACCTACCACAACAACCCAAGAAACAAAATGGGGAACGTAAACCAATGTCTGTACAAAACGTTTGAATCGCTCACGCCGAACCTCATTCATCATCAAAGCCAGCACGATCGGCAATGGAAAAAAGAAAACCAGATTGTAAATTGCAAGCAAAAATGTATTTCTAAATAATGTCCAGAACTGCGGTTCACCAAAGAAACGCTGGAAGTGCTTGAAGCCTACCCAATCGCTTCCCAGGATGCCTTTGTACGGCGTGTAATCCTGAAAAGCCATCGTAATGCCATACATCGGTATGTATTTGAAGATAACAAAGTAAAGCACTCCCGGAATCAGCATAATGTACAGCCACCGGTTTTTGATGATATCCCTCCACAGCAGGTTTTTGTCACTGCGGGTAGCGGGCCGTGTCCGAGCCGCCGTTTCGGCTTTCATAGTGTCTTCCTCCCCACGTTGGAAACGATTACAAAAGATCACTTCCTGAATTCATGTCTCCATTGTGGCGGATAATCGAATCACTGGCTATCGTCTCGTTTTAGCCTCTTGTTTTTCCTTATGTATCACGGGTTGTAGCGTTATTGGAATTGCTGGTTAAACACGAAATGAACTACTTTCAACCTGAATGTTCCTGGTTTAACTCTGGCTTACAAGCTGCTACTGCGCCTTGAACAACCGTAAATTGAATGCAAAAAGCCTGCCTGCCATGGTGGGCAGAGCAGGCCTTGTTCTCTATCGTTGCTGCTCCCTGTACTTGCCGGGAGTTGTTCCAGTTATTTTGCGAAATGTACGGATAAAAGCTGTCGGGTTCGTGTAATTTAATTTTTCGGCGATTTCCGATATTTTCAAATCTGTCGTCTGTAGCCATGTTTTGGCTTTTTCCATGCGGTACTCTGCAAGATATTCTGTAAAATTAACGCCCGCTTCCTTCTTGAAGACCCGGCTTAGATAGACAGGATGAAAGTTCAATTCCTCGGCACAAGCCTCCAGCGATAAGTCTCGATCATACCTTTCCTCGATCAGTCGAATCATCCGGCGGGCGATATTCATATATTGCGACTCCTCCCGTTCCTTCCAAAAACGAATCACAGGCAGAAACAATCGCTTGCGGAACCAACCCGTCATCTCGTCCAGTGTAGATAATTTCAGCAAGTATCCCATGGAAGCTTTCTCACCAAGTACTTCTGCCACATCTCCGCCCTGCTCTTGCACAAGTTGGTATACCCGTGACAATAACTGTACCATGATGACCGGATATTCGCTGAAATGTAGTTTTTTATCCGCCAGTAATCCTAAATATTGTGTAAAATAGATATCTGTTTTTTCTTCGTCTCCCTGTTTGAGCGCTGAAGCCAATTGATCTTCAATCATTCGTAACTGCGTATACAGTGCAGCTTCCATCTGACCTCTTGGTTGGATATCCTCATAATGTAAAATAATTCGACTCCCCAAGCTGACTCTGCCTTGCAACGCTTCCTTGCTCTCCTGATAGGCTCTAGGCGTATCTCCAATGCTGGAATAAGTCCGGCTAATACCTATGCTTACCGGCAGATTCAGATAGGTTACAACCCGTTCACGAATCCAATCGGCCTGTGTATGCATCCATTCCTTCAGCTGCATCTCATCATTCAGTTCAGAAGCAAGCACGGTAACCTGCGCATCATCGAGCATGACCGGTGTAAACCGGATTTCGGAAGGTAGCAGTTCACCAACCATATTGTTGACTGCAAACAACAGCAAATCCCGATCCTGTTCTTCATATCTCGTGCCTTCAAGCGTATCAATCTGAAGCATAAGCACACCCAGATGCGACCACCCCGTCGGGAAATCATACAATTCGCCCTGATATCTGAAATCCTCTTCCGATATTTTGCCGGTCAGCAGTTTGGTCATAAAAAACTCCTGAAGATGCACATGCTGCCCCTTCATCTGCTCACGCATCGTTTTCTCCGAACTGAACAGGGTAGACAAGCGTTCCTCAATATAGATAAATTCATCCTGACGGCGTCCTGCAGGAGGTAGCGGCGAATCCAGACCTTTCGTAAATTGCAGCAGTCTTGAGATCGGTGAATACATACGCTGGCTACCGTATATGGCCACGAGCCCTGTCACCAATAACATAATTAATGTTGCCACCCCGGTCACCACTGCAATCTTTTGCGACTGGGCAGTAATCTGTCCAAGTGACACGACTGATACGTATAACCAGCCATTTAGCGGAGACTGCCTGTAGCTGACGGCTACGGGTTTGCCATCCACTTCTGCACTGTAAAAACCTTGTGCTTCCCCCGTTGTCTGAACCTTCTCCTGAATATCTTGGTTTAACAGATCGTATTTATTCCCATAATTCGTGTCATTCAGAAAGTACTTCTGGTCTTTATCCAGGACGTACAAATCACCTGAATTCGGATTCCGGCTCAAAAAGCTGCTCAGCTCTGCATCCGCAATATCGATGACAAGAAATCCTTTTGGTTTCACATTTGTGGGCACCATCGGAATTTTAAAAACCATGCTGACTACATTATCCGAAGAGATCAAGCTAGGGGCCTGTTCCGTTAAAGCCTCACCCATGCCAGCAGATACAGGTACACTCTCTTTGGAGGAACTTTTATTCTGAGTCACCCAGAACAAACTGTTGGTGTATGTAAGATAAGTTCCGATTCGATCTCGAATGCTGAAATCATTGATTTTGCCGAATGAACGCATCGATACGACCCAGTCTTTTTCCAGATTTACAAGGTAAGCCTGATCAATACTTGTGACCGCCTGCAGATTGTTGAAACCGGATGTCAAATCACGAATTTCCTGAAATTCACTACTATCCAGCGGTTGCTTCATTGCCCGTAGCACCAGTGGTGAATTAACGTATTGGATCGAGGACAATTGTAAACTTCGCAATACTTGTTCCACTCGCATCTGAGTCTGATGTAGTATCTGAAGATTACTCTCGCGAACTTTCTGTTCAATATCACGGGAAGCAATCGTATACGAGACGGAACCAATCACAATGACTGGCAAGGCCCCAAGAATCATCGTAAAGCAGAGCAGACGCAGTAGATATTTAGGCAAGAAGAGCATCTCCCTTTTAATAAAATCGCTTACATTGGATTAAATTACTATTGTTATTTTAAAACCCATTCATAATCAAGTCCACCTCTTTATTCAGATTTGTTGACTTGCATTGATTTCCAGTTTATATTACTTGTATATTCCTCAGGTCGAAGGAGAGATTTTGATGTCGGTGAGCGTTCTTAACTAATCAAGTTTCATATTCAGGAGTTTGGCCTCTTGTGACACTTTTGCCGTTATGGCATACGTGTGTTTCATGATGCGCCAGAACCCTGTACTTAGTTAAGAACAGCGGAATCAAACATCGCCTCCGGGATTGCCTATGTCCGGGTCTATTTCCGCGCTGTGTTCAGCGCGGATTTTTTTGTTCAGACCCTAATTGGACTTTGCTTTCCCATACGTTCAGGGCGGAGAATGACGTTTGTTCATTCTCCGCCCTTTTTGTGTTTTCCATGAGGAATATTTTTGACTATATAAATTGAACTAAAGATTATTCACACATGCACTCCGATGACAGAATAACCTTCCAATCGCTGTTATCCCCAGATTTTCTTGATTCCCTTTTAGAAAGGATAAAATCTGATGATAAAGGCGAACGCTCCGCTTCTCCAGGTCTTTTCTGTCCTCTTCGTTTCCGTGTAAATGAATAGCTCAATTTATATAAGCACAACAAAAACATTTTACATGAAGGAGAGATTTAGTAATGAACATTAATACCAACCCTGATAACCATAACATGACGGCAAATATCAAGAGTTCAAACGAACAAACTCTGACCAGTCTTGGCTTCCATCATATTCAGAAAAACATTGCAGACTGCGCCCTTTCCTATCTGGGCAAGCGATACGCCCGGGAACTTAAACCAATGACTGATGCACATCTGATTCAGATGCGCCTGGACGAAACCGCAGAAGCAACAGCTCTTGTCCGTTTCGGAGCGAGTGTGCCTATTCCTTCGCTGGAAGGAATGGAGACCATCATCGACCTGCTCGGTACCGGGTATCTGTTCAGTGAACGTGACTTTAGCCATCTTGCTCAGTTTCTCCGCAGCTGCGCACAACTAATGAAGTATATGGATAGCAAATCTGGCGTTGCTCCCATCGTTAGTCGTTATGCATCCTCCATGATCCTTATGGAATCCTTGCGAAGCGAGATCGAACGCTGTATCCACAGTGGTCGCATTCAGGATCAAGCGAGCAAGGAACTTGTTCGCATTCGAAAAAAAATGAGTGTGAACGAGGAACGCATGAAACGCAAGCTGGATTCTCTGGTTAGCAAACACCGTTCGATAATGCAGGAGCAAGTCGTGAGTCAGCGAAATGGGAGAACTGTACTGCCCATCAAAAAAGAATTCCGCAAACATGTCAAAGGCAGTGTACTTGACGAATCAGGGAGCGGCCAAACCGTCTATATCGAACCTGCCGAGCTGACAGGTCTACAGATGGAACTTATTTCATTACAGGCAGAGGAATCCAGAGAAGAGATGAAAATTCTTGGCGACCTAACTGATCTAACCGAGTCTTACAGCCGAGAGATTGCCTTAAATACGGAAACCGTTGGTGTCTTGGACTTCCTATTTGCCAAAGCAAAATATGCAGCAGCTATAGACGGGCGATCCGTACGCGTTAACAGCAACGGTAGAGTTAACCTGCAACGAGCGAGACACCCGCTGATGGGGCCGTCAATGATCCCGCTTGATTTTTCCATCGGATACACTTACTCGTCCCTCATCATTACAGGTCCGAACACAGGCGGCAAAACCGTCGCACTCAAGACACTGGGGCTATTAACGCTGATGATGCAATCCGGACTGCTTGTTCCTGTGCATGAGGGAGGTGAGATGGCTGTGTATGAACAGATCGCAGTGGATATCGGCGATGGTCAGAGTCTTGAACAGGCACTCAGCACATTCTCGGCACATATTCGGAATATGATTACCATCCTGGATCAGGCAAATCCTTCCACGCTTGTGCTTATTGACGAAATGGCGTCAGGCACAGATCCTGGTGAAGGTGTGGGACTCTCCATAGCCATGCTGGAGGAATTGCATCGCTGCGGAGCAACCGTTGTGGCTACAACACATTTCGGGGAAATTAAACATTTTGCCTCAGCCACATCTGGATTTGAAAATGCACGTATGGAGTTTGATACCGTCTCTCTCCAGCCTTTATATCAACTTCGAATCGGGGAAGCTGGTGAAAGTTATGCATATTCCATCGCGCTGAAGCTGGGTATGCCCAAACATATCATCGATCGATCCAAGTCTGTTGTGAGTGAAGCTCTCACGAAGAACAAGTTGCAAGATGTTGCAGAAGAACCGCAATCACAAACAGATAGTGAACATCGCGACGCTACCTTGTCTGTCTCTATGGAACACACTGAATCTATAGAACAAGATGTGCGTAAGGCCGTCCCAAATGAGACTAACTCTTCAAACGATAAGGCTTCCGTCTCCGATCCGGCACCAGAACCAGTACGTGCTTTTCGTAAAGGAGACCGCGTCTACGTCGCCTATCTGGATCAGGCAGGCATAGTAAGTGAAGAAGAGGACAACCGCGGACAGATCGGAGTCATGATTCGAGGACGCAAACTAAAAATTCATAAGAAACGTCTGCGTCTGCACATCTCTGCTGATGAGTTGTATCCAGGCAATTATGATCTCGACATTGTGTTGGAAAGCAAAGAAAACCGCAAAAAACGCAAACTTATGGGGCGCAAACATGTAGAGGGATTACAAATTGAGCTACCACCGGAAAAATAAAGGCACGCCCATGCATTTAAAAAATCAAACTGTGCATACGTTACCCTCTTACGAGTACTTGCGGTGCAGACGGAGCAAGTCACGATTATAAAAGGTGGGAGCAAAACTAATGTATTTGTTATACTGAAATCAACAAAAGGTCATTGCCCGGATTGTTTAACAATGAAAAGGAGGGAGATAGGCAATGTCTGATCAACAGGACAGCACTCCTAGCCAATCGCTCAATGCTCTGATATGTCCACTTTGTGGAGAAAGCAACGGTTGTGCCTATGCTGAAGGTAAACCACATTCGGAATGTTGGTGCGGCCATGCCTCCTTTCCCGAAGGTGTGTTTGAGCGTATTCCAGCCGAGCAACGCGGCAAGTCATGCATTTGTCAGCAATGTTTGGAGAACTATGTACGTGAGCCCGAGTAACTATTTTGCTATAACCAGCTCAATCAGCTCTTATTCGCTAAAAGCGATATGAAGAGCCAAATGTAACTGGGATCGAAAAATAAAAGAAACCATTCCCTCTCAAATGGAACTGCATCATTAATTTGAAGGAATGGTTTCTTTATATTTGAGTATTAAGTTCGTAATTACAATTTAGTATCTATATTTTCATCTATATTTCTGTATAAACCGATAGAGAATCTTGCTAACGCCCAGCCTTAGTGGTGTCCCCCGCTAGACTTCAATATACTTTGCCAGACTTCGATACTGTTATACTAACCAATTACATGTGACGGTACTGCTTCACTGCCTCCACCAGTACCGGATGGTTCTCATCCATACCAGTACAGTGTGATAGTGCTGCTGCGACGCCTTTTTCGCGAATCATGCTTTGCAGCTCTATCGCTTCAGGATCATCAGACACATCAAACTTGCAGGCCGCCGCCATGCCCATGGCGAGATGTGTCACCGGCATGTTTTCCGCATGCGCCAGAAGCGCCGGGCGCACGAGACGATCATTCGGGGAGAGCTTGCGCAGTGGCGAACGCCCCACACGGGTTACCTCATCGGTCAGATAAGGATTAACAAACCGTCCCAATATTTTCACAATATACTGCTCATGCTCTTCCGGGTTGAAGCCAAAGCGTTTTACCAGCAGCTGACCCGTTTCCTGCAATGCCCCGTATACAATGGATTTTACTTTTTCATCAGCAATGGCCTTCTGAATGGTATCATACCCGTGCACATAACCGATATATGCCGCAACGCAGTGTCCTGTATTTACAGTAAACAATTTGCGCTCAATATACGGTTCCAGATCATCCACATAAACGACACCATCCATTGGTTTGAATGCAGGCGCCATCTGAGAGCGATCCACTACCCACTCATAAAAAGGCTCCACCTGAACATGCAGCAAGTCTTCATGATTCTGGATGGGGACAATCCGGTCTACGGCTGAATTTGGAAAGTAAACATATTCATCAGCAAACGTGCGAGTCTGCTCATCCAGCAAAGCATACACATGCTCTTTCAGCTGTGCGCTTCCACCGATGGCATTTTCACAAGCGATAATATGCAGCGGCTTTTGTACAGAACCTGCACGTCTTCTTTGCTCCAGACCTTCTGCAATTCCTGGTGCAATATGCTTCAGCACGCCTACACCAACTGCGGTTGTAACCAGATCAGCTTCCGCTACGGCCTTAGCAACCGTCTGCAACTCTCGTCCATCAACGGCTGTTACTCCGGTTACGTTCTCTTGATCTTTGCTTTCATTGGCAAGCTCTACGGTGTACTCCCCACGCTCCCGAAGAGCATTCACCAATTCCTGATTTACATCCGAGAACGTCACTTCATATCCGGCACGGGACAGAATCAAGCCAATAAATCCGCGTCCGATGTTACCTGCGCCAAAGTGGAGGGCCTTCATAGCTCCATTTCACTTTCTAGAATGGTGATTACTTCCTCAGCGGTTTTCGCATAACGCAGTGCTTCCATATTTTCTTCTTCGGCACAGATCACCGCAATGCTCGTTAAAATCTCCATATGTTCGCCGCCCTGTGCCGCGATGCCAATGACCATGTAAGCTTTTTCCTCTCCAAAATCAACCCCCTGCGGGAACTGAATCACCGAAATTCCGGTGGAGAGAATGAAAGCTTTGGACTCTTTTGTACCATGCGGAATAGCTAGTCCATTGCCGACATAAGTGGATACGATCTCTTCACGCTCAATCATTTTGTCAATGTAATCCGCAGTGATATGGCCTGCATCTTTCAAAATCTGTCCTGCCATACGAATCGCTTCGTATTTATCTTGAGCCGTCGCATTCATGATGACTTTATCTGTTGTTAACATACTCATGTTATAGACCTCCAATTTCATTTTTACTGCGATAAAATCCAACCAGTTCACGGGACAGGTAATGAATAATCTCATCCCTGTTCCCTTTGCCCAGCAGTGTAATCATCTCTTCTTGCAGCAGCAGTGCACTAATCTCGCTGAGCACCTCCAGGCTTTCCTTGGACAGCTCCTTTGGCCCCAGCATCAGTAATACATGACTGACACCTTCCGGGTCCTCCACGGTTCGAAGCAGAGGTTCCTCTAGTTGAAAAAGATTGATGGACGGCTTGTAAATACTCTCGCTTCGTGTATGGAAAAGAGCCAGCCGCGTCCCGGGAATCTTCTGACTGCCCATCGATTCACGAACCTCAAGTAACTTGGCAACCTCGCCCGGGTCTTTCAATATGCCTGAGCGATGTGCAACCTTACACATCCCAAGCACACTTTGTGCAAAATCATGATGAGTGTTATCCATCGCATGTACCTGGAACATACCGATAATCCGTACAATTTCAAGCAATGTTGCTTCCATTCCGTCCGCATCGGTGATCCTACGAGTAGTTGTCTCATTGCCTGTGTCACGGGATTTGCGGTGCTGCTGCCGCTGTAACGTTGTATTTTTAATAAAATGTCGCAAGCGCTCACTTTCTTCGGCTGTCAATAGCGGACTGACCTTGTAATACTGATCTTCCTCCATCGGTAAATCGACCGTAGACAGCACCAGATCATATTCTTCGGTTGGCATTCGCGCGGCTTCGTACCAGGAGACACTGTCTATAATCTGAATCTCCGGAAACTCCTTGGACAACCGACTGGATAACATGCGCGAGGAGCCGATGCCACTGTTGCATACAACGATGGCTCGAATTTCCTGCTTCAGCGCTCGTAACCGTTCAATGGATGCACCAAAATGCATGACTAGAAAACCGATCTCCTCATCCGGAACTTCCGCCCCGGGCCAAGCCTTTAACACGGACCTTTTCACCTGTTCGAAAAGGGTGTCATAATCCTTGCGAATCTGTTGCAGCAGTGGATTACGTATCATCTGATGCCCTTCAAGTCGCTCCATAACCGGCACCATATGTGCAATTAATCCTTCCCGTAGCAAACGGTCTTCATGAAAGGTATAACCTGTTCTTTGTTGCATCTGGTCCGTAAGTGAATGCACTCTGTCCATCAGAATCAGATCATCGATCGGGAGCAGTCGTGAAGAATGAATCTGCTGCTCTGTCTCCGTAAGCAATTGGTGAAAATAGGCTTGCTCCTCATCCGAGAAGCTGACTTCAAGCTGTGAGGATAGGACGCTACAGAGTCGCGAAGCCATGAAAGCTGGCACTCTCTGTTCATGCTGCACCGCCACGATTTCAGTGCCTTCAGCCGTTTTAGCACCTGACGAAGAACGTTCTATATTAAAACCTTTACGTATCCGAACCACAGCAGCCGATAACTGAATGAGCAATTTCATGTACTGCCGTTCGGGTATCTTTTCAAGCCATTCGATATCCGGCTGCCACAATGCATTTTCAATGGTAAGCACATCGCTGTGACCGATCATGCTGAGCAATTTTTGATTAACGATGGAACCTCCTTGCTCAGGCTGTCTACCAAAGAGATCCGACTCATCTAGCACTTCCAAAGCAAGCGCTGCAATGGCTCTGCGATGAATCGCTTCACTTCCGGTAATTTTGACACCATAGCCTCGCCTTCGAACAAGCTTCAGACCCGCCTGCCGAATACGTGATTCCAGATCGTCCAGATCGGTGGTGGCCGTCGAAACGGTCACTTTCAGATCCGAAGCGAGAGCGAGCAGTTTAACCGGTTCAGCTTCATCCAGCAGGATGCAAAGCATGAAGAGCTTACGCTCTTCAGGCGTAAACTCTACATATTCATTACCCTCCAGTTTCTGGCGTAATGCACTGAGGTCATCTGAACCGGAATCAATACGTATTCCGGTTCCCGACTTTTTTTCCAATCGCATACCAAGCGGTTCAAGCCACTGTTCGATCATCAACAGCTCACGATGCACGGTACGTGTACTCACTTTTACTTCAACCGCAATTTCACCCGCCGTGATTTCATGGGGATGCTCCAACAGGAATTCCACGATTTCACGTTGTCTTTTGGTAATACTCATATCTCAGCCTCCGGCTCTGGGAAAACGGCTGCCCTTATTTGAAGCTGGTTCGCAGTCTGCTCCCTTTTACTTCAAACGTTCAACAAGCGCATCGTATTCCGGGCTTTTTAGGAAGTTGTCAATGGATATATGCTCTGCATTTGGTGCTACTGAACGTGCACGATCCGTTAGTGTTTTTTGCGTAATAACAACGTCTGCATCTTGCGGAATTTCACTAATTGCTGTGTTGGTTACAGCAACGTCAATTCCTTCGGTTTTCATTTTTTTGCGCAGAATCGAAGCACCCATTGCACTCGAACCCATACCTGCATCACAGGAGAAAACAATCTTTTTCACATCTGCTTTTGCCTTGGATGCAACGGAAGTTGCGATATCTGCTACTCTGTTCGCTTCATAGTTATCCGCTGTGATGGCTGCATTTGCTGTATTGCCCTGGCTCTTCATATCTTTCATTCGGCTGGAGGCCGCTTCCAGATCTTCTTCCTTCTGTTTGCCGGTTTTGAGGAGCAGAGAGGCAATCAGGAAGGAAACCACCGCTGCCACGATAACCCCGGCAAGCATTGGAATATATCCACCTTTGGGTGTCAGCAGGAAATAGGCAATGATACTGCCTGGTGATGGTGCCGATACCAGTCCTGCGCCAGTTAGCATGAACGTTAATGTACCCGCTACACCGCCGGCTATGGCTGCCAGAATCAGAATGGGTCTCATTAGAATGTAAGGGAAGTAAATCTCATGAATCCCGCCAAAGAAATGAATGACCACCGCACCAGGTGCAGATGATCTCGCCATTCCACGACCGAAGAAACAGTAAGCGAGCAAAATACCTAGTCCCGGTCCCGGGTTAGACTCAAGCATGTAAAGAACGGATTTACCTAATTCTCTTGCCTGATCTGTTGCAATTGGTGTTAAGATCCCATGGTTAATGGCATTGTTCAGGAACAATACTTTACCCGGTTCAATGATCAGATTGACGAGTGGTAGCAAGCCCAGGTTCATCAAACCCTGTACGCCAGCAGACAACACTTTACTAATGGCCTCTACTGCCGGCCCGATACCGAGCAGAGCAATGATGCTCAAAATACCGCCGATGATTCCTGCCGAGAAATTGTTGACCAGCATCTCAAAACCAGCTCTGATCTTACCCTCAATGGATTTATCGAACTTCTTGATGACCCATGCACCGAAAGGCCCCGCAATCATGGCCCCGAGGAACATTGGTATATCCGTTCCGACAATGGCACCGATGGTCATAATTGCCCCGACGACACCACCACGTGTGCCATGCACCATCGTCCCCCCGGTGTAACCGATCAAGAGCGGCAGTAAATAAGTAATCATTGGACCTACAAGCTGCTCTATTGTCGCATTCGGAAACCATCCTGTTTTAATAAACATCGCTGTAATTAATCCCCAAGCAATAAATGCCCCCATATTAGGCATGACCATACCGCTCAGGAATCGTCCGAAGCGTTGCACACCAACACGTAACCCACCTTTGGAATTGGATGTTTGATCCAAATTACTCATTGGTTTATCCTCCTTGAATCAAGTCATTATTTCGTATGAAAGGGGTATCATTGATCCCCTGCTGTAATCCTAAGCGAGAAACCCTTCCTGTTCAATCAAATGAAAGCGTACTTTCGTCATGAACATTGATGACAACATTGGATTATGTAGTCGATTTTAATTAGGAATATATGCTCAACCCGTTGATACACAAGGATTTTCTTGCCTATGACTTTATTCATATACAACATGCAAAGTAATAAAATAGCTTGGTCCGTTTGCAATTTTTTTATGCATGATGCTATGTCACTCCTATTCAATCCCCTCCAATATGCGTAAAAAAACAGCAAAAAACCTGCGCAAGCTCCATAGCTCACGCAGGTTTAAAGAACAGGATTTTTATATTCAAATGAGATTATATATATGTCAATAAGTACAAATCAACTCGACGATCCAATCGAATTCTATTCCTCAGTATGTTTAAGATAAGCATCCGCATTCAGCAATGTGGATAATGCAGCTTTTACATCTCCATCGACACGGATTTCGATCATCCAGCCTTCTTCATAAGGAGAGCTATTCACCAGTTCTGGCGAGTCCTGCAAAGCTTCATTCACTGCAACAATGGTGCCGCTGACGGGTGAGAACAGATCTGACACCGTTTTGACGGATTCAATCGTACCGATGCTGTCTTCTGCCTTTACACCCGCTTCAAGATCAGGCAATTCTACAAACACAATGTCACCCAGCTGATGCTGTGCGAACTCGGTAATGCCAATACGTACGGTATCCTCCCCTACGGTTTGCACCCATTCGTGCTCTTTACTGTACAGGAAATCATTTCTCAATTCGCTCATCGATATCCGCCTCGCTTTTCATTAATGAGTGCATGCGTTCTTTGACCTTCACCTTTTTCCCAAACAATAGCGTATGATATTTCAGATTCAAATGTCAAGTTAGCTCACAGTTTATTTCAATTTCGACACCTCACCGTGTGTAACCTCACACTACTCTTTCTGCATATAATGGTGAATATTAGAATAGTAAGCGCAATCTTTTAAAATAAACGAACATTAATGAAAATATAACATTAAACATTCGTATTTTACAAAATTTTAATGATATTGTTCTTGACATCACCGTAAGATTCACGTTTTAATGAGAAGAGCAACTGAAGTTAATTGGACTACGTATGAACCGCGGATGAATGTAAAGGGAGAGATTGCCCGTACACCCGGTTTGGGGATGTGCATGAGGCGGCGCCGAAGGAGTAAACCACCGACAAGCGGGGGTGAATCTCTCAGGCAAAAGGACTTTTACAGGACGCAACTCTGGAGAGCATCTAATCGTCCTATACGGATGTTATGATCACCCAAGGGGAAACCTGTCTGCATAAACGGCGGGGTAACTCTCAGGTACAAGGGACAGAGCCTAAGAATACAGCGTGCTACTTGGCATGCCGGTTCTTTGGCCTGTCCTTTTCCTTTTTCCCAAAAAATGAATTGCAGGATTTAGAATCGTCTACCTAGCAACGTGCCTTTATAAACGACTAATCAAATACTTATGACTTTACTTGTTACTTTAATTGTTACATGACGGAATTGAATTGAAACCCGGTTAACAGATTCTCTTTTCTATACTCGGCCCGCTAAAGGCCCATGACGAGGTGATTGGATGTCCGATTTGTTAAGAACACCACTCTTCCCCCTATATGCACAATATGAAGGTGTGCGTTGCATTGATTTTGGCGGTTGGGAGTTGCCCGTGCAGTTTAGCGGTATTCAAAAAGAGCATGGAGCCGTGCGCGAGCGCGCCGGGCTGTTCGATGTATCCCATATGGGCGAATTCACCGTAACGGGTGAACAGGCGGAAGCCTTTTTACAAACCATGACGACCAACGATGTGACCGCAACTGTACCAGGTCAGGCACAATACACGCTGATGTGTTATCCCGATGGTGGTGTAGTAGATGATCTGCTGATCTACAAACTGGCGGAGCAACACTACATGTTGGTCGTCAATGCCTCCAATATCGACAAAGACTGGGCATGGTTGCAAGAGCACATTATACCTGGCGTGAACATGACCAATGATTCCGAGCAAACAGCGTTGCTGGCGCTTCAAGGCCCTTTAGCGGTCGATATTCTCTCGAAGGCTACAGGTTCAGAGGTGGATGCAAGCTCCATCGAACCGTTCCGCTTCGTACAGCATGCCGAGGTATGCGGAGTAAAGCTGCTGCTATCACGAACCGGTTACACCGGAGAAGATGGCTTTGAACTATATGTTGCAGCAGATCAGGCAGCTCTCGTATGGAACGGACTGATGGAAGCCGGTGCTGATGTAGGCCTCGTTCCAGCAGGGCTTGGTGCGCGTGATACGCTGCGATTCGAAGCGAAGTTGCCTTTGTACGGTCAGGAGCTGTCACCCACTATCTCTCCACTGGAGGCTGGGCTTGGCATGTTCGTGAAACTGAACGCCGGGCCTTTTATCGGACACGAAGCTTTATTACAGCAAAAAAATGACGGCCCTGCCCGCAAGCTGATTGGCATCGAAGTGCTGGAGCGCGGCATTCCGCGGCCACATTACCCGATATATGCGGACGGCGTTCAGATTGGTGAAGTGACAACAGGTACACAGTCCCCAACCTTGAAGCGCAATCTAGGCCTCGCCCTAATTGACAGTAAGCATGCTGCAATAGGCACTCCGCTGGAGATCGAGATTCGTGGCAAAAAGCTAAAAGCCGAGGTCGTCAAGACTCCTTTTCATAAACGGACACGTACGTTAAAGACACCTATCCAAGGAGCTGAGCAAGCATGAGCAAGCACCGCTACATCCCCATGACAGAACAAGACCAGAGCGCAATGCTGACCACGATCGGCGTGGATACGCTTGAAGATTTATTCAAAGATATCCCGAAGGAGATTCGTTATCAGGGCGAGCTGCCTGTCTCCTCCAAGCTGGACGAATACGCATTAACACGCCATATGTCTAAACAGGCTGGCTCCAATGCCAACTTTGAGACACATGCCAGTTTCCTTGGCGCAGGCATCTATGACCATCACATCCCTTCTGTCATAAACCATGTCATTTCCCGTTCGGAGTTTTACACCGCCTACACCCCTTATCAGCCTGAGATCAGCCAAGGAGAATTACAAGCCATCTTTGAATTTCAGTCGTATATTTGCGAGTTGACAGGTATGGCGGTAGCCAATGCGAGTATGTATGACGGTGCAACAGCTTTTGCAGAAGCAGGCAATCTTGCCGCCGCTGCTACCCGTCGCAAACAGCTTATTGTATCTCGCACCGTCCACCCGGAAGCCCGCCAAGTACTGCAGACGTATGCACACGGCTTAAGTCTTGAGATTGTAGAGATTGGTTATAAAGATGGGGTTACCGATTGGGATGCGCTGCAAGCGGCCATTTCGGACGATACTGCGGCGGTTATGATTCAAAGCCCGAACTTCTTCGGTGCCGTGGAAAATGTAAAGCATGCCGCCGACCTTGTGCACACGCACAAAGGACTGCTCGTGGTGAGTGCCAACCCGCTGTCGCTGGGTTTGCTGGAAGCCCCAGGCAAGCTGGGAGCCGACATCGTTGTAGGCGATGCACAGCCCCTCGGAATCGCCGCTTCGCTCGGCGGACCCACTTGCGGATACTTCGCAGTATCTCAGGCTCACATGCGCCGAATTCCTGGTCGAATCGTCGGCCAGACGACCGATCGCAACGGCAAACGTGGCTTCGTGCTGACGCTGCAAGCCCGCGAGCAACACATTCGCCGCGAAAAAGCGACGTCCAACATCTGTTCAAATCAGGCATTATTAGCACTTAGTGCTTCCGTCTATATGTCTACCCTGGGAAGACAAGGCATGATTGATGTTGCTGATCTGAATTTGCAGAAGAGTCACTATGCACGAAATATGTTAACAGCTATTCCCGGAGTGAGCCTCACTTTTACCGCCCCTACGTTTAACGAGTTCGTCATCCACCTCCCTGAAGGAACCGATGTGGATGCTCTTCAGCTGAAGCTGCTGGATGCAGGCTTCATCGGCGGTTACGAACTCGGACGTGATTATTCGGAACTTGCTGGACATATGCTCATTGCTGTTACTGAGCGACGCAGCAAAGAAGAGATCGATGAATTCGCACGTGTATTGGAGGGATCGCTGTGACTCAGGAAATGACTACAAAAGCAAACATTGCGGGTACTTCACCGGAAACATCTAACCTACATCAGTCAGTCAATCAGCAGACTGGAATGGACTCACAAGCCCAAGGAACCTCAACCAGTCCGCAAGTCGCACCGTCCGCGGCTCCAGAACAAAGTCTGATTTTCGAATTGAGCAGTCCTGGGCGTGTGGCCTATTCCTTGCCGGAATGTGATGTTCCCCGTCAGGATGCTGACGCGTTGATTCCCCGGGAAATGCTGCGCTCGGAAGCGGCAGCGTTGCCGGAAGTATTCGAGGTTGATGTTATTCGTCACTATACGGCATTATCCCGCCGCAACTTCGGGGTAGATAACGGCTTTTATCCACTCGGTTCCTGTACGATGAAATACAATCCGAAGATCAATGAAGATGTAGCACGTTACAACGGTTTTGCTAAAATCCATCCATACCAGCATGAATCAAGCCTGCAAGGCGCTCTCGAATTACTCCACACCTTGCAAAATGATCTTGCAGGTCTGACAGGTATGGATGCCGTCACCCTGCAACCTGCTGCTGGCGCACATGGAGAATGGACTGGACTCATGATGATCCGGGCTTATCACGAAAGCCGTGGTGAACTGCGTACCAAAGTCATCGTGCCCGATTCCTCTCATGGCACGAACCCGGCCAGCGCAACCGTAGCCGGATTCGAAACGGTCACCATTCCGTCCCGCGCCGACGGTCTGGTCGATCTGGATGCACTGCGTGCTGCAGTCGGTTCAGATACCGCAGCGCTCATGCTGACCAATCCAAACACGCTCGGTTTGTTTGAAAAGGATATTCAAGAGATTGCTTCCATCGTGCACGATGCTGGCGGACTGTTGTATTATGACGGTGCTAACTCCAATGCCATTATGGGCATCACACGTCCCGGCGATATGGGCTTTGATGTGGTACATCTGAACTTGCATAAAACGATGAGCACGCCTCACGGTGGTGGTGGCCCTGGTGCTGGACCTGTCGGTGTCAAAAGCCGCCTGATTCCGTTCTTACCTAAACCGATGGTTGTTCAAAATGATCAGGGCGCATACAATCTGGATTACGAAGGAGCTCAATCGATTGGCCGGGTCAAAGCTTATTATGGCAACTTCGGCATCCTGGTTCGTGCCTATGCTTACATTCGTACCTATGGACCGGAGGGTCTGCGCCGTGTATCCGAATGCGCTGTGTTGAATGCCAATTATATGATGGCTCGTCTGGCACCTCATTACGAAATTCCGTATCCGGGTGTATGCAAACATGAATTTGTCATGTCAGGACGGGGTCTGAAACAATACGGTGTGCGTACACTGGATGTAGCCAAACGCCTGCTGGACTTTGGCTATCACCCACCAACCATCTACTTCCCTCTTAATGTTGAGGAGTGCATTATGATTGAGCCAACGGAAACCGAGAGCAAAGAAACGCTCGACGGATTTATTGATACAATGATCCGTATTGCCAAAGAAGCAGAAGAAACACCGGAATTGGTGCTTAATGCTCCGTACGGCACGCCGGTAACTCGTCTCGATGAAACGACCGCAGCACGCAAACCTGTATTAAACTGTGCTTGCAGCTAAATAAGTTAAACTATTTTTTACACATTCTGCTTCGATGACAACCCTTCCTTACAATGACTGTCATCCCCCGATTTCTGGATCTCCTTGTTCATAAGAATAATCCGATGATAAGCGCAAGCTATCTATGTAATCCCCTTATGTATGATGAGGCATTCTCTCATTCTCACAAGGGGATTTTCTTTATCTTTCTATAACATTTGTAACACCAGCCATTGTTTCGCACGTCAACAAAAAAAGCCGGCCCCCACTGGATCGTGGACACCGGCAATATTGCTGCATCAATGCAGCCTTTATCGGAAAAAGAAAGACCTCAAATCCGGAGGAAGCTCCGGCAAAATTACGCTTGAATGCTTTGAACGAGTTCAACGACTTGTTCAGCGGTTTGCATTTCCAAAGCTTTGGCAGCCAGTTCCTGCATGTCCGCACGGGACAATTTGGTGATTTGGCTACGCGCTGGCAGAATGGAAGTTGCACTCATGCTGAACTCATCCAGTCCAAGACCAAGCAGCAATGGAATTGCTGTTTCGTCTCCTGCCATCTCACCGCACATGCCAGCCCATTTACCTTCACGATGCGCTGCATCGATAACCATTTTGACCAAACGCAAAATGGCTGGGTTATATGGTTGGTACAGATAAGATACACGCTCGTTCATCCGGTCAGCAGCCATCGTGTACTGAATCAGATCGTTGGTACCGATACTGAAGAAGTCCACTTCTTTGGCGAATTGATCCGCCATTACAGCTGTTGATGGAATTTCGACCATGATACCGAGTTGAATGCTGTCAGAAACAGCGATACCTTCAGCAACCAGCTTGTCCTTCTCTTCGAGCAGGACAGCTTTGGCTTCACGGAATTCACCCAGTGTTGCGATCATTGGGAACATGACACGCAAGTTTCCGTGTACACTTGCACGCAGCAACGCACGCAATTGGGTACGGAAGATATCCAGACGGTCCAAGCACAGACGAACTGCGCGGAAGCCGAGGAATGGATTCATTTCTTTTGGCAGATCCAGATAAGGAAGCTCTTTGTCTCCGCCAATGTCGAGTGTACGAACTACGACAGGTTTGCCTTCCATTTTTTCAAGTACCGCTTTGTAAGCATTGTACTGAATATCCTCGGAAGGAAGCTTGTCTCTGCCCATATACAAGAACTCGGTACGGTACAAACCTACCGCTTCGCCGCCATTCTCCAATACACCTGTTACATCATTCGGTGTACCGATGTTTGCAGCCAGTTCCACATGAACGTTGTCCACCGTTACGGTTGGTTCGTCACGCAGTTTTCTCCACTCCGCACGCTGTGCATCATACTGTTCCTGTTTGGCACGGTATTCAGCAACGACGTCGTCCGTAGGGTTAACCAGGACTTGACCATCCAGACCATCAACAATGATCAGGTCTCCTTGTTTCGCTTGAGCCAGGATGTCTTTCGTTCCAACAACAGCCGGAATCTCAAGGGAACGAGCCATGATGGCCGAGTGAGAAGTACGTCCACCAATGTTGGTCGCGAAACCTTTAACATATTGGCGGTTCAATTGGGCTGTGTCAGAAGGTGTTAAATCCTCTGCAAGCACAATCACTTCTTCACTGATTTCAGCCGGGCTCATGAAGTCGATGCCAAGCAAGTGATTTAGCACACGCTTCGTAACGTCACGCATATCCGCAGCACGCTCTTGCAGGTATGCACTCTTCATGTTTTCGAACATCGAGATGAACTGGGAAGCTGTTTCATTCAATGCGAATTCTGCATTGATCATGTCATCAGCAATCTTCGCTTTCACCGGATCAATCAGTTCCGGGTCATCTAGGATAAGCAAATGTGATGCAAAAATCTCCGCTTTCTTCTCGCCAAGCTCTTGTAAAGTACGCTCTTTGATCGCCTCAAGCTCAGCGCGGGATTTACCCAGCGCTGAGTCAAGTTTAGCGATCTCTGCGTCAACGTCGTTAATCTGGCGTTTTTCTACAGAGTAGTCAGGATGCTCCAAGATAAACGCCTTGGCGATAGCAATACCCGCCGAAGCCGCGATCCCGGAAACATTAAGCATTAATTTCGCCCAACCCTTCGTTCACCATAACATCTGTCAAAGCTTGAAGTGCTTCAGCTTCGCCTTCACCTTCAACGATAATGCTGATGGTGTCACCTTGCTCCAGACCGAGGGAAAGAACGCCCAGAATGGATTTCAATGTTACTTTTTTGCCGTTAGCTTCTGCGAAGGATTCAGCACCTTTGAATTTGTTTGCTGTATTAACCAGGGCAGTTGCCGGACGTGCGTGGATACCATCTTCGTCTGTAATTCTGAATGTTTGTTGCATTACAATCATCTCGCTTTCAGTAGTTTAGTTTAGGCATTGCATATATTTACACTTGCTTGCCATCGTTGGAACAGTTCTTATTTTATCTCAATGATCGGCTGATCGCCAATTTTGAGCACGCCACTCTTTTTCAAAGTGACGGTGGAGCCTTCTGGCAGGTTGGTGAAGATGACAGGAGAAATGATCGATGGAGCGTTGGCTTTCACATACTCCAGGTCCACTTCCATAATCGGTTGACCTGCTGATACCAGGTCCCCTTCCTGAACCAGTACGTTGAAACCTTGACCTTTCAGTTTCACCGTATTCACACCTATATGAACAAGCACTTCCTTACCACCGTCAGACATAATGCCCACGGCATGTTTGCTTGGAAATACATTAAATACTTTACCATACACAGGAGAAGTAATCGTTCCGTCATGTGGCAAAATGGCGAACCCGTCACCTGTCATTTTTTCAGCAAAGACCGGATCAGGTACATTCGTAATATCCATCAGCTCACCATTGACTGGCATCACGATATCCTCTGCTACAATGCGTTCACCTTGTTCTCCCTGTGCTTTCTCCTCTTCAGGAGTAGGTTTAACATCAGCAGCTGGAGTCGGCGCAGGTGTACGCCCTGCAATGATATCTTGCATTTGGGACTTAATCGTATCGGAACGTGTTCCGAAGATGGCTTGAACATTATTACCCACTTCAAGCACACCAGATGCACCTAATTGTTTCAAACGATCTTTTTGTACATTTGATTTCTCATTCACTTCAATCCGCAAACGAGTAATACATGCATCCAGATGTTTAATGTTTTCCTTACCGCCAAAGGCTTCAAGAATATTGTGAGGCAGATCGTCCGTGGAACCTGAAGAACCGCCGGATGCTGTTTCCGCAGATGCTTCCTCACGTCCAGGTGTTTTGAGATTGAACTTGCGAATGATCAATCGGAATCCGAAGTAATAGATCACAGCAAGAATCAAACCGACGATAATAACGTCCCACCATGGTGTACGGTTTGGAATGATACCAAAGATCAGGAAGTCAATGAAACCGCCTGAGAAGGTCATCCCGATTTTGACATCAAGCAATTGCATCGTCATGAAAGACAGACCAGCAAAGATACAGTGTACCGCAAACAAAATCGGTGCTACGAACAGGAAAGAGAACTCAAGTGGTTCTGTGATCCCTGTCAGGAATGATGTCAGTGCAGCTGAACCCATGATACCCGCAACATATTTTTTATGCTCAGGTCTTGCTTCATGGTACATCGCAAGTGCGGCTGCTGGCAAACCGAACATCATGAATGGGAATTTACCCACTTGGAACGTTCCCGCAGTCAACGCTACACCATCACGCAACTGACTGAAGAAGATTTTTTGGTCTCCGCGGATCACTTCACCCGCTTTGTTCACATACTCACCGAATTCAAACCAGAATGGGGAGTAGAAAATGTGATGCAGACCAAACGGAATCAGTGACCGTTCTACAACACCGAAGATAAAGGCCGACAAGGTCGGGCTGGTATCTACCATGAAGTGAGAAATAGCATTTAATCCGTTCTGGATTGGTGGCCAGATGACCACGAGCAGCAACCCTAACAGCAGGGAAACTACTGAAGTGACAATAGGAACAAAACGTTTACCTGCGAAGAATCCAAGGTAAGATGGTAGTTCAATTTTGAAGAACCGATTGTAACACAGTGCTGCGGCGATACCAATAATGATACCCCCAAACACCCCTGTGCTTAATGTAGGAATACCCAGGACACTTGCATACCCAGGTACTTTGCCGATCATAGCAGGCGTAACACCTACCGCAGAACCTAAAGTCACATTCATAACTAGGTAACCGATGATCGCTGCAAGTCCTGCAACACCTTCACCACCAGCAAGTCCAACTGCCACCCCTACAGCAAATAACAATGCCAGATTGTCAAATACGATCTGACCTGCATTCATCATAATAGTTGCAATCGAGTTTACCCAAGGGGTATCAAGCGCAGTCGCATATTGCAAGAAATCTGGATTCACCAACATGTTACCGATTCCGAGCAGCAAACCTGCGGCTGGAAGAATCGCTACAGGCAACATGAGAGCTTTACCTACTCTTTGCAATACACCAAAAAGCTTCTTAAACATGGCGTTGTATTCTTCCTTTCAATTTCAAATGTGTATGTCGTGATGCAAGCAAGGGAACACAAAAAAGGCATGAACTAATAAAAGTGAGCTGTGCCAACCTTAGGGTATAGCATACCCTTAATAAGGTAGAACAATCACACTCTAATTAACTCATGCCTGATCGAGTCAGTAACACGTCGCTTATGTTTATTCAGTTGCTTGATTACGGTCACCATTGTAGCACCACTTCAAACGCATTGCAAGCCTTTACAGAGAAAAACGTAATTTTGTTAAAATTTCTGACATGATTTCACTTATTCTCTTCTTCTTTCCGCTGATTCAGTCGTTGCAGATGTATCGTTAGATAACCAACTTCTGCCGGATACACAGGCAATTTCAAGCGTTTTTCCATCACTTTGGTCAGCTTCCATGCAAGCGAGTACATTTCGGGATATTCCAATTTGAGCAAAGAATCGAGCTTGTGCAGCTCTTCCACTTTGTCTCCACGGCGTATGCGCTCCAAAGCAAACCGAAGATGAGTTAACAGACGGGAATAGTCCAGTGACTGTGTTTCAAAAGAATAGTCCAGTTGGTCTGCAACCAGGTTTACCAAATCCGTAATTAATTGAGAATGCTCTCGCACTTGGGAAATGTTCTGATTCGTCATCGCGCTGTAGATATGCAGAGCCACAAAACCAATCTCATCCTGCCCCAGGTCCACACCCATTTTTTCCTTAATTAGACGAACTGCATATTCACCCATCCGGTATTCTTCCGGGTAAATCTCCCTTGTTTCATATAAAAACGGGTTTTGAATGACAATCCCCTGTTCTTTGCGTTTTAGCGCAAATGAGATATGATCTGTTAAGGCAATATGAATATGTTCATTAAGCTGAACGTCTGTACGCTCGGCGATATACGTGATGACTTCATTAATAATCTCGATCAAAGCTTCATCTACCTGCGGAAGAAGCTGTTTGTACTGCTCCTGTTCCTGCTGGTTCTTCAAAATAAACATCTTCTCCACAGCGGTCAGCGGGATGCCATCACTCGGCTTCCGATTAAAGCCGATCCCCTTGCCGATGACAACAACCTCGCCATGCTCAGGATGCTGTGCAATAATTACATTATTATTTAGCGCTTTAGCTACATGCAGGCTGCTCATTTTTGCACCTCTTTTTTCACACCATCTTGGATGTGTCTGACACATCTTCAAACTAAATCAAAAAAACATCCGGAGCGGGCAAACCGCGCCGGACGTCTCGCTTAAAAAGTAACAAAAATTCGCCTTAAGGTCAATAGACCAGCCATGTAATTACGCTACCATTTCTTACTCTTTACTATCGCTACGCTCCACAAAGCTCTCGATAATAGGTGACGTCTCTTTTACAGCTTCACTCGATGGCACAGCCACTGGTGTAGCTGTTTTCGGTTTGGTCAGCCCTTTGATCAGCTGCTCCACGTCGATACCTGACACGCTTTTCAACATCTCAGGTGCAGTAGCCATCAGTTCCGTAACGTAGTTGCTGACACGTGTAGCCCCCTCGCCTTTACCTGTATCTACTACCGTCAACTTATCAATAGCCGAGATTGGCTCAGCAATTTTACCAGCAAGTTCAGGCAACATTTTGACGATGATATCGAGTACTGCTGCTTCACCAAATTTCTGGAATGCTTCTGCCAGTTTTTCTTTCGCTTCAGCTTCTGCAAGACCACGTAAACGAATAACTTCTGAATCTGCTGTACCTTTGGCAAGTTCCGCGTCCGCCATAGCCTGACCTTCCAGACGCTTTTGTTCAGCTGTAGCCTTGGCATGTGTTTCAATGGAATACTGTACTGCATCGGCTTCACGCATTCTTTTCGCTTTGTCAGCCTCCGCTGCCTGCTCGACTGCATAACGATCTGCTTCGGCCTTTTTCTTCACTTCCGCATCATACTGCTTCTCGCGTACGATAATTTCTTTTGCTTGCAAGTCAATCTCCCGTTCTTTACGTACGAGTTCAACTTTCATTTCTTCTTCCACTACGGTCTGTCTAGCACGAGCTTCATGAATGTGATAGGCCTGATCGGCTTCCGCTTTTGCAGTATCCTGATCCCGCTTAAATGTCGCCACTTTCAGTTCTTTCTCTTTGGCAGCCTCGGCGATATTGGTATCACGCAGCAACTCCGCTTTTTGACCCTGTTCTTCCGCGTTTGCCTTCTGAATACGTGCATCCCGCATCGCTTCCGCTTCAGCAATCTCGGCATCCCGCTTCACGGCTGCAATTCTTGGTTTACCTAATGCATCAAGGTAGCCCTGCTTGTCACGGACATCTTTGATCGTGAAAGAGACAATCTGCAGTCCCATTTTTTTCAAATCTCTAGCTGCTACGCCTTGAACCTCTTGCGCAAATCGATCCCGGTTCCGATACACTTCTTCCACCGTCATTGTACCGAGGATGGCCCGCAAATGCCCCTCTAGCACCTCCTGTGCTTCGCTTCTCAGCGCTTCTACAGGTTTCCCGATGAATTGCTCGGCTGCCGTAGCAACGTCCTCAACAGCACCCCCGACCTTGATAATGGCTACACCATCAGCAATTACCGGAACACCTTGTTCCGTGTATACCTCAGGAGTGGAGACATCCAGCTTGTGGGATAACAATGAGATAAACTCGGATTGCTGGAACACCGGCAGGATAAATGCACCGCCGCCACGAACAATTTTAATTTTACGACCTGAGTCGTCATCCGATATATTTTTATTTCCAAGAAACGAACCTGTCACGATCATGGCTTCATCTGGCCCAACCGTCTTATATCTGGCCCAGAAAGCCAAACCCAATATCAGAATAACTCCCACCACAATTACAGGAATCAACAATACATCCCAATCCAAATTTTCAATCATTCACATCTCTCCCCTTATCTCGTAAGTATTTGAACCTCTTCCACCGTCAAGGCTCTTCAACCTTTACATTTCTGTTGTGACATTAGACTTCATTAAGTACGTTTTCTTCCCACTCCGATACGCGTAATACGCCATCCACCACATCGATGACGACCACTCGCGCTCCCGCCGCTATGGGGAGCTGTTCAAAACTGGACGCCGTTTGAGTTGTACTACCGGAAGCGAAACGGATCATCACTTCACCAAACCCTTGTTCCGGCACCGGAATGGTGATTTCTCCGATTTTTCCGGATAATTCTTTCATAGAAAAACCAATAGAAACATCGCTGTTACGCATCGGCTTGATATATGCAAAGAATACCAGCATGGCTGCAGCAATACCGATCAACAGGGATAAGATCAGATTCGACGTCACACTAAGAGAGCTGTACCGCGTCAGTAATATGCCCGCTCCACCAAAAGCAGTGATGGAACCCGCCAGTACAACAGGTTTAAAAAAATCAACACCAGGCATTTCGAAAGCACCGTCGAGCAAACCGTCAATCAAGTCACCCAGCACCAGACTAACGATAGCAAAAACAGCACCTCCGATGAGACATCCCCAATAGATTGCTTCCATCCCCTCTTCCTCCTCTCTCTGCTGCAAATTCTCCCAACTGTGCATTCCACATGTAAATAAATACGTACATCCAGGCAAAATGTTTCAAAATCTTTCCTTAGATGTCTTGAGGAACCGCTAATGGGTATTAGCAATATAATATTCAGGAATGCTCCATTTCTCTTGTCCATGCAAACTCAAGGTTCGGAATGACAGAAGTATTCACAATAGTCCAATATAAAAAACGCAAGCCTCCAAAAGGAGACTTGCGTTTATGTCCGTATTTTCCAATGGATGTTAAGCTTTCATGCCAAGCTTCTCATTTCAACTATAGCGAGGCTTTGTAAATGGATACCACATCTTCACGCTGCAGCTTTTTGAAGTTACCGAACGGCCCAAACAGCATCGCTTTATCCGCCATAACCTCGATCTGACTGTCATCAATATCATAGTCAGCCAGACGGTTTGGTGCACCAATGGATGTCCAGAACTTGCTGAGCGCATCAATGCCCTCCTCGGCAATCTGTCTGTCGGATTTACCTTCAGGGTTCACGTCAAACACGTTGATCGCAAGGCGTTTGAAACGATCTACCTTCACATCAAGGTTATGTCTCATCCAGTGCGGGAACAGAATTGCAAGGCCGCCTCCATGCGGGATATCATAAACTGCTGATACCGCATGTTCGATATTGTGCGTTGCCCAGTCTCCTGCAAGTCCCATGTTCAGCACACCGTTAAGCGCCATCGTTCCGCAATACAGAATCGTTTCACGAAGTTCGTAGTTCTCTAGGTCATCCACTAAACGAGGAGCTGCTTCCATAACTGTACGCAAAATCGTCTCGCAGAAGCCGAGTTGAACAGGTGTATTCGGATCGAGATGGAAATAATGCTCCAATACGTGAGACATCATGTCCACCATACCGTATACCGTTTGATCCTTCGGTACCGTGTATGTATTTACAGGATCAAGAATGGAGAATGCAGGGAAAGAATGCGCACTGCCCCATCCCAGTTTCTCTTGTGTTTCTTGGTTTGTGATTACGGAACCGGAGTTCATCTCTGAACCGGTTGCTGCCATGGTAAGCACTGTGCCGAGTGGAAGTGCGTCTTGTGCAACAGCTTTACGCTGTGCAAAGTCCCACATATCCCCATCGTATTTCGCTCCAACGGCAATAGCTTTGGCACAATCGAGCACACTACCGCCACCAACAGCCAGGATGAGCTCAATATCATTCGTTTTACAAAGGTCTACCCCTTTGTGAACAGTAGAAAGACGCGGATTCGGCTCTACACCTGCGAGCTCCGTTACTTCTGCTCCGATTTCCTTGAGCAAACCAAGTACTTGATCATACAGTCCGCTACGTTTGATGCTTCCACCGCCATATACAAGCAGAACCCGTTTGCCGTATTTCGGCACTTCGGTTTTCAGCGCTTCGAGCTGGCCTTTACCGAAGATTAGACGAGTTGGGTTATAAAATTGAAAAGATCTCATGATCTATAATCGCCTCCAAGGGAGTTTAATTTTTAGTGCAACCTCAATTATAGTACCCCTTTTACAGAAAAACAAATCGATAGCTGCTCACTTTAGTTCAAGCCGTTAATCTTCAAATGTGCCTGAAAAAGCTCATTGACGGATGGCAATTCTTCCGATTTTGCCCAAGTTGAGGCGTCCCACAGCCCTGCCTGATTGAAAGCCCGCGGACAATGGATGAAACATTCCTCGACTTCAACAATGACGGCTGCTCCAATCGTTTTACCTTCCCAGTTCATGCTTGTGATAAATTCTTCATCCTTTGTAATCCGAGCTGTTCCATTAATACGAAGTACTTCATTCAAACCTGGGATTACAAATAACATACCTACCCCTGGATCTGACAAGATGTTCAACAAGGAATCGATCCGTCGATTTCCTGGGCGTTCCGGGTAAACTAATCGATGCGAGTCCAATACACGAACGAATCCGGATTCATCCCCGCGCGGAGATACATCACTTTTCCCACCCTGATCCGAAGTGGACAAGAAAAATAACGGTGACTTCGTGATAAAATTCTGAACATGCGAATCGACAAATGGTATTACTTTGTTACGGACACGTTCGCTGGATTCTCCAACCATGCTTTTAAGTTCCTTGGCATCTGAAATAAATGAAAGATTAAGCGGCTGCTTTTCCATATGAATGTCCCCTTTTTCCTATGTATTGGATTGTTCTTCGTTCTACTCTATTCTTCTATCGTTTCCTTACTCCATTATACACCTCAATCCATACCAAAAAGCACCCGTTCGCTATTGAACGGATGCCAAATGATCTTCTTACTCGGTATACCCCATGCTGCTAACGAACCGGCGGAATGCCTGACGTCCTGCTTCATCATGTTTGTACACACCTGCATGCTCAAGAATTTCAGAAAATTTCAAACCAACCTGCTGTTGTACAAGTGCAACCGCTTCTTCCTTCGTCAAGCTGGAGCCATGCTCCTGCTTCAACTCTTCTGTCCACGGTAAATGTTTGTTCAGTTCATGATCTGTTGCCTGGGCGGCTTCAGCAAGCTCTGTATTTCCCGCCAAGATGTCAGCAATACCATCCAGTTCTTCTTTAAGACGTCCCGGTAAAATAGCCAGCCCCATGACTTCGATCAAGCCGATGTTTTCTTTTTTCAGATGATGCATCTCGCGGTGTGGGTGGAAAATGCCTTCTGGGTGCTCGTCATTTGTACGGTTGTTACGTAAAACGAGGTCCATCTCAAACCCACCATCCGCACTGCGGCGAACAATCGGTGTTACCGTGTTATGAGGTACCTTTTCCCCATCGATCTCACTAAATGCTTCGATCTCTACTGCGGAGTCACTGTAGACTTTCCATGCTTCGTAGACCGCGTTACCTGCTTCTAGCAATTCCGCAGGATCATGTGAATGCAGACGCATCACGGACATCGGCCATTTCACAAGGCTAAGTGTCAGCCCTGGTGCATCCGCGTGACGGAAGACCGCCTCTGGCTGTGCGTTTTGAATGGCAAACGTATGACGTCCACCCTGGAAGTGGTCATGGGTCAGAATCGAACCGCCCACGATCGGAAGATCAGCGTTAGACCCGATAAAGTAATGTGGATATTCCTGAACAAAAGCAAGCAGTCTGCGCAAGGTATCCTTCGTCAGTTTCATCGGCACATGATCATGATGGAAAATAATGCAGTGCTCATTGTAATACACGTACGGTGAGTATTGGAACAACCACGGCTCATTGTTAAGCTGTAGCGGAATGACACGCAGGTTCTGGCGAGCCGGGTGATTCACACGACCAGCATAACCTACATTTTCACGGCACAGCTGACATTTCGGATATACCGGAGGGGGAAGCAGCTTCGCCATAGCGATTTCCTTCGGACTTTTCTCCGGCTTCGAAAGGTTGATCGTGATCTCCATCTCGCCATAAGCGGTATCCCGTGTCCAATAGACATTCTTGGATACGCGATCCATTCGGATGTAGTTCGAGTTAATGGACAAGTCATAAAATTGCGATGTTGCCGCCTCAATGCCTTCCGCCTGCTCCGTATGGCGGAAAGCACGCACAATTTCTGATGGGCGTGCCATCAGATGACCCATAATTTTTGCATCCAGCAGGTCACGGAACGTGTCGCTATTTTCAGGAATAAGTCCAATGGTATATCCATAATCAATTAACGTGTCCAGCATGGTCTGCGGACTATCAGGGATTGATGTATCAAGTTCACCGGCGTATGGCTCCGAGAATCCGAACTGTTCCATCAGCAGGTTGCGGCTATAATCATAGTCCGCTTCCTCAATCAGTTTTTTCTGTAAGGCAAATGCAACCAGACGCTCAATGGCATGCAGTGCTTCCTGCTGCTCGGGTGTACGCTCTGTGGCCTCTGCTCCAGGTTGAGTCTGTGACATAAGATGTTCGCCTCCTAGTTTTTTCCGTAGCCTTCTGGACGGGATTGATGCCAGTTCCATGCGCTTTGAATCACATCTTCGAGATTTGTCCATTTCGGATTCCATCCCAGAACAGATCTGGCTTTCGCAGACGATGCCACCAGCACAGCCGGATCACCTGCACGACGTGGCTCCTGAACAACCGGGATATCCAAGCCTGTCACTTTTTTCGCTGTTTCGATCACTTGTTTCACGGAGAATCCAGTGCCGTTACCCAGGTTGAACACGTTGCTGTTCTCCCCTTTGCGCAGGTAATCTACTGCACGCAGATGCGCATCAGCCAGATCGCTAACGTGGATATAGTCACGGACACATGTGCCATCTTCTGTTGCATAGTCATCACCAAATACGGCGATATGCGAACGTTGTTTCAGTGCAGTTTGCAATACAAGCGGAATCAAGTGACTTTCCGGCTGATGATCTTCACCGATTTTGCCACTTTCGTGTGCACCGGCTGCATTGAAGTAACGCAGGGAAACGTATTTGATATCTTGCACTTTGTCGAACCAGGACATCATGCGCTCCATCATCAATTTGGTTTCACCATAAACATTCGTAGGTTCTGTACGGTCACTCTCTTCGATTGGCACTTTCTCCGGCTCCCCGTAGGTTGCTGCTGTAGAAGAGAAGACGATTCGACGTACATTCGCTGCATTCATCGCTTCCAGCAGGCAAAGTGTGCCAAATACGTTATTATCGTAGTATTTAGCAGGTTCTTTCATGCTCTCGCCAACCAGCGAATTCGCCGCAAAGTGAATGACGGCATCAATTGAATTTTCCGCAAACAGCTTCGTCAAGATTTCCTTGTCACGCAAATCACCTTCATACAACTTACCGCCCAGCAATGCCTCGCGATGTCCTGTTTGCAAGTTATCCAGTACAACGACTTCTTCGCCACGTTCAAGCAATGCTGCCACCGTATGCGAACCAATATATCCTGCTCCACCTGTTACCAAAATTGCCATTTTACTTCGCCTCCTTGAGTTCGTTAACACCTTCGCCTACTCCACACACATAGAAATCACCTTTGAGACCCGTACGTGCTTCATACGCTGCTCCGACTTCACTCACAAAACGTTCAACATCCTTCTCATGCACCAGAGACACCGTACATCCGCCAAAACCAGCACCCGTCATACGTGCCCCTAATGTCCCTGGAATCCGCTGAGCTTCTTCCACCATAACATCCAGTTCGCTACAGCTAACTTCATACAAGTCACGCAGCGATTCATGCGAAGCATTCATCAATTGTCCAAACGTATGCAGATCGTCGTTCCGCAAAGCCTCGACTGAGGAGAGCACACGCGCGTTTTCTTCCACAACGTGCTGAGCACGTTGTCTGACTTTCTCATCCTTGATCTGATCCTGTAAGGTATCAAACTGCTCCGGCTTCAATTGAGCCAGGTAATTCAGTGCAGGCAGCTGTTCCTTCAAAATGGCAAGTGCCTGCTCGCATTGGGAGCGCCGCTCATTGTATGCCGAATCGACCAAACCACGACGTTTATTTGTGTTCCCGATAATCAATTTGTAAGCACCTGTACGGAAAGGAACCTTCTCGTACTCCAGCGTATCACACATCAGGAGAATCGCATGATCCTTAGCCCCGTTGGCTACAGCAAACTGATCCATGATACCGCAGTTGACACCAACAAACTCATTCTCTGCTTTCTGGGACAAAAGCGCAAGCTGCACGGTGTCAATGTCGGGTACCCCTTCCATGGATTGAAGCGCATACCCGGTGAGAACCTCCAGAGATGCTGATGAGGAAAGTCCTGCGCCATTCGGAATCTCGCCATGGTATAGGAAATCATACCCCCTTGTCACTTGGACACCTTTCCCCTGCAGTTGTGCCATGACACCTACCGGGTAGTCCGTCCACTCTCCCGTTCTCTCCTGACCAATGGAGGTCATGTCCAGAGTTCCCTCGTAAGCCATATTGGTGGAAGCCAGCTGTAATTGGTTATCCGTACGTTCACGAATGAGTAACGTTGTACCAAACTCTAGCGCGGCCGGGAGCACATAACCACCATTATAGTCGATATGTTCACCGATCAGGTTCACACGCCCAGGGGCATGGAACACACGGATGTCCGCTCCACTTTCTCCGTACTTCTCAATAAACTTTTGTTGCAAATCAGTTGCATTCAAAGCTGATGCACCTCGCCTCTTTGTTGTGGTTTTCTTAATGTTATTATACAATGGAGCGATCTCTCTTGAAATGAAACCATGTGTGATTCATATGGATAAATGTGACCTTTAATCCTATAATGAGTTTAATGACTGAGGCTTGATATCATGGAAAGAAGGAACATATATGAAGGAATCCAAAGCTAACGCGGCTGAAACATCCCATAACATTAGCAATTCGTCCAGCCTCCGTTCCTCACAGCAGGAAACACCCACAGGCAAAAGCGGAGCACTTAGTTATTCCGTTGCCTCGAATCCCGTCTATCACAACCAAGGGGGATTGCATGTCCTGTTTGCCGGTGCAAGCCAGACCCTTCCAGGACACGCGCTCGGACCGAAGTTATATGATTATTATCTTTTGCATTATGTAGAAAAGGGAGCCGGCACGTTCCGTACGGAACGGCACACCTACGATCTCGCCGCAGGTGATTGTTTTTTGATCCATCCGGGCCAACTGGTAAGCTACCAGTCCCATGCCCGCAAGCCGTGGCAATACCGCTGGATTGCCTTTACAGGCAGTGAAGCGGCACAGCATGTCGCACAGGCCGGGTTCAGGCCCGAGAAATCTGTTTTTCACGCTGGTACATCGTGTGACATATCCAATTGGTTGTCCGTCATGCAGGATGCTTTTGCCGAGCGTAAGGAAAGTGCCCATTATACCTCACTAGGTACACTGTATATGATTTTAGCTGAGGCTCAGAATCACCTTTCCGAAGGGCAACCGTTGACATCAGGAGAATCCTCCATACGGCGCACGGTGAAACAGATGATTCAATATATGTCCACGCAGTACGCTTACCCCGTATCCATTGAACAAATGTCGGAGAGCCTAGGATATAACCGTGCATATCTTTCACGAATTTTCAAACAGGAAACCGGACTCACCCCTGTAACCTATTTGTTGAAACTTCGGATCGACAAGTCACGTCAATTGCTGCGGGAACGTCCAGACTTGTCTATCGAGCAAGTATCCGCATCTGTGGGTATGCCCGATGCCTTATATTTTTCCAAACAGTTCAAACGATTCCACGGGGAGGCACCAAGCCTCTACCGGGACAAACTGCTTGCGCGTCCGTCACCTTCAAAGGGTACGTAAACCACTTATTCACATAAAAGAGAGGATCATATCACATCGTAAGTATGAACAAAAAACGGAATAACTGAATTAGGACCACCTGTTTAAAATGAAAAAGTGCATCTTGCCTTTATGGCTAAGATGCACCTTTTGTGTATGATTTATTTCTGAACACTCCCCACATATGGGACAGGTTCTAATCCTTATTTTTGTTCGTAGACTCCGGTCGCAAAATCGACTCAATCCGTTCCTGTTCCTCTGTGGAAAACTCCAGCTGACTAAGCGCAGCTACGTTCTCTTCAATCTGAGACGGACGGCTTGCGCCAATTAACGCAGACGTGACTCTTCCATTGCGCAGTACCCATGCCAGTGCGAACTGGGCGAGGCTCTGTCCGCGGGCTGCCGCAATCTGATTCAGGGCACGTACCTTACGCAGTGTTTCTGGAGAAATATTATTTTCATTCAGAAATACAGAAGGCCCTTTGGCGCGGGAATCTTCCGGAATGCCGTTCAAATATTTGTTCGTGAGCACACCTTGCTCCAATGGACAGAACGCAATACTACCTGCTCCATACTCATCTAGCACATCCTGAAGCCCATCCTCAATCCAGCGATCCAGCATGGAGTACCTTGGCTGATGAATCAGCAGCGGTGTACCCAGGCTTTTCAGTATCTCGGCCGCCTGTTTCGTTTGCTCAGCAGGATAATTGGAAATGCCAACATAGAGTGCCTTGCCTGAACGGACAATATGATCGAGTGCCATCATCGTCTCTTCAAGCGGCGTATCCGGATCATAACGATGTGAATAAAATATATCCACATAATCTAGTCCCATTCGAGTCAGACTTTGATTCAGACTGGAAATCAAGTATTTGCGAGAACCCCATTCACCATAAGGCCCAGGCCACATATAGTATCCGGCTTTGGTGGAGATAATCAATTCATCGCGGTAAGATTTCAAATCCTGAGCCAGCACCTGGCCAAACATCTGCTCTGCTGAGCCTGCAGGTGGGCCATAATTGTTTGCCAGATCAAAATGTGTAATGCCTAGATCAAACGCACGTGTAATCATGTTGCGTCCATTCTCTACACTGTTAATTCCACCAAAATTATGCCACAGTCCGAGTGAAATCGCTGGCAGCTTGAGGCCCGAACGTCCCACGCGGTTATATTTCATCGTTTCATAGCGTGTATCAGCAGCTACATAGACCATTATGAATCCCTTCTTTCTACAGGTTCGCACATCCGGATCCAAGCCTTAGCCCGAGGATGCAGTAATTCAGTCCATTTTTTAGCGCAGAAGTTGTTCTACCCTATTCATTACCTCTCCAATGGGCTCTGTAATCAACAAGTCTGCACGATGATCGTAAGCGGTTGGTGTGGCGTTAAGCAGAACGGTATGTTTTCCTTGAAAATACGTAATCAATTGAGCCGCCGGATAGACTGTCAGTGATGTTCCTCCTACCAGCAGTAAATCTGCTGAAGACAAGGCATCGATGGCATGATATAACGTTGTCTGATCCAGTTCTTCTTCGTATAGTACGACATCCGGTTTGATGACGCCGCCGCATGAGGTGCAGCGAGGTACAACCTCTTTGGATTGAATAATGTCATGCAACGAATAGAACTGTTTGCAATCCATACAAGCATTGCGATGAACCGAACCGTGAAGCTCCAGCACGTGACTGCTGCCTGCCTTTTGATGTAGACCATCTATGTTTTGAGTAATGACAGCATGAAGTTTGCCCTCTTGCTCCAGCTTGGCGAGTAAACGGTGACAGCCATTCGGTTCCGCATCGGGATGAAGCATTTTCCCACGGTAAAAGTCATAGAAAATATCAGCATGCTGATCAAAAAAATGTCGGCTTAACAGTTCCTCCGGAGGATAAGGGGAGTGCTGTTCTGTCTGATACAGTCCTGCTGCCGAGCGAAAGTCGGGAATCCCGCTTTCCGTTGAAGTTCCGGCTCCTCCGAAAAAAACAATGCGTGAACTCTCCTGAATCCAGGCAGCCAGTTGCTCTGTTTCATTCATCCTCTCTCTCCTCCTTTGATTTCCCTTAAATTATACGAACACAGAACAGCATCTATAATAAAACACTTAATTCATCATAGTGACGTAATACGACATCAGCGTCATGTAAATGCGCGCCCTGATTCAATTCCGGACAGTACCCCAATGAATATGCTGCTCCTGCATGGCGTCCCATTTGCATATCACCGTTGCTATCTCCAATGACTACAGCCTCATGAGGCGGAACAGATAATTCCCGGCAAGCTAGCAGGAATGATTCCCCATCGGGTTTGCCACGACTTACCCGGTCACAGCCTACAATTGTACTGAAAAAGGAACGAATGCCCATCCAGTCCAGATGTGCTTCAGCCGCTGATGTACTGTCGGAAGTCACCACTGCAAGCTGAATGCCTGCTTCCTTACAACGTTGCAGTAAGTCCAGTAATCCAGGCATAGGTTCAGCGGATTTCCGCGCTCTTACAGACTTCATCGCTATGCTTGAAAACCGGCGTATCGTTGTAATGGCTTCATTCCATGGCGTACCGGCAGCATAGAGCTGTCCTGCCAGCCAGCCGTTACATTCATCTACAGTTGCAATGGCGAGCGGCCCTTGCACATCGTAGCCGCTGAGATAACCTTCCGAATCATGAACCGTACCAAGCACATGTTCGAGTTCCACGGTAAAGGAGGCATCACGTTCTCGCATCCATACTTGCATTTGCATGAGCATACTCTCAGCCCAAGGCCCCCATAATTGAAGAAAATCCAGCAAGGTTCCATCTTTGTCAAACAGAATTGCCCTGCAGAGGATATTCTTTCCCTGCACCTGTAGGAAAGCCACTCACCTTCACCTCCGCTGAAATTAGACTACTTGATCGTATCTAACCAGGATAATAACGTTTTGGCCGTCTGTTTCAACTGGTCCTCTTCGTTGACTGTGGGCTCACCGTCTCCCTTTTGATGACCGTAGTCACCAAACTGAGCATGGTTTCCTCCTTCAATGGTGTAATACACGGTATCTGGTGGCAAATACATGCGTCCTTCCTGATACTTGGTCATATTCACCACGCCATCATTCGTGCCGAGAATGGATAACGCCGGAATACCCAGCTTCTGCACACTTCCTTTTTGATCAGGATAGGATGCCAGGAAAAAAATGCCTTGAAGGACATCAGGATGTGCTACTACATATCGTGCAGCCATGGAGCCTCCCAGCGAGTGACCACCCATGACAAACTTCTCTTCCGGGTAGGCTGACAAAATATCATCGGCTAAATTAGGCTTAATTACAGCCAAATTGAAAGGCATCTTAGCAATAATGGTATGATGACCAGCTGCAGCAAGTTTATGAGCAAGAGGCGCATAACTTTCCGGTTTCACTAAACCGCCAGGATAGAAAAGCACACTTTTTCCACCTGCTTTAGGTTTATCCGGCTTAAAATCAATCCACTTCTCCTGCTCACTGACAGTAACTCCGCCCGATGTTTCCATCGCAGCTTGGGCAGCCTCCTGAGGCCCGTAAGGCGTAAACAGCTTCCATGCAACATATCCGCAACCAATGACAATGAGCGCCAGAAGTACGAGCAGAAACTTGCCAATGCCCCTCTTCTTGCGCCCCGTATTATAACGATTTCTCAACATCATTCACCTTTCTACACTTCCGCAAATACCGCGGCTTATGGAAGCGGGAGCCTGCTTGTGCCAGGCTCCCCTCCATGTTTGAAACTTTATTCAGCCTTGGCTTTGCGATAAGCTTCCATATATTGTTCCGCTTTGCGGCGGACATGACTCAAATCTCCCGTCTTCACAGCTTCTGACGTCAGATCAGATCCAATCCCGACAGCTACAGCTCCACCTTTGATCCATTCGCCCAGATTGGACAAAGACACTCCGCCTGTAGGCATAAAGTTCGCCTGTGGCATAGGGCCTTTCATCGTTTTGATAATCGAAGGATCATACAGATTTCCAGGGAACAGCTTGATAATATCGACGCCAAGCTCCAGTGCACGTTGTACGTCAGCAATCGTCATGACACCCGGCAGGATCGGCACGCGATACAAATTACACATCTGAACCGTCTCAGGGTTAAGAGATGGTCCTACCACAAACTCAGCACCGGACATAATTGCAGCTCTCGCCGTTTGCGCCTCAAGCACAGTTCCTGCTCCAATAATGGCGAATTTCTCTGGATCTTGGGTATTCCAATGATACACGCGGCTTAATTTTTCAATCGCTTTAAGCGCACCTGGAACGGTCATCGTAATCTCAATAACCTTGATCCCACCCGCGATTGCCTGCTCGGCCATAGCAATGACCTGGTCAGCTGAATCTGCGCGCAGAACTGCCACCACACCATTGTCCGTCATCTTTTGCAAAAGTTGAAGCTTCTTCATTTCATTCTCTCCCTTGTCCATGTGGTGGTTGTGTATACAAACTTTACATTTTGAAGAACGAAGATGAGTCATCCTGATTTAAACGGAACTTAACGCTCGACGTGAGCAACATTATTCAGCTTGGCTTCGACCTGTGCCCATGTCGGGAGTGCTTCCCAATCCCCGACAGCCTGGATAACCATTGATCCGTTCAAATTACCAAGCCTGGTCGCTTCCTGCGGGGTGTACCCTTTTAACAGACCAGCTAAGAAGCCTGCACAGAATCCGTCTCCAGCCCCTACAGTATCAAGAACCTGATCTGCTTTAAAGTACGGAACTTCCGTTAGGGTACCATCCGCAAGTACGTAGGTCAAATCAGGACCGCCTTTAACAATACATACTGCATTCATGGAAGCTAAGCGTTCAAGTACCTTTTGATCACTTTCTTCGTTATATAACAGTTTCATCTCATCCAAACCTGGTAAAAAGTAGTCAGCCTGTTCTGCCAAACGCAGTAATACAGGGCGAGCCTTCTCTGCTGACCAAAGCTTGAGACGCAGATTCGGATCGAAGCTCACTTTCACCCCTGCCTGCTTGGCAATATGTATGGCGGCTTCAACCGTGGAAAGTCCTGAATCGCTGATGGCTGCGGTAATACCTGTGACATGCAAAATCTTGGCCCCGGCAATATATTCCGGATCAAGGTCATCCGGTGTCATCGCACTTGCCGCGGATAACTTCCTATAATAATGCACCGAGGCTTTCCCGGAAGCGTTCTCACGAATCATCAGACCTGTAGGTTCATGATCACTTAATTTGGCCCGGGATACATCTACACCTTCGCCGCGAATGGCTTTCAGAATCATGTTACCGATCGGATCGTTGCCGAGGCGTCCAAACCAGCCACTGGTATGTCCAAGCCTTGCTACGCCAATAGCCAGATTACTCTCCGCTCCTCCGAATGTCTTGTCCAGTGTAGCTGCATATTCAAGCCCTCTCGTATCTCTGGCCGTCAGCAACCCCATACTCTCCCCGARTGTAATAATATCAGGGCTTTGAAAGGGACTCGTTGACATATTGCCTTCCTCCTTAATATTGACTACCTCATCTTCTTCTACCATTGTCATCCCGTATGCAACCGTTGTCAATCCCGAAGCATTCTTTTTGTTGTCACATCTTTGAGAAAAGATAACGCTTACTGTTGTGAATTAAATCACAATCATTAGAGTGAATCCATATTAACCTTAGTACAGATGTATATAACGAATGCACATAGATCGCTTTTCTAACGAAGTTTTCGAGGGGGCTACATCATGAGTAAACAGATACTGATTCAGCATGATCAGGAATCTTTCTTTTACAATCTTCGCTTTATATTAATTGTATGTGTACTCGCGGGAAATGCACTGGAACCACTCATTACCCGCTTTGCCGGAGCAGAGGCATTGTTTCTATGGATTTATACGTTTCATATGCCACTGTTCGTTTGGGTTACCGGATATTTTGCCAAACCTTCTATCCAGGGTGTCTCGGGGCGCAACGTGCTGAAACAGATTGCACTACAATATCTTCTGTTCCAAACGTTATATGCTTTGATGGATGCGACCGTGTTTCATACACCTCATATGCGCCTATCCTTCTTTGCACCGTACCTGCTGTTATGGTTCCTTGCCAGCCATTTCTGCTGGAGGTTACTTGTCCGGCTCACCATCTCCTGGAAACCTGTGTATCGGCTGATTACTTCTATCGCACTGGGGGTCATTGCCGGTTATCTACCTGTCGACGGTTTTTGGCTCAGTTGCAGCCGCACCTTTGTGTTTCTGCCATTCTTTGTTATTGGATATGACTATGGTGCAGCCATCCGTGCTCACCTGCTCCCAGGCTGGGGGCGTAGAGTAGCCGCTATCCTATCTGTTGCTCTGCTGATCTATATTGCATTTGGCGAATTAAACATCTCGCAAGGATGGCTGTTTGGAAGCAAGACTTATGCTGAACTGGGTCATCAGGAATGGTATGCCGGAATTTACCGGCTTGGCGTGTACATGCTGGAGATCATCTCCGCAACGCTTTTCCTTGCCTGGGTTCCCAACCTGACCTCCAGACTGACAGATCTGGGTCGCCGTACACTGTATGTCTTCCTTTTGCACGGCTTCCTTGTGCGGCTTGCGATCTGGTCAGGGGTATACAGTTACATGGGAAGTGCAATGTTTATCCCTGTTATCCTTGTTGTTGCTGTGCTGTTTTCCATTACACTGGCTCACCCTCTTGTACGACAGACCTTTAAAGCTCTCATTGAGCCGGATATTTCGCGGATTTCATTTCACCGGCACAGTGTTTTCAAGCGTTCTGCATAATGTTCCAGATCACTCCTAATACCCAGAAGATCCCATTTATTTTGTTTCAGGCTGGAAAAACTGTGGTAATTCAGGATACAAGCTGCAAAAAACAACTTATCATGGTAAGGAGTGATTTGTGATGGCACAAGGTCAGACGTCAGAACGCAAGATGAGTAGAGAAGAAGCCGGACGATTAGGAGGAAAGGCTACATCGAGAAACCATGACCGTAGCTTCTACCAGACGATTGGTAAAAAGGGCGGTGAGGCGACTTCAGATGCGCATGATGCAGATTTTTATAAGGAAATCGGGCGCAAAGGCGGTGAGGCCACTTCAGAAACTCACAGCAAAGATTTTTATCGCGAGATTGGCCGCAAAGGTGGAAGTAGTTAATCTTAGCTTATAAAGACATATACCATTCAAGGCGAACCTTGCTTTTAAATGAATTCAGAAGCCAAACTCCATGTCAATGGAATGAGGCTTCTTTTCTATATGTCTATTGATTGTAGAAATATGACGATGGTTGTGATAGACTCTATAGAAAAACTGGGTGTTCACGGGTTTAAAGCAGCAAAGAAATTCACAAACTGCGGGGAGCCAGACACCAGCCCACGGGTTATTTTTTTTAGGGTGTGTCTGAAAACTCTGAAGGAAGCAGATTTTGCTGAATTTTCGTTCCAAGCTAGGAAGTTTTCCGCAGGCGTGCCGGGGCACGTCAAGGAAAAGTGACGCAGCAAGGGGCGAAAAGGCGGTAAAAGATACACTTCAGTAGGTTTCAAGACACGCCCTAGAGTACGGATGAATTTAAACGACAGATGTACTGCCATTTATTTTTCCATTCATGTTGCTCAATATTATAGTTTTGGGGGGAATACACCATGTCAGCCAATAAAATGCGTTCCGATATGATCAAAAAAGGGTTTGACCGCGCACCACACCGGAGCTTGCTCCGTGCAGCGGGCGTAAAAGAAGAGGATTTTGGCAAGCCATTTATCGCGGTTTGTAACTCGTACATCGATATCGTACCTGGTCATGTTCACTTGCAAGAGTTTGGTAAAATTGTTAAAGATGCCATTCGTGAAGCCGGCGGCGTTCCGTTCGAATTCAACACCATCGGGGTTGATGACGGGATTGCGATGGGACACATCGGTATGCGTTACTCCTTGCCAAGCCGTGACATTATTGCGGATTCCGTAGAAACGGTTGTATCTGCTCACTGGTTCGATGGCATGGTCTGTATCCCGAACTGTGACAAAATTACACCAGGTATGATGATGGGCGCATTGCGCTGTAACATCCCTACCGTATTCGTAAGCGGTGGACCGATGAAAGCGGGCCGTGACAGCAATGGTAAAGCTCTTTCCCTCACTTCCGTATTCGAAGGCGTTGGTGCTTTCCAAGCGGGTAAAATCGACGACAAGAGCTTGCTTGAGCTTGAGCAGTTTGGTTGTCCAACTTGCGGATCATGCTCCGGTATGTTTACCGCGAACTCTATGAACTGCCTTGCAGAAGCTATGGGACTCGCTATGCCGGGTAACGGAACCATTCTGGCTGTAGCACCTGAGCGCCGCGAGTTTGTTAAACAATCTGCGAAACAGCTGATGGAACTGATCAAACTGGATCTGAAACCACGTGATATCGTAACTGTAGAAGCAATCGACAATGCGTTTGCTCTGGATATGGCGATGGGTGGTTCGACCAATACCGTACTGCACACGCTAGCTCTTGCACATGAAGCTGGCATTGAATACCCGATCGAGCGTATTAATGAAGTTGCTAACCGTGTTCCGCATCTGGCCAAACTGGCACCTGCTTCTGACCTGCACATCGAAGATGTTCACAATGCAGGTGGCGTAAGTGCGGTCCTGAATGAATTGCTCAAGAAACCAGGCGCGATCCATGCGGACTGTATTACGGTTACAGGTAAAACCATCCGTGAGAACGTGGAAGGCCAGGAAATTCAAGATACAAACGTAATCCACAAGCTGGACAACCCGCACTCCGAAAAAGGTGGACTAGCTGTATTGTTCGGTAACCTTGCACCACAAGGAGCTATCATCAAAGTTGGTGCGGTTGATGCTTCTGTTGGCGGATATCACAAAGGTCCTGCCATCTGCTTCGACTCCCAGGAGCAAGCACTTGAAGGCATTGCTAACGGTAAAGTTAAAGAAGGACATGTCGTGGTTATTCGTTATGAAGGACCAAAAGGCGGACCAGGTATGCCTGAAATGCTCGCGCCAACTTCTCAGATCGTAGGTATGGGACTTGGTGCCAAAGTGGGTCTGATCACGGATGGACGTTTCTCCGGCGCATCTCGGGGAATCAGTATCGGCCATATCTCTCCGGAAGCAGCAGAAGGCGGCCCAATTGCCTTTGTTGAAGAAGGAGATATCATTGAACTCGACCTGAACAACCGTACGATTGAGCTGCAAATTAGCGATGAGGAATTCGAAGCTCGTCGTGCGAACTGGAAAGGTTTTGAACCAAAAGTCAAAACCGGTCTGCTAGCTCGCTACTCCAAACTTGTAACCAATGCAAGCAACGGTGGCGTACTGAAAATCTAGTTTGGATGAAGAAGCCATACGTACTCTGAACCAAGTATATAAAACTAAAAAGGATGGGCTATGCCACACTGGCATAGTCCATCCTTTTTTTGATTGGAAGTACGTACAAACGATATCCTCAGAAAAATTGCAATATTCAAATGAATAATTAAACTTGAGTATAAATCCGTTACAATAAATCAGGGAATTCTGTTCTCATCTATGAATTCAGTTCTGTTCTGTTAAGACCTCATTTTCTATGACAAAGGCCTCTTCTTCTGCTTTTTCAGCTACACCTGAGGCAATTGTATGGTGTTGCTGTCCATAACGTTGCAACAGCTCCTCGACAGGCATCACAATCATTTTAGGCACCAATTGATCTGTCCGCTGTTTTAGGCGTTTTTGGCCTGCCGGATGAATAACGCTGAGCAACAGCCTCAGATATAACTTGGAAGCCAGGCTGAACGGGCCTGGTGCGAGCTCATGTACAGTGAACCCAAATTTTTCAGGACCACGGTTAATCATGCTAACGCCATAGAGCGCCTTTGCTGAACGTAACTTGGGATCTGCAGCAACAACCTGTGCCAGATCCGGTAGTTGTTGTTCCATCATACGAATCATACGAATAGCCAAATGCATCGTTGAACGGGACGTAACACCAAGTTCGAATAATTTTTGATTATCAAAATGTAACTCTATAATCGGATCTCCGTTCTGCATCACATAACCATGCTCCATCTCAACTCGTGCACCGTGGTACACACGTGAACGAAAATGCAGCATCGGATCTTTAGGTGAAGCGGATCGCAGATGGTATACCCAGTGAAACAGCTTTTCCCAGCCTAACCACATAGCAACCACGGCACGTTTCCACAGCTTCAGCTTCAACCGGGGTTCCACTTCTTGCCGTGAAACCACTGATGACGATTCGATTATTGTGCTACCATTCATCAACGTGTCCACACGTACACTTTCCAAGCCACGTCGCTTGGCTTCCTGTAGCAAGGCCTCCAACGCCTCAAGCATCTGCTCTGGTGCGTGTGCATCTGCTCCTAAGGTTGTGCCGCGATCATGGAGCAGCATAACCTCTCCGCCCTTTAATTTGTTCAGCATACGTTTTTTTAGTTGCTCCGCACCTACGCTGCATTTCCAATCCTCAAACATGGCAGACCACAGAATGATCTTGCGATCTTTTTTACTGAAAAAATCAAACAGGTTCATAATGCCCCATGGCGGACGGTAATAACAGGTTTTTTCACCTGTAATTTCTTGAATGATCTGACCTGTTCGATCGATCTGATCCCGAACCGTTCGTGGACGCATCAACCAGTTTGTTTTGTGGATATAATTATGAATTCCGATTAAATGCCCTTCCTCATGCATACGTCTGATTAGCTCCGGATGACTTGCCGCATGCTCTCCCACAACAAAAAAAGTTGCTTTCACATTGTACTTACGTAACAGTTCAAGCAACCGGGGCGTATAAAAAGGGTCAGGTCCATCGTCAAATGTCAGGGCATAGTATATCTCACTTTTCCCTCTCCTGAACACACGAAATCCGAACAGTCTGCTGATCAGACTTGGAATAAAAGCATAAAAAGAGGATAGATACAATAACCACAGTAAAATACTCTGAAGCATCGTTGTCATGATGTCGATTCCCCACTTCTCCTGCTAATTTACGGCCATATGGCACTTTCTAAAATAAACCGCCTTTAATTTTATCATAGTTAGCTCTTTTATTAAATGCTATTTCCTCAAATCCCCACTATCATGTACAATAAATACAATCTAATTTCTGCCTGTAAAGGAGTCTATGCCCATGTTGCCGCTTTATAAAAAGTACGGGCGCACCGTCTTTGATATCGCTCTGCTTGTGTTAACCGTGTATGTGATCATGTTTGCTTTTAGTAAATTGTATCATATCGCTGCACCCGTTTTTCTTTCATTTATTGTCTTTTGGATGATTGAGCCATTAGCCAAATTCCTTCATCGAAAAGGATTACCCAAAACAGCCGGAACAGCCATATCTGTATTATTGTTTCTCGGGCTCATCGTGGCTGCCTTCTTCGGTCTAGGATTTTTTATCATTTCACAAATTTCCGATCTTCAGCTCAATTTCCCGGTGTATGTTGAGATGATCCAGCATGAGTTCACGAATCTGGTCTTGCTCATACAGGAAAAGTCCAATGCGCTACCTGAAGGAATGCTGGACAAACTAAATGAGTATTTTGCTACGTTGTCCGGAATCCTGTCTCGCTGGGTAACCAGTGGGGCACAGTTTATTATCAGCTTTCTCAGCTCATTCTCCACATTCATTACAAACTTCGGGATCGCGATCATTCTAGCATTTTTTCTCAGTATTGAGATTGAATCCTGGCGCAAGTTTGCTCGTGCCAAAACACCCAAAACATTAAAAACGGCGAATGAATTTATGCGCACACACGTGTTCAAAACGATCCGTTCCTATATGAAGGCACAATTGATCATGATGCTTATTACTTTTGTATTGATATATGCGGGGTTGTTGATTCTGGGAACCTCCAATGCCTTTACCATCGCAGCCATCTGTGCCATCTTTGATTTGGTGCCGCTGCTCGGTGTTCCAGTGATATTTATTCCGTGGATTGTTTATTTGTTTATCGTGGGCAACAGTACGCTTGCCATTGGTTTGATTGTTGTACTGGCTGTGACGATGCTGACGCGGCAACTGTTGGAACCTAAAATTTCAGGAAATTCCATCGGTGTTTCCTCTGCTTATTTGATGCTTTCGTTTATGCTGATCTCCCTGTCGATCTTCGGACTTGCAGGTGTTGTGTTATCGCCTATACTTCTGATCCTTCTAAAAGAACTGTTACAGCAAGGGTATCTGCAAAAATGGATTCATCTGCCCAATGACGAATTCGAATCGTCACCCTTAGTGGTTGATCCTCCTGCCTCTGATGTTTCAGAGAGAACAGAACATCAGTAGATGATATGTTCGTGATCTGTTCCTATGAACAAATCACGAACATTCTTCCAGATAGTCCAAAACTTTGCGAAATAGAGATGTAGCCTGATGAGAACCATCGGAAGATACATTCTGAACCAATACAGCGACAGCGTATCTAGGCTTCTCTACGGGCCCATATCCTATGAACCATTGGTTGTTTTTAGCTTTTCCTTGTTGTTGTACCTGAGCTGTCCCTGACTTCCCTGCGACGTGCCATCTCGCGTGTTGCAGGGATTTTCCTGTCCCCTCGCGTACTACGGTATTCATCCACCTTAACAGTAGATGAGCTGTGGTCGGAGAAATCTGTCCTTCTGCTGAAGGAGATGCATGTAAAGGCATGTCCAGCATCGTACCTCCATCCGCGTACCGGATTCGTTGCACCAGCCGGGGGGCATTTACCTTTCCATCATGCAACAATGTCACGATCAGGTTTGCTGCTTGTAGCGGAGTAACCAGAACATCCCGCTGTCCAATGGCTGTCTGAATTTTGGCTCCTTCGTCTGCAGACTTTACAGCATTGGTTCGAATGCGTCCCGGTTCTTCATGGTCAAAATGTTTTAATACCGGCATCCCCGCGATATGTTGCTCCTGCCAGCCAACAGAACGTGCAAGCCCTAAGCGATCCGCAGTTTGTTCCAACTGCTCCATGTGGAGTCTACGTGCAGTTTCAGCGAATACAATGTTACATGACTCGGCGAACCCCTTTTCCAAATTCAATTCACCATGTCCATGCTCCTTCCAGCAGGAAAGACCATATTTTCCATAAGCTCCTTCACAGTGAAACTTCTCATCACGAGAAACAACCTGATTTTCCAGGGCAGCTGCAGCCGTTACGATTTTGAAAATGGAACCCGGTACAGCCCCTTGTATCGCTCGATTCCCCCAGGAAGATTGCTGCGGATTTACATGCTGAGGCTGATAAAAGGGATATGATACCATCGCACGCACATCTGCATTAGCAGTATCAAGAACTACCACAGCTCCTTCCTGTAGCCCTGATGATGTTATCAATTCTTCGATGCCTTGCTGTAACCTGGCATCAATCGTGGTTTCTACCACTAATGGATAGTGTGCATTAGCAGGTGCAATGACACGCGGCTCAATCTCTGAAATGACCTGCCCTTTTCCCGATACCATTCGTGTGACCAAGGTCGGGCCTACACCTCTTAACAAAGGCTCCAGTGTCCTCTCGAGACCAGCTGCTCCGGATTTCATAGCAAATGGCTGTCTGACCTCATCTTGATGTCCTTCTCGTCTTTCATGTTCTTCCGGTTGTTCATTAAGGTAACCGAGCCACTGGCTACCACGGGCTTTCGAATCATACCTGGTCATGACGGGATATGTACTCGCTCCTTTTATATTTAACTCACGTATGCGAACAAGCTGGGCATCCGTTAACAAAACAGGTTCTAGACCGCCTCCTGTCCAGAGATGAGGAGTACTCCCCTTATCCCATTCCTTGTTCAAGTGATCTACATCGGTACCCAGGATTGATGCCAGCTGGTTGATCCTAAGATCATCCTTGCTTTTCTCCAGACGTTTCTGCTCGCTTCCACCAGCCATCTGATGCTTATTGTCATTTTGGTTACGTGGAAAAAGTACAACACCCCATTGCAACTTGCCGGTTAACGGGCGCCCGTGAACATCCGTAAACTGACCGCGGCCGGAATCCAGCATCACACCTCGTTCACGCTGCAGCACTGACATTTCACGCATGGTTCGCTGAAAACCAGGCATGATTCGGTTCACCTGGACCATTTGAATCCAGCCAAGTCTCAGCATCAACACAGCAAAGATGAGTGTTAAGCCAGCACTAATTAAGGCTATACGGCGTTTCCATACAAGTTGCAACTGCACACCTATTCCACCCTCAACTTTTTCTTGTATTATGTGCTGCTCTGTCTGGAATTATCCGGAAAACAAAAGAAAACCTGCCTCGATGAAGAGGCAGGTTTATTGCTATTTTCAGCTTGGTGTATGCTGTCTGCTAGTTACACCGTAAAACGTGAGAGCGTTTCTTTCAGCTCACTCGATACATTCTCCAGCTTGCCAGAGAGGCTGACGAGTTGATTACTAATGTTTTGTTGTTCACTACTCAGAGAAGCCACTTCCTCCGAAGTTGCCGACGACTCTTCAGCAACAGCGCTGACATTGCTCATCGCTTCAGACAATGTTGCCTGAGATTTACTGAGCTCTCCGATCGAACCTGTAACCATACCCAAGCGTTCTACGAAAGCTCCCATCTGATTCTGTACAGAAGCAAAGATCACATTTGTATCCTTCACGGCATCCATTTGTTCCTTGAACAAAGGATATGCATCAGACAGAGCTTTCACTGTTTCGTTCATCTCTGTCATAATTTTGTCTGTGATCTCTCCAACCATATCAATGGATTGTCTGGACTGTGCAGCGAGTTGACGCACCTCATCCGCTACAACCATGAATCCACGGCCAGCTGCACCAGCACGCGCTGCTTCAATCGTTGCATTCAGAGACAAAATGTTGGTCTGTTTCGTAATATTTTGCATAACATCGAGCACCTTCAATACGGAAGATGTGCTCTCTTTCAACGAATCGACTTTGCGAACCAAAGCTCCAATCATCTCTTCTGTTTTCTGAGTTTTGGTCATCAATTGATTCAAATGCTGAGTTCCTGTTTGACTGGATTTCTCAACATGGCGGGCAGAATCGCCCATCTCTTCATTAGCGGCAATTACACTTTCCATCTGACGAGAAATATTATCTGTCAGTTCATTGCCTCGTTCCGCTTCTGTCGCCAGACTGCCTGCTCCACCGGCAATCTCTTCTGTAGCTACAGCAATCTCAGAAGCAGATACTGCTGTTTTCTTCGAAGCATTACTCAGTTCTGTAGCGGTATCCAATACTTCCTGTGCTGAACGATTGGTCTGCTCCACCAGCTTCGTGATCTGCTCCATCATCGTATTAAAAGCGGACGAAAGCTGTCCAATCTCATCTTCGGAACTATACGGAGTGCGCACCTTCAGATTTCCTTTTGCACCCTCCTGCATCAGATCTTTCAATCCGCTGAGCGGACGAGCAATCATACGAACCATCCAGACACCGATCACCACAGCAAGTGCTGCAAATGCAAGCGCCATCCACAAGGTCATTGTCAAAATGCCTTTTGCATCCTTAACCAGCATTGAAGTGGGAACCATACCGACCAGCTTCCACGCAGATGAATCAAGCGTACTATATACGGCCAGCATATTCGTTGACTCGCCATCGATATCATATTCCGTATTCGTACTTCCTGCAGGCTCTTTCAAATCTTTCACAAAGGCAAGTTCCGTTTCTTTTCCTGCACGCCCTGAGACGGATGAAGCAACTACTTTGTTATTCGGAGCAATCAATTGAATTACCGAGCCTGCCCCCAGATCCAGTGATTTAAGTTGCTCCTCCAGCACTTCTAGCTTCAACTCAATGATTAGCACGTAAGACTGCGTTGTACCTTGCAGGTTCTTCATGGAACGTGCAATTCGGAAAGTCTGCGTCGTACCATCGGTCTTCTCTTCTGTCGGGAGCCAGCGGTATCCACCCTGTGCAATGAGATCACTGTACCAGGCTTCCTGACGAACACTACCCATCGTTGAACTACTGTTCCCTGTACCCATAACGGATTTGGATTCATCCGTAGGCACCAGATAAATCGCTTCCATGGATTTGTTTGTAAAAGCTACATTGGATAACTGTTTATTAATCGAACTCGAATTGACGAAAGTATCATAGGCCGTCAAGTTTGGATCTGACATTTTCTGAAGCAAAGACTGCATCTCTGGATCAAAGAAAATCTGTGTTGAGGTATCCACAAATCGCTCCAAAATAATATCCAGCTTCTGCTTGGTTTGATCAATCGTCTCCTGATTTGCTCTCGATGCATTGGCTTCAATCGTATTTTTGGCCTTTGAATAGGATAAAAGCCCCAAACTAACAACTACAATCATGATAGCTGCAAAAAAGATCAAGAAAAGTTTAACCCCTACCGATTTGACCGGATTCACCTTTCTGATCTGTCTGAATGAATTGCCTCCAAGCCCTTTCCAATCACGATTTTTCAGTTGTTTCTTCAACCAATCCACTTTGATCCAATCAAACCGGATCTTGCTGCGATCAAATTTGAACGTTTTTTTATGTACCCCTTCTTTTTTGATTTTGACCGGTTTAACTTTTTTTACGTTCTGTGTCTTATCAGGCTTAGCCTGCTCGGGTTGTGTAATGTGTTCCCCATTGTCTTTATCCTTCTTTTGTACCAATCCCAATCACCTGCCAGTAATTTTCTTGTTAGATTTTTCAATCTCTCCCCTATAAATATGTAGTATTCGACAGCTTTCCTGCTTTCCCTCCCATTTCCTCAGAAATATATTACAACTTTTTTCCTATTTTTCTATAAAAAAAAGACCCCCATATACCGATATACGGAGGTCTATTTCTGTACTTTATAACACGAATTTGTGATTCATTAACATTATATTGTTTGCAACTAGGTATATAAGCCTACTTCTTTTTTCTCATCATGTCAAAGTAGGAGATAGGTTGATCTACTTTCATTTTCACCAGTTGTAACGGATGCCGAGCTGCATCCAGAATATTGCCTTGTTCATCCTGGATTTCCCCTACTACTTGTTTAAAAAACGTACCATTGGGACCGAAAAATTCAATCTCTTGTCCCGGCTTAAAGTGATTTCGCTGCTGCACAGTAGCCATGCCTGTTTCTGCATCATAACCCATAACGAGTCCAGCAAAATCGTAAGGTACGGCCTTCTCTTCCGGCTCATAGATATGATCTTCATGATCAGGCGTATCGTAGAAGAAACCGGTATTCAGCGGACGGTTCGCCGCTTTATTCATTTCTTCTACCCATTCCGGTTTTAACACATAATTCTCAGGATCAGCCATGTAAGAGTCAATCGCCTGACGGTATACGTTCACGACTGTAGCTACATAGTGAATGGATTTCATCCGCCCTTCGATTTTGAAGCTGTCCACACCCACATCAATCAATTCAGGGATATGACCGATCATGCACAGGTCTTTCGAGCCCATGGAGAAGGAATTATCCTGTTCCTGGAACAAAGGTAATTGATTATCTCCCAGTTTAAACGGTGCAGGAGCCTTCATCTGCATTTCCTCTTCACTTACCCAGACCGTATCCTCTCTCGCATCCTCGAACAGATCATACTTCCAGCGGCAAGACTGACAGCAGCCTCCCCGGTTAGAATCCCGGTCTGTAAAGTGATTGGATAATACACAACGTCCCGAATAGGATGAACACATTGCTCCATGAATGAAAGCTTCAATCTCAATATCCACATTCGCCTTGATCTCTTCAATCTCTTCAAAACTCGTCTCACGACCAAGTACAACCCGTGGTAACCCCTCGTCCTTCCAGAACTTCACGGCTTGCCAGTTCAACGTGGACTGCTGTGTGCTAAGATGTACTTCCAAGCCAGGTACCGCACGCAGAGCTACTTCAATGATGGCCGGATCAGCAACAATAATTGCCGAGATTCCTGCATCATACAGGTTCTGCAAATATGCTTCAATTCCCGCCACATCTTCGTTATGGGCATAAATATTGGTTGCTACGAATACTTTGGCTCCATACTTTTTCGCAAATTCCACACCTTCACGCATTTCTTCAAAACTGAAGTTATCTGCGTTGGAACGAAGTCCATAAGCCTGTCCACCGATATACACGGCGTCTGCACCATAATGGATCGCAAATTTTAATTTTTCCAGATTTCCCGCCGGAGCCAAGAGCTCCGGTTTATCCAGACGGTTACGTTTACCGGAAAACTTCCGCTTGACCGCCACTGTTTCCATCTTGTTCACCTCGTCTATTAATACACTTGTTCTTTGTAGAAAAATCCAAATGACAGTTCCCGCTCAGGGTCCTGCAGCTCACGAACCTCACGCAACCATTCTTCGTCGTATGAATAAGCCTCTGCGTCTGCTTCATAAAGATCTATCGCCTTGCGATATGCCCGAACAACCGCTTCGTTGTAAGCAAGGGACTTGAGGATTCCCTCCACCTTAAAGCTGTGCACACCTGCCTCCATCATCAGATGAATATCTTCCAAGATGCAGATGTCCTCAGAACTCATAATATGCGTTCCATTGATGTCCTCATAAATCGGAAACTTCTCATCCCGTCGCTCCGCTTCAATCAGGAACAAACCGCGTTCCTTGCCAAGATCCCCTTCCACCGGACGTCCTTGATGAGCCATATAACTTTGTACCAGACTACGCTTGGAATGATAAATATTGGTCATGCCATGAACCTGTACCTGTGCCTCTACTTTTAAAAATGGAACCATCTCCGTAATTTCGTCCATATTCAACTCACGGGCAAGGACAACCCGGCTGGCCCCTTTGGTTCCCCAATAATTGGCTGTAGCATAATTTGTAGATGTCATCTCTGCGTTCCAGTGTAAACGAATGTGCGGTGCATGCTCCTTGATAGCTGCTAGTACAGATGGATCATTGAACTCGGCCGCGTGCACGCCTATTCGGCCCAAAGCTTGTACATATTCAGGCAATTCTTTCAGTAATTCATTGGACATCAGATTATTCATGGATATAATAACCTGTGCCTCGTGCTTGATAGCCAAGGCGACCACTTCCGCAGTCTCTTCCAGACTAAAGCTGCCTGGCAGACGCATGCCAAAACGGTCATCCCCGATCAATAGAGCATCCGCTCCGGCCTGAAGCAAAACTTCTGCTTCTTTTACATTTGCTGCTGTCACAAGCAGTTCATGTTTTTTACTCATCTAATCCCCTCCGCTTATTGCGCAGCCTTACTTTTGGCTATATTTTGCTGATGTTCCTTGTATGTCTTGGCAAACAGATGCCCTGAAGTGCCATCCTTTTTCGTTACGTAAAACAGATATTCCGAAGCTTCCGGATTAAGTGCTGCCTCGATGGACGCAAGACTTGGACTGGCAATAGGTCCCGGTGGCAATCCTTTGTTCAAGTACGTATTATATGGACTTTGCACCTTGAGGTCTTTGAACAGGAGCCTTGCCTTCGGTTTATCAAGCAAATATTGCACTGTGGCATCAATCTCCAGCTTCATATCCTGTTTGATCCGATTGTAGATTACACCCGCTACCAGTGCACGTTCCTGATCTACGACAACTTCTCGTTCCACCAGCGATGCAATCGTCAGTAATTCATGCAACGAAAGCTTTTTTGCATCCAGCTTTGCTTGCAATTCCGGAATGGAATTCACTTTTGTCTGAAACTCTTCCAACATTCGCTGCATCACATCATGGGTGGTACTGCCTTTTTTCATTTCGTAGGTTTCCGGGAAAAGATAACCCTCCAGCACGTATCGCAATTCTTCATCCACCGGGATATCTTTGATAATATCCACATCAAAGGCTGATGGGTCATTCGCCAGCTTGAGGAATTCCTTTTTATCGACAATGCCCTCTTCCGACAGCTTGTCCGCCATCTGCAAAACGGTGTAACCTTCCGGGATTGTAAACTTCACCATTTCTTCGGGTACGACATCGCCGCTGCTCAGTTTATGAACAATCTCATCATATGTTACACCTGGATTCATGGCGTATTTTCCAGCCATAAAATTACTGCCCAACTTATTCCACTTTAAATAACCTTTGAAAACGAAACTGTTTCGAATCAAACCTTCTTGCTGCAGTTGGTCTGAAATTTTGGAAATGCCTGATCCGCTCTTGATTTCAAATACAACAGGCTCGGACGAAGCTTGTACCGGACGCATCATGCTCCATACATACCCGCCAGCTCCTCCGACCAGAATTAACAGTATTACAAGCAGAATACCTATGACTTTGCCTTTCAACAGAGAAACAACTCCTTTACACAACCAAAAAGAGCGGACTTCTCCGCCCTTCCGGTTTTTTCAATTTGAAGCTGATTAATCCTCGTCAATTGGGAGTGTACATTCATCATAAAGCTCTGAAATACTCTCCCACTCATCGTCATCATCGATCGTAACTAATTCCGGCATGATCTGGTTTTCACTGCCAGGTAAAACCCGCAGAAGTTCAACCTCGTCATACGGACGCAATGAACTGCGGAGCACCGCGTACTGCTGCCCATGTACCTCAAATTCAGCAAGCAGGTCATACGGATGTGATTTACCGTTCTCTTCCTCGAGCTCCACATGAGCACCGAATGCCAGACGCAGCGAATCTGTCCATTTCAGGTCTTTGCGATTATATTCCGTCATTTAGTTCGCTTCCTCTTCATCTTCAGCAAGAAATGTATTAAACGTCTCCTCGACGATATCCCATTCAGCATCATCTTGGATCACGAAAAGTTTGATATCATCGCCTTCTTCTTCATAACGGAATGCATATACATCCGTCTCGCCATCCTCAGGTTCAACCGGAGCAACCATCATATACTTGGCCTCCGAACCGTCCACTTCAAATTTCATGATAACTTCGAATTCCTCTTCGTTACCCTCGTCATCTGCAATGTAAATGATCTCAGCTTCTTCTTCCATACCCAGTTGATCTTCAGCCATTGTTGATCCCCCTCACCTTTTACTATTGGCATCCAAATAATTTTGCAAAATCAGGCTTGCGGCCATTTTATCCACGACCTGTTTGCGTTTTTTGCGACTGACATCCGCTTCAATCAGCGTACGTTCGGCTGCCATCGTTGTCAGCCGTTCATCCCAAAGGTGAACAGGTAAATTCAGTTCGCCCCGCAGGCGTTCGGCAAAAGCAATACATATTTCACCACGCGGCCCTACGGTGCCGTTCATGTTTTTGGGGAGTCCAACCACAATTTCGCTGATCTCATGCTCACGCACCAGTTCAGCAATTCGTGTGAACTCACCTTCATCCCGGCGGCGTTCAAGCACTTCCAATCCCTGGGCAGTCCAACCGAAGGCGTCACTCACGGCAACCCCGATTCTGCGGTCCCCATAGTCCAAACCTAATTTTTTCATCATGCTCTCCCATCCTGCAGCCTGTTCAGAACGATATGCAATCGTCTGTGCAGACTTCAGTCTGTCTTCTGTCGGTTCATTTTCCGTTTGTCCGCAAGGTTGCAAACAAACGGAAGCGGCGTACATTACCGGTGATTGGCCAGATAGGAACGTACAAGCTCTTCAATCAGCTCGTCGCGCTCCTTTTTCCGGACCAGACTGCGTGCGTTGTTGTGACGCGGAATATACGCGGGGTCGCCGGATATCAGATATCCAACGATCTGGTTAATGGGATTATACTCTTTATCGACCAGCGCGTCATATACCGTGAGAAGAATCTCTTGTGAAGATACCTCCTGTTCGTCACCTTTCACATTAAATTTAACCGTCTTATCCATGGAGTCCATTGATGACACCTCGCTCCTGCATGAACATGGGGACCATGTCCTGCCGAATTGATTTCTGTTTATATAATAACATATTCTGACTGCCACAAGTACACAAAGGATAAGGCAATTGTGTTTTTTGCTTGTCCTTTACTGGCTGACGATGGAAATCGCCAGTTTCAGCGCTTCATCCAGCTTGCTTGCATCCTTGCCTCCGGCCTGAGCCATATCCGGACGTCCGCCACCTCCGCCGCCGCATACTGCAGCAACTTCCTTGACAATCTTACCGGCGTGCAGTCCTTGTTTCACCTGCTCAGCAGGTACTGCAACAACAAAATTCACTTTACCATCAGCTGGCGCACCAAGTACGAGAACAGCATCTGGCAGTTTTACTTTCAACTCATCCGCAACGGTACGCAGTGCATCCATGTTCGGTGCATCTACGCGGGCTGCCAGCAATTGTGTATTGCCTGCTTGTACAACCTGATCCGTCAACTGACCCGCTTCCATAGCACTCAGTTTGCTTTGCAGAGATTCGGTCTCTCTAGCCGCTTCTTTCAGCTGCTGATTCAGACCTTCAATCCGTTTCGGCACATCCGCTACATTCGCTTTCAGCAGGGTTGCCGACTGTTTGAGCAGATCCAGCTGGCTCTCCACATACAGATAGGCACCGCGACCAGTTACAGCTTCAATCCGGCGTACACCCGATCCGATTCCGCTTTCGCTGACAAGTTTGAAAATTCCAATCTCTGAAGTATTACTTACGTGACAGCCGCCACAAAGTTCCAAACTGTAATCTCCAATTTGCACGACACGTACAATATCTCCATATTTCTCGCCAAAAAGGGCCATTGCACCCATTTCCTTCGCTTCATCGATAGCTTTAAGCTCAATGTTCACATTCAGACGATTCCAGATCTGTTCGTTCACTTGACGTTCAATCTCTGTCAACTCTTCCGGCGTAATGCTGCCGAAGTGAGAGAAGTCAAAACGCAGACGTTGCGGTTCTACCAGGGAACCAGCCTGATTAACATGCGTACCTAGCACATCTTTCAATGCTTTGTGCAGCAAGTGTGTCGCCGTATGGTTTTTGATGATATCACCGCGTTTGGTTGAATCAACTTCAGCTTGAATGACATCGCCCACACGAAGCTCACCAGACTCAATCGTCACCAAATGTACATGCTGTCCTTGCGGAGCTTTAAACAGACCTTGAACTTTTGCTACAGCACTTGCGCTGCGAAGCAACCCTTGGTCACTTACCTGGCCGCCGCTTTCTGCATAAAATGGTGTTTGATCCAGAATAACCTGAGCGGTCTGTCCTTCTCCTACGAAGTCTGCAAGTGCATCTCCCGTAACAATCGCTACAATTTTTGCTTCCGTCAACAGGTCAGTATATCCAACAAACTCGCTTTTAACCTCCAGATCAGCCAGAGGTCCGCCTTGAATCTTCATGCTTTCGTTCTCTTGACGTCCTGCACGGGCACGATCACGTTGCTCTTGCATGGATGCATCGAAGCCTTCACGATCCACCGTTAGACCATGCTCAGCCGCATAATCCTCTGTCAGGTCAAACGGGAAGCCWTACGTATCATACAGTTTGAAAGCCTCTGGTCCGCTAATCACTGTGCGTCCTTCGGATTTGGCTGTGCCGCTAATATCAGCCAGAATCGCCAGACCATCCGTGAGTGTTTCGTGGAAACGCTCTTCCTCGGTTTTGATCACTTTGGCGATGAATTCCTGCTTGTCCACAACTTCCGGATAGTACATCCCCATAACTTCACCAACCGTTGTTGTCAATTCGTACAGGAACGGACGATCCAGACCTAATACTTTTCCGTAACGAACCGCACGGCGCAGCAAACGACGAATGACGTATCCACGGCCTTCATTGCTTGGCAATACGCCATCACCTACAGCAAATGCAACTGTACGAATATGATCGGCAATGACTTTGAGGGCAACATCGATCTCAACGCTGTCATTATATTTTACGCCCGCAAGTGCAGCCGTTTTCTGAATCATCGGTTGGAACAGATCCGTGTCAAAGTTGGAATCTACATTTTGCAGAATGGAAGCAAAACGCTCCAGCCCCGCACCTGTATCAATATTTTTGTTCGGAAGCGGTGTGTAGCTACCGTCTTTGTTGTGATTAAATTGCGAGAATACGAGGTTCCATACTTCCAGGTAACGTTCGTTCTCTCCACCTGGATACATCTCTGGATCATTCATGTCACTGCCGTAAGCTTCCCCACGGTCATAGAAAATTTCAGTACAAGGTCCACACGGGCCTTCGCCGATATCCCAGAAGTTTTCGTCAAGCTTGATGATGCGTTCAGCCGGCAGCCCGATTTTTTCATTCCACAGCTTGAATGCTTCTTCATCTTCCGGATATACGGTAACAGACAAGCGTTCCGGATCGAATCCGATCCACTCTTTGCTCGTTAAAAATTCCCAAGCCCATGTAACCGTTTCTTCTTTGAAGTAATCGCCAATAGAGAAGTTACCGAGCATTTCAAAAAATGTATGGTGACGACGTGTTTTACCGACATTTTCGATATCGTTGGTACGGATACATTTCTGCGAGTTCGCAAGACGCGGGTTCTCCGGTTTCTCCCGTCCGTCAAAGTAAGGCTTCAGCGGTGCCATACCCGCATTAATCCACAACAGGGAAGGGTCGTTGTGCGGCACAAGCGACGCGCTTGGTTCAATTTTGTGACCTTTACTTGCAAAAAACTGGATCCATTTGGAACGGATTTCACTGGCTTTCATACTCGTTGCCCCCATCAAATTATAAGTTCCGCAGCGAAATCGCCCCGGTTGGTTAACATGATTTTTTAGTAAAGCAGATGTAAAAATAAACACAAAAAACGCCCCTGAATGATCAGGGACGATGTTATCGCGGTACCACCCTGGTTATTGTTCATCTTCCATGTATTAAAAGGATAAACGAACAATCGCCTCGTTCATGCGAGTAACGGTCGCTCCCGGCAGGGTTGTCCTGCACTCCGAAATCAGCTTTCTGCCGCTTCAACTTTCAAGACTCTCCCAGCCAGCGAACTCAGAGTGTGTCTGAATTCGAAGAAGTCTATTCTCTGAGGAAAGGAACCCTCGGCATACTTCATTTCATCATCGATTTGATCATGTAAATATACACCCTCATTATATCGATAGAGTTAACGAGTGTCAACGCGCCTTCCAGGGTAATCCGCTAAAAGATGCCCCCTTGCAAGGTTGATGGACTCACTCCGTTCTACGCTTGATATAGTAGGCGAAAAAGTGCTGCACGATGACCTTTAACACGGCAAAGACAGGTACAGCTAAAATAAGACCAACAATGCCCGCCAGCTCTCCACCTACCAACAGCGCAAATATAATTGAAAGAGGATGCAAATGCAGCGTTCGTCCCACCACCTGTGGAGAAACTACATTGCTCTCCAGCACCTGGCAGAGCGTGTTTACAGCGATGACCAACAGTACCATTTTGAAAGAAACCGTTGATGCCATCACAACCGCAGGCGCTGCCCCCAGAAAAGGACCCAGATAGGGTACGATGTTGAAAACAGCCACAATGCTTGCCAAAAGCAGGGCATACGGCATGTCAATGACGATATATCCGATATATGCAAAGATTCCTACGATCACACAGACGATAAATTGACCCCGAATATAATTGCCAAGTGCGGTATCGATCTCTTTCATCACGGAAACAATCGCTTTACGACGAGAACGGGGCAGATAAGCCACAATTGTCCGTTCAAACACATCGAAGTCCTTTAACATATAAAATATCAGAAATGGCACAATGAATACATTAAACAGCACATTAATCGTCGCTCCGATATTGTCCATCAATACAGTGATCCCTTGTGTCAGACGATCCTCCATCTGAAAAAACCAGCTATTCATACCTGTGCGTATGCTTGGTGGCATCAATTTATGATCCATATTGTTCATCAGGTTTTGCGCACGCATGGACAATTCCGGCATGTGTTCATTTAACTCTTCAAGCTGTTCAATCAGAACAGGGATGACATTCATTAAGATAACTCCGATGCAGGTCAGAAAAAAAGCATAGATTAATAGTACAGCAATGGAGCGCGGAACTTTCCGGCCGCCAAGCATGCTCACAATCGGATTAAGCACATAAGATATGATGAGTGCAACGATAAACGGAGCCAGTACCGTTTTCAAGAATCCATAAATATGTAATAATAACGGCCGTAACAGCCAGACAAAATATAAAATAACTAATCCGAGTAAGAGCCAGATCGCGTAACGAAACATTTTATTTTTGGTTAGTTGCTCCACTTCGATTCTCCCCTTTGGACTACCTCTAAAGTTCAGTATATGGACTGGCTCTGAAAGTAAGTATATGTAGGAGAGGGGATTTTTATTAACTCAGTAAAGAGGTGGCAGTAAGAAGATAGGGTTTTGTCTTAAAACGCTGAAGGAAGCCCATTTTGCTGAATTTCGTTCCATACCAAGAAAAGCTTACCGCACGCATGCCTGAGCTCGTCAAGGGAAATTGACATTCGATTTCAAGACACACCCCAGTTACAAAGAAACGTTCTCTTCGTGATCTAGCGAAAAATAAAATACGCTCCCCTCTTCAAAAGAGGGAAGCGCATTTTATGGATCAGTACATCATATAATTATACATGTCCTTCCTGACCACTATGTAACTACATCTATATCCAGCCGCCAGATTGTGACAGCATTTAATGACATAAATTGTCAATAAACCGCATATAGAGGAAGTTGAGCTACGTTTTAAGAGGAAGCGTGAATGTGATCGAAGTCTTGCGGCAGCTCTTCTCCGAAGAACAAATCATCTAAAGAGCTTAGCGTGCCGTCCTCTTCCACCTGATACACAGACATTTTCTCACCGTTTACCGTTAACTCAATAAAGCATCCCCAGCAATAAAACTGATGGGAACCAATTTTTCCGATATCTTTCGAACTACAATTTGGACATTTCATATTCGTTCACCTATCCATTAACAGAATGAATGGCATTTTCCAAGCGCTGTTCACTCAGTGACGGTACCATAATGGCACTTTCTCCGATAGACATATCACTTGTACATGGCAGCCATTTACGGCCCTCGATCAGATCGGACACAAAACCGTCCGTAATTTCAATCCCTATTATTGTATTTCCCATCTCTTGGTCAAAATAAACATCAGAGACACGTCCGAGCAGCAAACCTTCTTCGGTGAGCACGGACATCTCCTTCAATTTAGAACGACCAAGGAGGTACGTGTATTTTATGTCGTCGGCCCCCGTCTTGCGGACAGCCTGTTGATTACGGATCATGACGGCATCTTCGCCATAGGCAACGATATCTTCCCATTGCACCATCTTGACATGATTGGTAAACAGGCCCTTATTCTCAAGTTCAATGCCTTCAATCTCCCAATCATCATTCACAATGAAATCCTGGATTTTACCGACCTGCTTCCCGTCCTCAACATCAAAAACGGCAAGTCCGATCATTTCCTGAAGCTTCATCGCTGGGTCCCCCTCATCTTCTTCACATTGTATAGGCGCGGCGCTATTGCTAGGTATGCCCAAATTTGATGAGTGGCAATCAGACGCCGATCATCAAACCGCTGCTATTCAACCGATGAAAATGGAACTTCTTCCCTCCTTCTGTTCCATGTGTAAAGAGCCCCTTAAGGTCTATTACGCAGCCGTTCAAGAATGGTTCCAATTTTTTCGGCGGTTGTGATGATTTCTTTTGTAGTATTACCCAAACCCCAGCTAAATCGAATCGCAGACTGTAAAAATGCCTCTGGCAAATTCATTGCTTTCAGTACATGCGATACTTCCAGGGAACCAGAAGTGCAAGCTGAGCCACTTGCTACAGCGATGCCCTCCATATCCAGATTCATCAGCATCGTTTCGGTAGATACCTCTGGAAAGCTAATATTGAGGATATTGGGAAGGGTGTACTCTTCATGACCGTTGACATGAAAATGTTCGGCACCCACATGAATAGCAAGCTGTTCCAGTAGCAGTTTCCGCAGTTCCAAGGCATGTTGCAGATGCTCGTTTCCCTCTTCAGAGATCCGTTTTACCGCTTCTGCAAACCCGGCAATGCCGGCGATGTTCTCTGTGCCTGCACGCCGTTGTCTTTCCTGTAATCCACCATGTGATCTTGCTTCCACTGTAATGCCACGCCTTACATACAGGGCACCGACACCTTGCGGACCGTTAATTTTGTGTGCCGAGAAGCTAATGAGATCTACAGGCAAGTCTCTACAGGAGATCGGCTGACTACCTAGCGCCTGAACCGCATCCGTGTGAAATAAAATATCATGCTGACGTGCCAGTTCTCCGACCTCATGAATCGGCTGAATGGTGCCTACTTCGTTGTTGGCATACATCATCGTAATCAGCACAGTATCCGGCCGAATTGCCTCACGAAGTTCCTCTAGCTTGATGCGTCCAGACTCGTCCACAGGCAAATAAGTCACTTCGTATCCCCGCCGCTCAAGTTCCTGGCATGAATGCAATACGGCATGATGCTCGATTGCCGTAGTAATCACATGTTTGCCCTTCTCCGCTCGTGCAGCAACTGCACCAAAAATCGCCAAATTGTCACTTTCTGTGCCACCACCCGTAAAAACAAGCTCGTCCGGGTTACATCCCAAATATGTCGCGATAACATCCCTTGCTCCGCTGACCGTTCGTTTGGCTTCACGGCCAAAGGCATGAATACTGGATGGATTACCATATTGTCCAGTCATAACGTTCATCATCGCTTCAGCGACGCGTGGATGCATAGGTGTCGAAGCGGCATGATCCAAATATATACGATTCATTGTTGTCACCCCGTTGGTTGTTGGATTTCAGTTTTATGTTCAGAATACTGCTAAAGGGCAAGACATTATTCTCTGTTGGCATGGCTAAAGCCCCCATATTGGAGGCTTTAGTGTGTCTTCTGGATGATCAACTTCATTCCTTAATTTCTTCCTAGATGTAAAACATGTAGGAATCTTTCTTTTCCTGATCCTCGAAAGTAATTAAATCTTTCAACGTTGTTGAATCCAGCACTTCTGCAATGCCGTCACGGATACGCAGCCACAGGTCACGCTTCGCAGGATCGTCTTCCTCGGTAAAATCCACTGGTGAGATGGGCCCCTCCAGTACACGAATAACATCCCCCGCTGTTACAGTTGCAGGATCACCCGCCAGAATGTAACCGCCATATGCACCGCGGATACTCTTAACCAGTCCGGCATTACGCAGTGGCGCAATCAATTGCTCCAAATAATGTTCCGAGAGCTGATTGCGCTCGGCAATACTTTTTAATGATGTCGGGCCTTCGCCAGTTCTGGCAGCCAGCTCCATCATGATAGTGAGGCCGTAACGGCCTTTTGTTGATATCTTCAAAGGAGTCACCTCTTTCAATTTTCGAAAAAAACAAACTGGAACGTTAGTTGTTTATTGTTCTCAAGCACTGTTCTTTATGTTGATTCTCTACGTGGTTCATGATCGTTCATTCCGTGATTCCGCCAGGCGGACCTCAGGGAAACCAAGTCTCAAGCTTCTAATCCTGCGTATTCCGATCATAACCCTCAAGTAATGTTAACATATCTGCATGTGTTATGGAAAAGAAAGATTGACGATATTGCAAAATGTACGTGTGGAGTGGACACTATCCAAAGTTGGCCGGGTGTATCGTAAGTTCGCTCGGGTTATGCTAGAATAGTAACGAAACACATTTATATATAGAAATGGTGATAACGATGTCCAAAGCAAATGAAAACACACGGGTCGTCGTTGGCATGTCCGGAGGTGTGGATTCATCCGTTACCGCATTGCTTCTGAAAGAGCAAGGTTACGATGTCATCGGCATTTTCATGAAAAACTGGGATGATACAGACGAGTTCGGCCACTGCACCGCTGAAGAAGATTCAGAGGACGTGCGCCGGGTGTGCGAACAGATCGGCATTCCATATTACACTGTCAACTTCGAGAAAGAATACTTTGATAAAGTATTTACCTATTTCCTTGATGAATATAAGTCGGGTCGTACGCCGAATCCCGATGTCATGTGTAATCGTGAGATCAAATTCGGTGAGTTTCTGAACAAAGCGCTGGATCTCGGTGCAGATTATGTAGCGACAGGTCACTATGCTCGTCTCATTGAAGAGGATGGCATTTTCAAGCTGCTCCGTGGTGTAGACAATAACAAAGATCAGACTTACTTCCTGAACGCTCTTAATCAAAAACAACTATCCAAAGCCATGTTCCCGATTGGTCACCTGCCTAAACCGGAAGTACGCAAAATTGCTGAAGCTGCCGGTCTCTACACAGCCAAGAAAAAAGATAGCACAGGTGTATGCTTTATCGGTGAACGCAACTTCAAGGAGTTCCTGAGCAACTATCTTCCAGCCAAAGGCGGAGACATGGTTGATATCGTGACAGGTGAAGTGAAAGGTCGTCACGACGGTCTGATGTACTACACTCTTGGTCAACGTCAAGGACTTGGCATTGGCGGTTCCGGCAACGGTGAACCTTGGTTTGTCGCTGATAAAAACCTGGAGAAAAACCAATTGCTCGTGGTGCAGGGCGACGCTCATGCCAGCTTGTACTCCACAGGTCTGACAGCAACAGGTGTTAACTGGATTGCAGGTGCGGAACATACACCAAATGTGCCTTTCCGTTGCACAGCCAAATTCCGTTATCGTCAACCGGATCAAGGCGTTACACTAACCTGGAAGGAAGACGGCAGCGTGGATGTACAGTTTGATCAACAACAAAAAGCGATCACGCCAGGACAAGCTGTTGTTTTCTACGACGGAGAAGTTTGCCTCGGCGGTGGTACGATTGATCAGGTGCAGAAAGTACCTGTACCGGCGATGCAATAACAGGCATTCCCTCTCACTTGATTGAGAGTGGTAAAGCCAATCCCCTGTATTCCTACAAAAAAAGCCGTCTTTCATGTAATACCATGAAGGATGGCTTTTTTCCTGCTTTTTTTTGCAATAAAATTAAAATAATTTAGTTATGCAGTTAACCAGACACCTGCCATACACCCTAACACACCTACCACGACAGAACTTACCACGTAAAGAATCGCTCTGGCATATCGCTGTTGTCCCATCAACGTTAATGTTTCGTAACCAAAGGTCGAGAAGGTCGTATATGCTCCGCAGAAGCCGGTTCCCCACACCACCCACATTGCGTCTGGCAAACTTCCTGCTTGATGCCCGCCATACAACATCCCCAGGAGAAGAGAGCCGCTGACGTTAATGATCCAGGTTCCCCAAGGAAAAGAAGTACCAAGTTTGCGGGAGACAACCTTTCCCAGACTGTAACGGAGTAGTGCGCCTAACACACCTGCTAGTCCAATCCAGATGATCACCTGGCATCACTCCCTTTTTGAGAGACAGCGAGCATTCCGTTTCCCAGCTTGATGCCCAGCGCGCAGAGTAGCAAGCCTGCCACTACACTTAGTAGGAGATAAGCCGCTGCTTTCATCCATTCTCCACCCTCCGATAAACGAACGATATCCAGTGTGAACGTTGAAAAGGTCGTGAAAGCCCCCGTAAATCCGGTCCCGATGGCGAGGCGGAGCTGCGGTGTTATTTTTTTCGGAATGGCGATGGTAAAAAACCAACCCAAAAACAGGCTGCCGATCGCATTGATCAACAGCACTGCCCATGGAAAACCTGTATTCGCCGCAGGTATCATCAGTTGAACGGTGTACCTGGTCAATGTGCCCAGGAAGCCACCGGCTCCGATATATGCTAATTCTCTCATTTCTACAGCTCCCTGCGACGCTGTTGGTTTAGCCTGATCTTTGACTCGTTCCCTTGCTCTGTCGCTTCATAAAAAACTCTTCGAGAGAGCTGTTTGGGCAGATACTCCTGCTTCACATAATGTCCCGGGTAGTTATGCGGATACTGGTATCCTTCATGTCCCAGCTTCGCGGCACCTGAGTAATGCGTATCTCTCAGATGAAGTGGAACCTCAGCCGACTTCACCTCATCAATGGCACTCATCGCTTTGGAGATGGCGGTATACACCGCATTGGATTTCGGACTTTCGACCGCAAACAGAATGGCTTGTGCAATATTCAGCTTCGCCTCCGGCCAGCCATTATTACGGTAAGCGTCCAGCGCTCCAATCGCCTGAGTCATCGCCTGGGGGTTCGCAAGCCCAATGTCCTCACTGCTCGCAGCAATCAGACGACGAATAAACGTCATTGGGTCCATACCCAGCTTCTCCACGGCATATAGAAACCAGAATAACGCTGCATCGCTCGAACCACGAATGCTTTTATGAAAAGCGGACAACACATCATACTGCGTGGACTCATCCGCTTTGACAATAGGACGGCGAATGGACTCTTCTGCGACAGCCAGCGTGATATGAACCGTTCCATCCTGCTCGGGCGGTGTAGTAAGTGCGGCAAGCTCCAACGCATTCAGGGCACGACGAATATCACCATTCGCCATCGTGGCAATGTGGGCCAGCGCTTCATCATCGGCTTGCAGTTCCATAAAACCAAGCCCTTTATCTGCATCGCTTAACGCTCTACGCATCGCAATCAGGGAGTGATCCTTGTTTAAGGATTCCAGCTGGAACAGAGTGGAACGGCTCATCAAGGCTCCATTTACATAATGAAAAGGGTTCTCCGTTGTTGCCCCGATGAAAATGATCGTGCCCTTCTCTACCGCTGGCAGCAGCGCATCTTGGCGTGAACTGTTAAAACGATGTACCTCGTCGAGGAACAGAATCGTTTTGGTTCCGTAGAGCTGTTTGTTTGTCTGTGCCTGCTCGATGACTTCGCGTACATCCTTAACAGAGGCATCCACGGCGTTCAGCCGTACGAATTGTCCTTGGGTATGTTGAGAAATAATATGGGCGAGTGTTGTCTTGCCACATCCTGGCGGGCCGTACAGTAAGATAGAGGAGATCTGATCCGCCTCAATAGCTCTGCGCAGTAGTTTTCCCGGTCCGATGATCTGTTCCTGCCCTATATATTCATCCAGATGCTCAGGCCGCATGCGGTCTGCCAGCAATCTGGCTTGTGGTTGTGTGTCCTGCTGAAACGAGAATAAATCCATGTACTTATCACTTCCTTAACGGATTGCCGATCTAATGCTAATCTAAATTGCCATGCAGTAGTGTATCTTTTGGATAACTTATGCTTTCTCCACTCGCTATCATATCACATTCCTGTGGAAGCATCGCCATAAAAGCCCCAAGCGCACTGCTGACAAAAGCATCCTTACGTGTAATAAATCGTGTCATCATACGGTTCATTCCAGCAGGAAGCGAATGTTTACGTAACAGACCGTTTTGAATTTGCTGGCTAATAACGATCTCAGGCAGTAAAGAGATGCCCATTCCAGAGGCTACGCCACTGATAATGGCCTCCAGCGTCCCAAATTCCATAATAACGGGCCTGTGAACACCGCTCAGAAGCATCCAGTCCTCCAAAATTTTACGGTAGGAGCACCCCAGACTGTAAACTAATATCGGCTTACGGGTTAGTTCATCCTCGGACAATGCCGGAGACGAAACAACAAACAGCTCTTCATCAAATACATCGATCGATTTAATATCAGGATGGTCACAGGAACAGCCAATAAATGCCCCTTCCAATTCATACGCAATGACCTGATCAATAAGCATCTGTGAGTGTCCTGTAGCCAGCGCAAGAGAGACGTCTGGGTACTGAGCGTAATATTTCGCTAGAAGACGCGGTAGCCTTACCGCAGCCGCCGTCTGTATGGAACCAATTTGCAAAGGACCCGCTGGTGTATTGGTAGCCTGAAGTGCTCTTGAAGCATCATTTAACAAACCAACGATCTTATCCGCATACGTTAGCAGCATCTCCCCCGCTGGAGACAGTGTCATTCCCCGATTGTGACGGATGAACAATGGTGTTCCTACCTCAGCCTCCAAATGCCGAATACGCGCCGTAACGTTAGATTGAACGTATCCCAACTTGACCGCAGCTCTAGTCAAATTCCCTTCTTGGGCTACACACTGAAATATTCGAAGATTCCCGCTCTCCATCTTGCCTCCACCCTGACATCATTCAAAATGATATCCAGTTCATTTGTAATCATTATACTCCATGGCAAGAGCGTACTACAATCATGACATACCCATTGAATTCAATCGTTCACTTTATTCGTTTAAGCTTATTCGTCTAGATCGTTAGCTCGTGTGTGATCTGCATGTCAAATCACATGATGGATTCACGATGGAGACACTTGTTCAATGGTTGATAGTAAAGAAGGAGTGTTTAAAATGTCATACTGGACAAATAGAGTCATTTTAATTACAGGCGGAGGAACAGGCATAGGTAGAGCTGTAAGTAAATTGCTGGCTGAACGCGGCGCATCGGTCGTTCTGAATTACTCTCGCTCACAGCAGGCTGCAGAAGAAACGGTTCAACATATCCTCAATCAAGGCGGGCGGGCAATCTCCATTCAAGCAAATGTTGCAAATGACACAGAGGTACGCCGAATGGTCAAAAAAGTAACCGATATCTATGGCCCCATCACTGACCTTGTGAATAACGCAGGCTTTACCCATCATATTCCCCTTAGCGACCTGGAGGCCATCACAGATGATATCTGGAACGAACTGATGGATGTGAATGTGAAAGGCATATTTTATTGCGCTCGTGCGGTAACGGAAAGTATAAAGCATGCTGGTAGCGGTGCAATCGTCAATCTGGGCAGCATAGCGGGCAGTACCGGTTCGGGTTCTTCTCTTCCCTATGCTGTATCCAAAGCAGCAGTCCATGGTCTGACTTTATCTCTAGCACATGCACTCTCCCCTTACATTCGTGTGAATGCCATCGTTCCCGGAGCTGTTGCCACACGTTGGTGGACTGGTAATGAGGAGCGTATGCACCAACTCGGCGGGCAATTACTGCTACAGCGAATCACGCAGCCAGAGGACATTGCCCAGATGATCTGTGCTGCTCTTGAATCGCAGTCCATGACAGGGCAGCTTATTACAGTGGATGGCGGACAGACCTTATGAGCGCTGCGAGTGGAAATTCTGTTAAGGCAGCACATGTACCTGCTTTCTTAAATCCAACCAAATACATCGTATTGATTATTGCAACAACACTTATTATGGGGACTTCTTTTCCTGTGGGCAAAATAGGTATGATGTACGCCCCGCCCTTTCTATTGATGGGCTTACGCTATATTTTGGCAGGCGGTTTGATGGCCTTAGCCCTACGGAAGCGACCTATACCAAGGAAATGGCGAGCATGGGGAAAAATCATTCTGATCGGCTTGTTCCAATCTGCGGGGGTGATGGGCTGCGCCTATTACAGCATGAACTGGATTTCATCCGGTGAGTCGGCCATTATTACATTCACGAATCCACTGATCGTCATTGTTCTCAGTGCGCTGCTGTATAATCTGAGCTATCGGTCAAGCCAATGGATTGGCGTAATTGTTGGGTTTGTCGGCATTTTGGTTACCTTTGGGTGGCATATGAGCTTCAGCCCCGGGACATGGATCGGTTTTGGCGGAGCGATTTCGTTTGCCGTATCCACCTTGCTGATTAAGCGTTGGGGTATCGATTATGATACTTTTGTGCTTACAGCTTATCAGATGCTTGCCGGAGGTTCAGCCTTGCTTCTGCTAAGTGCATGGACGGAGCAACCTCATTTTATAGTAACTACAGTCTCCATCCTATCGTTGTTATATCTAACACTGATTTGTTCCATCTTGCAGTTTTCCCTCTGGTTCTATCTTTTACAGAACAGCGATCCTGCTCAGACCAGCAGTTATTTGTTTCTCGCACCGTTCTTCGGCGTGCTTTCAAGCTGGTTTTTGATAGGCGAACAGGTTCAATGGTTTGTCGGGGCTGGAGGTGTACTGATCGGGTTAGGTATCTATCTGGTGAACCGCCGTTCAGCTAAGAAGAAACAAGACGCATCTCACTCTGTAACCTCTGGATAAAAATGCTGCGTTCATCTTCCTATGCAAAAAAGGCATGCGTCAGGATTAACCTGCGTCATGCCTTTGTATCTATATAACTTCGTACTACATGATCTATTCGACTATGAAACAGTCTCATCCGGCCAGTCCTGAATTGTAACCTGCTCTCCCTCAGGATTGTGCGTTGCCGCAGCATAGGCTGGCATGCTGCCATTGTGGAATAACCACAATTCGTGCAAAGCCCGTGTACAGCCGACATAGAGCAGTTTCGCATCACCCGCGCCAGGCAAATAGTGCTCCTGATCAACATCAGCTACAATTGCTGCATCGAATTCAAGCCCTTTGGACAGATACACTGGCAAAATAGAATGTCCGCCGCTGTACTGCTTTTTGCCGCCATCAATCAGGTTCAAATCCCAGCCCGTCGCCTGAAGCTCGCGATGAAGTTCTTCGGCTTCATGCAATGTTCGTGTCAGGATGGACACTGTTCGATAATCTTTTGAGGTAAGCATCTTCAGTGCCCGTTCCAGGCTCCCCGTTCGTCCCTCACTTCCATAAGCTAAGGTACGCACCGGATCACCGCTCCGGAACACGGGAATCGCCGTGATACCACTCTTCACACCCTGCTCCAGGATCGTATTGGCATAGTCAATGATTTCCATCGTGGAACGATAGCTTCGAGTTAAGGCAAAGTAGGCATTCTGTTCCTCTGGAAATAGTGAACTCATCTCTTCCCAAGCATGAACACCACGGTACTCATGAATACCTTGGGACAAGTCTCCCAAAATAGTGAAGGAATGCCCTTTCACAAACTGATCCAGCAGCGCAACATGAAATGGCGAGAAGTCTTGGGCTTCGTCAATGACAATGTGGTCAAAACGCTCCGACCCTTCAATGTCATGCACCAGCGTATGGATATAAACCAGTGCCGGCAAATCTTCTTCCCGAATGACATCTTTCTTCAGGTCTGCACCAGTTTGTTTCATGATCGCTTTGGGTATTAAGCTGCTTAGCTCGGCAGGTACAGCCCCGCCTTTCGCCGCCTTGAACAGCTGTTTGTACAAACTCATCGGATTGTACTCAGGCCACTTTTTGGCATAGGATTTCTCTCGCGTTGCTGCCTTTTTCTTACGTTCTTTACGCACCGTTTCTGGCATCGGCTTTTTCAATTCCATCTCAATCCAGCGGTGAATCCGTGCCATCACCCGTTCTTTGCGTTTCGCCAGCGGATAATGTTTGTACTCCGTACCAAACCAGTTTTCAATCTGCTGTTTACCAAGTAAGGCTCCATCCCACGGACTGAAATCAAGATCAGGCACAGACGCTTCTTCCATCCCCGATAACCACTCCCGAATTAGCTCCATAAAACGAATCGACCCTTTGTAACGTCCGGGAACATCATCGTTCAATTCAGGCCGTGTAGCAGGGGTTTCAAACCATGTATGCAGCGTTTCTGACGCATCTGCAAGCGGCAGTTCAAGCCCCAGCAGGTTCATCGCCCAGTCCGGGAACGTCTGCTGCTGAATATCCCCTACACCAAGCTCTGGCAACACATCCGAGATGTAATCCAGAAACATATGGTTGGGTGCAAAAATAACCATTTTCTCCGCCGACACCTGCTCCTTGTACTGGTACAACAGAAAAGCAAGGCGATGCAGGGCAACCGTTGTTTTCCCTGATCCGGCGACCCCCTGAATAATCAATGCGGTATTTCTCGCCGCCCTAATGATCTGATCCTGCTCGGCCTGGATCGTGGATACGATGTCCCGTAGTTTATTGTCCTTGTTTTCACCAAGACGGTACACAAGGAACTCATCGGATACGGCAGGTTGGTCGCTGTCCCGATTATACGTATCTGCCACCCGTTCCAGTATGCGCTGACGGATCACCACATTTCGTTTCAGATACACCAGACCTTCAATCAGCCCTTCAGGGGCTTCATACGTTGCGGAGGCTTCTCCTCCGGTAAAAGAGTAAAACAGGCTCGCGACAGGAGCGCGCCAATCGATGACAAGTGGATGCTCACCAATCTCTTCGCGGTCTACGCCGATTTTGCCAATATACAGCGGTTTGCGTGCACCACTGCCCTGCTCTTCGAAATCCAAGCGTCCGAAATAGGGTTGCAGCGCGCTCTTGGACAAGGCATTCCGGCGTTCTTCACGTCCGGCTTCCAGCACTTGTTCCGTGAAGTCGTGGCCGGTATAGACCGGAAAATTCCGCAGCCTTTCGAGCTGACGATCCACTTCTTCCATGGTTCGCACTAACCTGTACTCTTCTTCTTGATAGGCACTTTGAAAGCTGTCTGACATGTTTCAGTTACCTCCTAAGAAATAGTTAATTGTTCTGCATCGCTGTACATCGCGCAATACAAAAGGATATCCACTATATCACATAGGTCAACTGAAAGCCATATCGATTTTGCGAGTTATACCATGAAAGATGACAACAGCCCTTTGTTGCAGTACTAAAGCTATTTGAATTGGTAATTAATCACTGCACTGACAAGTGCACAGCAACCGAACAAAATAAACCACCAAGCCCATTTATTCCTGACATGCCTGCGTTTGCTATTAAATAAACCATAGACTCCTATGATTAATATTATAGAGGAAAAGGTTATGCCCACAATCCAGCCTGCCATTTGCATATCTCCTTCATTTTCATAAGATTACTCAGTTACCTTTTTTTAAATGAAAGGATCCCCCACGAATATCGATTTGAAATTGCCTTTTTCCATTTCTGTATGAGAATCGTTTAGGTTCACCCTCTAGGGGAGTCAGTTCAAAATCACTTTTTAATGAGCCTGATCTTTCGTTCAGCAGCACTTCAAAGCCTTCCTGATCTGGGATACATACTACGGCCTTCATTCCAGTGGATATAGAATGGAAACTATTTGGAGTTTGAAGACAATCCATATGAAGCTGCCTTCCTGTAGTCTTGGATTCCACATGTTGAAATTCCCCTGTAATTTCGATCTTGGATGAACTGGAGTGGAGAGTGAATCTATCTGCTTTCACATTACTTGCGTAGAAATCTGAGCCGGTTGCATATACCTCAAGCTTTTCCATGTTCCCAGATATCGTTAAGCTGCCCGAAGTGACTTTACATTGACAGCGACTAGCTTGAATTCCATTCATCGCAAGTTGACCTCCTGTTGTTTTCACTAGAATGGAATTTAAAACACGACGAGGAACGTGCAGCTCTAAAGCGGTCCGGCCAACATTAAATCCAATAAAACCTGCTTTTTTTCGTCCATCCACAATACTTAACTTATTGCTGTTGATACTTGGCTGCATTAATTTTCGCTCGGAATAAAACTTATCGGCATACTGCATAACGTGAATCAATTCATCGTCCCCCAAAAGTACATGAATATCACCTGACAACCAATCCAATTCAATGTCATCTATGGGTTGATTCACATCTATCGTTTTACAGAGGCTAAGTTCTCTCTTTTTCAACACTTTTCTTCGCCCCCTTCTTTGCCTTCTTTGCCTTCATCCCATATATCCTCCCGTGCTGGCATGCCGACTGGTAATACGTTGAATAAGTTGTTCACTTACGATATCCGCTCCCAAAAGCTTCATCATGTGCTGTAAAAACTTAAGTCTATCCAATGTCTGTGCCTGATCCCGTCCAAAAAGAAGAGGGTTGATCCAGATATTAACAAGCAGTATGAAGATTTCAGCACACTCCAGCGGATATTCGACAGAAATCGATCCATCACTCTTGCCCTGCTCCATGATATTGGCAATAATTCGTGCGTCTTTTAGAACCCCCTTCCTGATTCCACCAAGTACAAACTGAGGATTCTTGATCTGAGTGCTTAAAACCTGATCAATTGAGTTAGATTGAATTCCAGGATCAACGATAATATTTTCCAAAATACTGATGAGCTTCTGTCTGGCATTCGGAGCATGCGTGTTCTGGATGAGTTCCATAAACATGTCTTCTGCCCGCCCAAGTTCCTTCTCCATCACTGCACTAAGAATATCCTCCTTGGACTTGAAATGATGATATATTGCACCTTTAGACATACCTAATTCAACTATAATGTCTTGAATACTGGTCTTTTCATATCCCTTTTCGGTAAACATCTGAGTTGAGACTGCCAGAATCAGGTCCAGTGTCTGCTCAGGGTATTTATTTCTGGCCATAAGCTCCTCCTTATACATACCAACGGTCGGTATCTATAATATAGAGTATGTTAGCATTACTGTCAATATGAGGAATTTCAAAAAGACAAAAAAGGATTTCCGTTGAATTACCTTCATAGGGTAATTACGAAAATCCTTCTTCAATATAACCAAAAGTTACTCTTCACTTCCTATATTACCACTACTGGCCTCCATGCCTTCTTCATTCTGTGCGACAAACTGCTTTTGTGCAAGCTCACGATACACAGGATGTGTACTAATCAACTCCGCATGAGTTCCTGTTCCCGTCACATGCCCGTGCTCCAAAACAACAATCTGATCCGAATCTACAACCGTTGATAATCGATGCGCGATAACAATCGTGGTTCGCCCTTCCATCAGATTGGACAACGCCTGTTGCACTTCGTATTCCGAGGTACTGTCCAAACTCGATGTTGCTTCATCCAGCATGAGAATATCGGGGCTACGCAGCAATGCACGAGCAATGGCGATCCGCTGACGCTGTCCGCCGGATAATTTAATCCCTCGCTCGCCCACTTCCGTGTCGTAGCCTTGCGGCAATTTGTTAATAAAATCAGCCGAATATGCCATTTCCGCCGCTCTGCTGATCTCCTCCATCGTTACCTCACGATCCAGACCGTAGGTGATATTGTCTTTGATCGTACCTGCCATTAGCGGGCTTTCCTGTGAAACATATCCGATCTTGTTACGCCAGGAGGATAATGAATACTCTGCTATTGCTTCTCCCCCATATGAGATGTAACCGGAGTCGGGAACATAAAACTGCTCTAACAGCGAGAACAATGTTGATTTGCCGCTTCCGCTCGGACCAACAATGGCTGTTACTTTGCGAGTCGGAACGGTTAGATTAATGCCGTGCAACACTTCTTCACCTGTAACATAAGAGAAATGTACATCGTGAAAGGCAATCGTCTCATTCCCTTGTGGAGCCAGCTTGGTGCTGTGATCCGGTTCTTCCTCATCCGCAAGAATCGCCTGAATGCGCTCGGTGGCACCGACTACTTTTTGCAGACGTGAATACAGGGTGGTGAACTGCCCCATCGGCATAATGACCTGGAAGAGCAGCAGAATGAACGCAACCAGTTCCCCCGGTGATAAAAGCCCCGAAGCTACGCGCATACCCCCGACACCAAGAATAACAACGAGTACAGCCGTCATGACAAAAGTAAACAAGGGTCCGATCAATGCCAAAATACGGGCTTCCTGTAATCCAAAAGCAAACATTTTGCGAATGCGGGAATCACCCGCCTCCGATTCCTGTTTCTCCGTTCCGTATGCTTTCACCAGTCGAATCTCTCCAATAACCTGACTCAGTACAGACGTAAGTCCAGCCATCTCGTCCTGTTGCTTCTTCGAAATCTTGTACATCTTCTTGCCTACTGGCAGCAAAATCAGCATGGTCAGCGGCACCAGGCTCAGAATGATGAGAGACATGACCCAGTCCAGATAAAACAGCAGTGCCACGCCACCGATTACCGCAACGATGTTGGAGACAAATGATACGAGATAATCAGCAATGAGTGTCATAATTTGACTGGTATCATTCGTGATCCGGCTCATCGTATCCCCAGTACGATTTCGGTCAAAATATGGCATGCGGAGTGACAGTACCTTGTTCCACAGCTTGGTGCGAAGCGTCGCCACGACACGTTGCCCGGCATAGTTCAACATATAGATGCTGATGCCTGAAGCGATAGCTTGAATAACAAACGCTCCGAGTAGTAGAAAAATCACCGATTTGTTCAGTGCTGATGTGGTCAGCCCATCAATGAGGCCTTTGGTCATTAGCGGCACGATTAAACCGGCCGTTGTTTGAATCAATGTCAAAATGAGAGCCAGGGTCAGAATCAATTTTGGCGGGTTCGTAGATGCAATTAATTTAACAAAATCCTTGAATCCTTTTTTCCCTACTTTTGGCTCATCTGATTCCAACTTTTGCTGTTCTTCCATTCCCGTTCCTCCCAGCCGCTCTCTATCTCTTCATCCATGATCATACGTTCAAACTTACATGAAGTTCCCTAAATCACTTATCGTTAGTGATAGCCAGAGTCACTTTTTAATTATTTTACAAAATACCATGCAATACAAAGTTCGCCAGAAACAGAATCGAAATGGCATACATGACTACAGGCACTTCTTTTCCTTTTCCAGCAGCAAGTTTTGCCAGCGGATACGCGATAAAGCCAAAAGCCATCCCGTCCACAATGCTATATGTAAAAGGAATCATGACCATGATTAAAAATGCCGGAAACGCTTCGGTAAAATCGCTGAAATCCATCTCCCTCACACCCTGTACCATCAAACCGCCGATGATGATCAAAATGGGAGCAATCGCACTGTCGGGAATATAACCGAGCAGCGGAATGAAGAAAAAGGTGGCGCCGAACAGCACAGCTGTTACAAGCGGAGTCAAGCCCGTGCGACCACCTGCGGCGATACCCGCTGTGGTCTCAGCTGCTGCCACGGGCGGACTGCTGCCGAAGATGCCCGCTAGCACCGTGCTAATCGACAGTGCACGCAGACTGCCCTTAAACCTTGCCGGACGACCAATCATGTTGGTCTGGGCGGTAATAAGCCCTATATTTTCAAATACAACGATTAATAGCAGCAGGAACACCGCGATCCAGAACGCAATATCCGCCAGCTTCATCAGAGACAATTCACCGAACAGACCTCCGTATTGACGCAACGCATCCATAGCAGATACCGCTTCGCCAGGATGTACCGCTCCCAGCACATAAGCAAGTCCTGTTCCGATCAGAATACTAATGAGTAGACCACCTTGTACATTTCGAATGAATAAAATAATCGCAAGTACTAATGTTACACAAGCCGTGATGACATTTGGATCATTGAAGTGCCCAATGGCAACAAAGGTTGTCTGATGGGCAATCACAATGCTACTCTTTTGCAATCCGATAAAAGTCAGGAACAGCCCTATTCCAACCGTGATACCATGCTGTAAATTTTTCGGGATTGCTTCGCTGATCAGTTTATATAATGATGTAAAAGCAACAATGGCAAACATTACACCAGTTACGGCAACGACCGCCAGCGCCTCTTGCCAAGTCAGCTTCATCGAGTGCACAAGTGTATACGTGAAAAATGCATTGATCCCCATGCCGGGTACGACTACAATCGGTGATTTACCGCCGAAGGCCATCAGCAAACATCCCGAAATGGATGTGAGCAACGTACCTACCATTGCTGCCTGTAAAGGCATCCCTGCATCGGCAAGAATCGTTGCATTCACCATCACAATATAAACGACAGCAAAATAGGATATGGCGCCAGCCACAATTTCCTTCTTCCACTGATCTTCTGGTTCCATGCCCAGTTGTCTGGACAACCACCCGTGTTTCATTCGTTTTGTTCCCCTCTCTGGCCGCAAATCATTATGTATATATCATCATTTCGCACAGCACAACATATCATACACCGTTTTCAAAGTGAAGTACATGACGTAATCCTGACATATTGAATTCCCAAACAATTCAATTATCACTCTATTTTCGATTGCCTGCAGCGAACGAAAAGAAAGGTATCAAAAAACGCAGGTGCTCAGGGCACCCGCGCTTCACTGTGGATCTGTATACGATGTAGCTTGATTTGATCTGTTGTTTCGCCTTAAGCCTCTGACTTCTCCGCTTTTTCAAGCAGATCTTTCACTGCAACACTGACCATAATCAATCCAGCTACCGGTGGTACAAAGGCATTGCTTGCCGGGGGTTGTTTCGCTTTGCGAATCTCTGGCGCATTCTCCGGAACGATTTTTTGCGTCACGTCTGCACGTGGCTTGAGTGGCTCCTCCGTGGAGAATACCACCTTAACCCCTTTTTTGATGCCGTCTTTGCGCAACTTGGTGCGCACCACACGGGCAATCGGGTCCATGGACGTTTTCGAAATATCTGCCACCTGGAATTTCGTCGGGTCCATTTTGTTCGCAGCACCCATGCTGGAGATCATTGGAATTTTGCGTTTCAGACATTCTTTAATGAGATGCACTTTGTAGATAATCGTATCGGAAGCATCCAGCACATAGTCCAGCTCGTACTTGAACAGTTCCTCATACGTTTCTTCGGTATAAAACATGTTCAGCGCAATCGCATCACATTCCGGATTGATCAGTTTCACGCGTTCTACCATCAAGTCAGCTTTTTTCTGACCTACCGTGGTCGTAAGTGCATGAATCTGACGGTTGATGTTGGTAATATCCACCACGTCTTTGTCAATCAGGATGATTCGGCCAACACCGCTGCGGGCAAGTGCTTCTACAGCAATACCGCCCACACCGCCGATGCCAAGCACAGCTACCGTACTATTTTTGAGCGTATTCAGACCTTCAGGTCCGATCGCAAGCTCTGTTCTTGAAAATTGATGGAGCATTGAGAATCGATGCCTCCTTTATTTCTTTTCCGCGACTGGCTTACGAGCTACACGGATATGAAGCTGTTCCAGCTGTGATCCATCCACTTCGGAAGGTGCATTCATCAGCAGATCGGTTGCACTTGCCGTTTTCGGGAAGGCAATCGTTTCACGCAGATTCGTGCGACCTGCCAGCAGCATCACGAGACGGTCCAAACCAAAGGCGATCCCGCCGTGTGGTGGTGTACCATATTCGAATGCTTCGAGCAGATAACCGAATTTGTCGTTAGCCACTTCTGGTGTAAGCCCAAGCGCAGCAAACATTTTTTCCTGTACATCACGTTTGTAAATACGCATCGAACCGCCACCCACTTCATAACCATTCAGAACAAGGTCATAGGCTTGTGCACGGATTGCACCCGGATCTGTGTCGAACAGATGTACATCTTCGTCTTTTGGACGTGTGAACGGATGGTGTTCCGCCACATAACGTTTTGCTTCTTCATCATAGCCTAGCAGCGGGAAGTCCACAACCCAAGCAAACTTGAATTTGCTGTCATCGATCAGACCGAGTTGACGTCCGATTTTCAGACGCAGGGCACCGAGAACATCCGCAACTACTTTTTTAGTGTCAGCGGAGAAGAGCAACAAGTCGCCTTCTTCAGCGCCTGTACGTTCTTTAACAGCTTCAATCTCTTCTGGCGTAAAGAACTTCACGATTGGCCCTTTGAACTCGCCATCTTTTACTTGGATCCAAGCGAGACCTTTAGCGCCGTAACGAGCAGCGAATGGTCCGAGATCATCGATCTCTTTACGGCTCCAAGTACCACAGCCTTTAGCATTCAGTACTTTCACTTCTCCACCTTTTTCGATGACGGAAGCAAATACTTTCACGCCGCTGCCTGCTACGATATCGTTCATTTCCACCAGTTCCATGCCAAAACGCAGATCCGGTTTATCTGAACCGTATTTGCCCATTGCATCAGCATACGTAATCCGTTGGAATGGCAACTCCAACTCAATGCCTTTTGTTTCGCGCAGCAATTTCGCCATCAACTGTTCCATCATCGGCAACAGGTCATCTTGTTGCAAGAAGGACGTCTCGATGTCGACTTGAGTGAATTCCGGTTGACGGTCTGCACGCAAGTCCTCGTCACGGAAACAACGAGCGATTTGGTAGTAACGCTCAACTCCACCAACCATCAACAATTGTTTGTAGATTTGTGGGGATTGTGGCAGGGCGAAGAATTCACCTTCATGAACACGGCTTGGTACGAGATAGTCACGCGCACCTTCCGGTGAGCTCTTTGTCAAGATTGGTGTTTCTACCTCAACAAATTCTTCACCGTCCAGGTAATCACGGAACACTTTAGACGCTTTGGAACGCAGTTTTAATGTTTCGAACATTTCTGGACGACGCAGGTCCAAGTAACGATATTTCAAACGCAGGGATTCGTCTACCTCAACACCATCTTCGATAAAGAATGGAGGTGTTTTGGCTGCATTCAACACTTCAATCTCTGTAATTTGCACTTCGATCTCGCCTGTTGGCAAGTTTTTATTAACGGTCTCTGCATCACGTTTAACCACTTTACCTGTTACCGCAATGACATACTCACTGCGTACACGATCTGCAATTTGCAATGCTTCACCGGAATATGCCGGGTTAAACACAACTTGTACAATTCCGCTGCGGTCGCGCAGATCGATAAAAAGTACGCCCCCCAGGTCACGGCGGGTCTGTACCCAGCCGTTCAATGTTACTGTTTCACCGATATGTGCGTTTGTTAATGCGCCGCAATGATGACTTCTTTTCATAACCAAACTCCTCTTATGTGAAATTTCCGTTCTGTGTAAGACAAGCTTGTAGCATGCCACCCACAATCCGGTTACGTGAAGACTTATATTCGAAAGGCATCCTGTCTCTGGAGATTACCATCCATACAACCGGAATCCTTTCACCATAGCCACTTGCCGATTCTACAACTGTCATTCCATCATAGGTTCTTAATTGTTTCCGCGTACCGCTGCCACCAGATCATCCAGCTTCACGGTCTGCTGCTCACCTGTATCCATCGCTTTGAGTGAAATCTCGCCACGCTCCAGTTCGTCATCCCCAAGGATCGCCGTATAACGAGCTTTGAAACGGTCAGCCGATTTCATCTGTGCTTTCATTTTGCGACCCAGATAATCACGCTCACCGGATAAGCCGGATTGACGTAACTTGAACAATAGTCGATTGACCTCACGATCCGCTGACTCACCAAGAGCGACGAAATATACGTCGAGCGGAGCTAGTGTAGTTACTTCAATATTTTGGTGTTCCAGAATGAGCTGAATACGCTCCAGACCAATACCAAAGCCGATACCCGGCTGATCCGGTCCGCCAATATCGCCAACCAGACCGTTATATCTGCCGCCGCCACCAACGGTATCAATGGCTCCAATCCCTTGTGCTTTTAGCTCAAATGCGGTCAGGGTGTAATAATCCAGCCCTCTCACCAGACGGTTGTTCACCGCATAGTCTACGCCGAAATCGTCCAGATACGCCTGCAGCTTGGCAAAATGACTTAATGATTCTTCATCCAGACTATCCAGAATGGACGGAGCCCCAACGAATTTTTCCTGATCTACCTTACAATCCAACACACGCAGCGGGTTACGCTCCATCCGGGATTGGCAGTCCTTGCAAAGTGTGTCCTTCATTGGTCTAAGGAAACCTAGCAGTGTCTCGCGGTATTCCGCCCGACTTGTTGCATTTCCCACCGAGTTAATTTCTACTTTGACATCTTTCAGTCCAAGCTCTACACACAGTTGATAACCGAGTGCGATAACTTCGGCATCAATTGCCGGATCAACGGCACCAAGAGCTTCTACACCGAACTGGTGGAACTGGCGCTGACGACCAGCCTGTGGACGCTCATACCGGAACATCGGACCGATATAATACAGCTTGCTCACATCCGGTTCGCCATACAGCTTATTCTCCACATAAGCACGCACTACGCCTGCAGTGCCTTCAGGACGAAGAGTCATGCTACGATTGCCTTTGTCATCAAAGGTGTACATTTCTTTCTCCACGATATCCGTCGTTTCTCCTACACCGCGTACGAACAAGGAGGTTTGCTCGAAGATCGGCGTACGAATCTCGCGGTAATTAAAACGTCGGCACAGATCGCGTGCTTTTTCTTCTACATACTGCCACTTCTCGACTACACCTGGTAGCAAATCCTGCGTTCCTGTCGGTTTTTGAAAAGCCATCTGTATCCCTCCAGCATTGATTTTCTCTGTAAACGTTAATTCTCAATGTACACTTGACCACTTCGATTGTAGTACCATCTTCCGATCGCTGTTATCCCGGGATTTTCCTGATCTAACTTTTAGAAATGTTAAAAATCCGGTGATAAAGGCGAAGCCTATGCTTCCGATGCAGCTTTCTTGCAGAAAGCTTTTAACTTCGTTTCTTCAGATTGGTTCTACACTCTACGTTCCCGTGTACAGGGAGAATCAACTAAAAAAACAAAAAAATCCCTCGCCCTGTGTGCTTATAAAAAGCAAACAAAGGGACGAGAGATTGTATATACATTCACCCGTGGTACCACCCACATTCCGGAAGCCTGATCATATAGCCGTTCAGGTTGTTGCTGTTACGTCAGGATGTTTTTAATGCTACATCCAGATTAACAGTTCTTCCGCTCTACGTATAACGCACGTCATGCGCAGGCCGGCTACTACGATCCGCAGATGCTATCTGCCTTGTTCGCCGTCTGTTCTCGGGGAAGTCATTCGTCCGCTCATCAAGAGAATCCTTACAGCCTTGGGGATTCCTCTCTGGTCATGTGGGTACGGAGTACTTGGTCCCGTCATCAAATCAGTCATATTCTTCAAAAAACGACTTTAGTTGACTATAGTCAACGTATTATTTTCTGATTGTAATGAACCGCAGTACTAAAGTCAAGGGCTAACATGCAAAGATAGAAAAAAAATAACCTGCACACGGTGTGCAGGTTCAAAAGATATATAAAAAAAGGGGGTCATGTCTGTTATTATAAACGCACATTGTTAAAGGCTTGTGTTACTAATATTACAGTAATATTACAAAAATGATAGCGCTTTAAAACTTGATTTTTCTACACTAATTTTGTTTATTAGTCAGCAAATTTGGACCCATCGAATCGTTGCGCATGACAAAAGACCCTTGCACCTTCCCGACAATAGGATACCGGGAAGGCGCAAGGGCCTGCATTGGTTTAATCGGTTAATCAAGTTCTTCCACATAGGCATGGTTAGAGCGAAGTTTATGAACGATCGCATCATAATCCTCGTCCCTTACTTTGGCAGACAGAACATAATGCAGGTCATCATAGTCGGCCGAAGTTACATCTGCAGCATCCAGCATATCTCCGTCCTCGTTCACTCTGTTGCGAGGATCACGTTCCGCGTCACGATTGACATCGGTGACAACCGGAATTACATTTTCGCTAGCTGGAACCCCAGGAGCTGCCCCTACGCCCATTGCACCGTTCGTACCTACACCACCAGCCGTATTGTAAGGAACTAGTGGAACCATAACTCGTGTATCTCTGCCAATGGCAGCATCCAGTTGACCTACTTCAAGCTGTTCGGTATGAAACGTTAATAGTGAAGTTCTTGCACCCTCTGCCTCGTCTTCGGTTCGAAAATACGCCTGAATATGTTTTGCCATGTCAAACCCTCCTTTATGGAATGAAATATATCATTAGAATGCCATTATCCAATTTAATTTACCCTTTTATGATCATATTACTTTCATTAATTCACGAACAAATGCTGGTTCATCTTCAGGTGTACGGGATGTAATATAGTTTCCGTCGACAACCGCTTCATGATCCTTGAAGTCGGCTCCTGCATTGACCATGTCATCTTTCAACGGGGGATAGGATGTAATTGTGCGTCCCTTGAGCAAATCTGCGCTAGCCAAAATTTGTGGACCATGGCAGATCGCAGCGATTGGTTTGTTAGCCGCATTGATTTCCGTAACAAACTTCAAGATATTTGCGTCTGTTCGTAAATTTTCCGGCGACGCCCCACCCGGAATAACGACAGCATCATAATCTGACGCATGAACCTCTGAGATCGCTTTGTCCGTCGTATAGGAAGCCTTACCTCCCTTGCCTTGAAGCGTTTCACCCGCTTTTAACCCGACAATGTGTACCTCATGTCCAGCCTTCTTCACCTCATCGTACGGAACCTTCATTTCTGAATCCTCAAACTCATTCGCAAGCAAAAAAGCAACTTTACTCATGATCTATGGTCTCCTTTCCGTATTCGAATGTGATTAAACCTAGAGAGTTTGATTCTATCCTTTGGTACGTCTTTTGTGCCTCGTTTTGTTATTACCCCAAGGAGTGCCTTTTATAACAATCAATACATTTGGAATTTGATTTTGCAGCCTTCCTCCGAGAAGATGAAATCCGAATCATAACAGCAAAAAGCCCCGGATTGTCAAAAAACCGGGGTTTCGAGCATAACTATTATGTTTTGTTAAATGGTTAGGCTATGGTCGTGGATGATGCTCCTGCCTGTCTTTATCCGAGGTTTGCAGCATCCACAATGTGGACACATGGGCTGCGGCAGAGCGGGCAAGTTGAAGTGACTCCGCCAGATTGCCAGGCATCATTAGCGGCTCGTTCTGGGTTTTAGTTACTTTTGCAGATTGGCGCATAATTAAGAGAAACTCCTTTGGTTAACAAAGATACACTCAATGTAATAACAACGTGTACTTCTCTCATTATGGCCTCTTCGCTGCGCAATTATACGAAAGCTCAGTCCCGTGAAGGACTTTCTAGCATCAGGGTAACCGGGCCCCAGTTCGTAAACGTAACATCCATCATCGCTCCGAAACGTCCCGTTTCCACCTGAATTCCTTTATCCCGCAACAACTGATTAAACATTTCATACAAGCGTTCAGCTACCTCTGGACGAGCCGCCGCAGCAAAACTCGGGCGTTTGCCTTTGCGACAATCACCATACAGCGTAAACTGTGAAACGGACAATACCGCACCGCCTACATCCAGCAGACTGAGATTCATCTTTTCCTGTTCATCCTCAAATATGCGAAGGCCGCTAATTTTATCTGCAAGGTAGATCGCATCTTTCTCCGTATCCTCATGAGTTATGCCTACAAGCAGCATCAAACCAGATTCAATTCTGCCTGTCAGTTCATCACCCATAGTTACCTGAGCCTCTTTACAGCGTTGTACCAGCACTCTCATTACGGACTCCCTACTGCATAATCCGGTGCACAGAATAAACGTCCTTCACCCGTTTGATTCGTTCCACGACGGCATGCAGATGATCTGTATTGCGAATCAGAATCGTGACGTGCACCAATGCCAATTTATTTTTATCCGTCCGTCCAGTGACGGCAGATATGTTCGTTTTACTTTCGGAAACAGCCTGAAGCACCTCATTGAGCAGTCCATTGCGGTCATGGCCTGTAATCTCAATATCGACACTGTAGCTTGATTCGATATTCTCTTCCCACTCAACTTCAATCACCCGTGCTGCCTCTTCTCCATCCGCGCTTGTAGGGATATTTGGACAGTCACTGCGGTGCACAGAAACGCCGCGGCCGCGTGTAACATAACCAATAATGTCATCTCCAGGCACAGGGTTACAGCACCTTGCAAAGCGAACCAGCAGGTTATCAATACCTTTAACTCGAATACCGTTGGTTGGTCTGTTTCTACGTTCAGGAGCCGGCTTCAGTTCACGCATCTCGGAATTCAGTTCCAGCAAGTTGGATTCTTCCTGCTCTTTACGAAGCTTTTCCGTTGCCTTCGTGACAATCTGAGCAGCCGTGATTCCGCCAAAACCAACCGCAGCTAACATATCATCGATATCATTAAATGCAAATTTCTTCGCAGCTTCCATTAGCTTGTCATCGGTCATCCACGCAGAAGGATCAAGTCCCATCCGTTTCAGCTCGCGCTCGCAGTTCTCCCGGCCTTTTTCTACGTTCTCTTCACGGCGTTCCTTCTTGAACCATTGTTTGATCTTGGCTCGTGCATGTGAAGATTTAGCTATTTTCAACCAGTCCTGGCTAGGGCCGTAAGAATGCTTGGAAGTTAGAATCTCGATAATATCGCCCGTTTTGAGATGGTAGTCCAGTGGAACAATTCGGCCATTTACTTTGGCACCAATGGTTCGGTTCCCCACCTCGGTATGAATGCGATAGGCAAAGTCTAGCGGCACAGAGCCGCTTGGTAATTCAATGACTTCACCTTTTGGCGTAAATACAAACACCAGATCGGAGAAAAAGTCCATTTTGAGCGATTCCACAAATTCGGAAGCATCCTGTGCTTCATTTTGAAGCTCAAGAATTTCCCGGAAAAAGGTGATTTTATCTTCAAACTGAGGCCCTGCCGCAGTTCCTTCTTTATAAGCCCAGTGTGCCGCGATACCAAACTCGGCTGTTCGGTGCATATCCCAAGTACGAATCTGTACTTCGGTTGGCTCACCGTTAGGTCCGACTACGGTAGTATGCAAGGATTGGTACATATTCGCTTTTGGCATAGCGATGTAGTCCTTGAACCGTCCAGGCATAGGCTTCCATAATGTGTGGATTATGCCCAGCGTAGCATAACAATCCTTGATATTATCCACAATAATACGAATCGCAAGCAGGTCATAAATCTCGTTAAACTGCTTGTTTTTGGTCGTCATTTTTTTGAACACACTGTAGATATGTTTCGGTCGTCCAGATAGGTCTGCTTGAATGCCCATCTCTTCGAGCTTGCTCGTAATACCGTCCATTACGGTGTCGATGTACTGCTCGCGTTCTGCACGTTTCTTATGCATCAGATTAGCGATACGGTAGTATTGTTGCGGATTCAAATAACGGAGGGCGATGTCCTCCATTTCCCATTTGATCGCAGAGATCCCCAAACGGTTAGCAATCGGACAGAAAATCTCCAGCGTCTCATACGAGATCCGGCGCTGGCTTTCTTCCGACTGGAACTTGAGGGTCCGCATATTATGCAGACGGTCAGCCAGTTTAATCACGATGACACGGATGTCCTGCGCCATGGCGATGAACATTTTGCGGTAGTTCTCGTTCTGCTGTTCTTCCTTGGAGCGGAACTGGATACGTTCCAGCTTTGTCAAGCCGTCAACAAGCATGGCACACGTATTGCCGAAACGAGTGCGGATCTCTTCAAGCGACACCGTAGTGTCTTCTACTACATCATGAAGAAGTGCTGCAATAATGGAGATGGTGTCCATCTGCATATTCACAACAATGTCGGCAACCGCAAGCGGATGCAGAATATACGGTTCTCCCGATTTTCGCGTCTGTCCGTGGTGAGCCTGATCAGCAAATTCGTAAGCTTCTCGTATGCGCACCAGATCGGGTTCTTTGATATACGCCCCGGCCTTCTCGAGTAATTGCTCTATGCCCATTCTGATCTGTTCCGTGTCCTTTCTATACAAAATGGAACCCGTGACAATACATCAACACAGGTTCCCCGTAAAAGTAATTTCCTATAATTATGACGCCTTGCCCGTTTCCCGTCAACTGCTGACGAATAAGAGCGTTTATCCAATTTTTTAAATGTTCGGTTATTATGTATTATTGCCGATATTTGAGGAAATAGAAGGGAAATTCGAGAAAATAAGTGATTTACAGTCCCAACCTGAAAATTGTTATTGCTAATTTGAAAGAAACTCTGTAATCTATTGAAAGTTTGTGTATCGGAAAAGGAGATGAGATTCATTGCAACGCGAAATTCAGGTTGATCAAAAGATGCCTTTGGGCTCAGGCTCGCTACTGAGTCTGCAACATTTGTTCGCCATGTTTGGCAGCACGGTATTGGTACCGAATTACTTTGGTGTTGATCCCAGTATGATTTTGTTGATGAACGGAATCGGAACATTGCTCTACATATTGATGTGTAAGGGGAAAATCCCCGCATATCTGGGCTCCAGCTTTGCGTTCATTTCCCCTGTATACTTGGTTTTGCAACAGCATCCCGAGAACGGATACTCTATGGCACTTGGAGCTTTTATCTTAACAGGAATTGTGTTCTGTCTAGTGGCGCTTCTTGTGAAATACGCTGGTACAGGATGGATTAATGTCGTATTCCCGCCAGCCGTTATGGGTGCCATCGTTGCTTTGATTGGTCTTGAGCTTGTGCCCGTTGCTGCGGGAATGGCAGGACTAATTAATTCCAATCCTGTGAAAAACCCTGATTGGATACCACAAGCTAAACCTATTATTCTTTCTATGGTTACCCTCGGAATCACAGTGATCGGTGCTGTAACCTTCCGCGGTTTCCCTAAAATCATTCACATTTTGATCGGTATTGTGTCCGGTTATATTCTTGGATATTTTATGGGCTTTGTTGAAAAAAGTAATATCTTAGATGCCAGCTTTCTCTCTACCCCAACCCTGACGACACCTACATTTGACTGGTCCGTAATCTTCACGATTTTACCGGTCGCACTCGTTGTAATTGTTGAACATATCGGCCACTTGCTTGTAACTAGCAGCATTGTAGGCAAAGATTTGTCCAAAGATCCTGGGCTTCATCGTTCGCTGCTTGGTAATGGTGTGTCTACAATTTTGTCTGGTTTCGTGGGTTCCACTCCGAATACAACGTATGGTGAAAATATCGGTGTTATGGCTCTGACTCGCGTCTACTCCATTTACGTTATCGGTGGTGCAGCTGTTATTGCCATCCTCCTCTCGTTCTCAGGTACATTTTCAGCGCTTGTGGCTAATATACCTGTTCCGGTTATGGGTGGGGTATCACTACTTCTGTTTGGGGTTATTGCAGCATCAGGATTACGTATTCTGGTTGAACAAAAAGTTGATTTTGCCAAACCGACGAATTTGCTGCTCACGACACTCATACTGGTTATTGGACTTAGTGGTACCGAAGTCTCCTTCTATGGTGTACATCTGAAAGGCATGGCGCTGGCCACGATTGCTGGTATGGTTCTCAGCCTGTTGTTCAAATTGTTCGAGGTCCTTGGTTTATTGAACGAAGATAGTCAAAAACAGCCGATTACCGAGAAAACACCTGATTAAGCATTAAATGAACAACTTTTATGATTCGCGTATGCTCATATCTATTCCAAGAACGTATTTCATCTTCAAAAAAAAGGTAACTCAAAAAGCCTGCGTCTCCAACTTAAGTGTTGGTGAAGCAGGCTTTTTGCCATTCATTAATGCTGTATATTATTTCCCGGGAAACTGGGAAGTTTACATCTGATACTCACAGTAAATCATAAGCTAATGTTACGTTTTAGTAGTTCATCAACGTAAACACATTCATATTCCCAGGCAATTTACCGCGCCCATTCAAATCCGTTAATTCAATCAGGAATGCAGCACCGACCACATTGCCGCCCAATTGTTCAATCAAATTGATGGAAGTTGCGATGGTACCACCCGTTGCGAGCAGATCATCTGCAATCAGGACATTCTGCCCTTTTTCGATCGCATCTGTATGCATTGCAAGTGTATCCTTGCCATATTCGAGATCATACCCTGCTTCGATTGTCGCTCCAGGCAATTTTCCACTTTTGCGAATTGGAGCAAAACCAACACCAAGAGCGTATGCAAGTGGGGCGCCCACAACGAAACCGCGTGCTTCTGGTCCAGCAATGACATCAATTTTAAGTTCAGAAACCATCTGTTTCAGTTCATTGATTGCATTGCGGTACATTTCTCCATCTTTCAACAATGTTGTGATGTCCTTGAAGCTGATTCCCGGTTGTGGAAAGTCAGGAATGACACGAATATACTCTTTAAAATCCAAAATAATCTCCTCCTAAAATAAATACACAAACTTCCATCTAAGATACGCCCTTCATCCGGGATACCATCCATTGTGTCAACTGAGGTGTGGATGCATCCAGCATCACCTGTTCGGTCTCAGCCATGTTTTCCAGCGCCTGATAATGACGTGCCGAAGTTAAATCACGTTTTGGCGGGTTGTCCGCAACCGTAATTTTGCCGTCCTTCCGAGTAATAAAGGATAGCTCCTCAAATACATCAAGCATCATCGTGATCATACGCGTAGAACAACCACACTGACGACTGAGCACAGGAATTATCTCCTGTTCCTCCACGGGTTCCGCTTTCCATTTGAACACCAGCATATAAATACGCTTGAACAGTTCTCTGGAGGGCATCTGAAGCCGGTCTCGACGGTTGCCTGATCCGTGCAGAAGGATGATATTCTCGGCTCCGCTGAATAAAGCCAGCATTGCATCAAGTTGTTCCGGAGTTTCTGGCGTATCAAACACAAATAACGTCCGGACTTGTTCCTGCCCATACTGCTCTGCAGCAGCATTACACGGAAATAACCCGACCTTTCTATCATATACCCAAAGGCACGGTTCATACAATGAATTTCCCTCAGAAACATTCGTTTCTTTTCGAACAATAGCCCCGATGGAACCCGCTTTATATCGCAGATGCACGTCAAGTGAGCTCAGAAAGTGCTTCATGGCGTTTAACGGCTCAGCATGTCCACGCATATCAAACACCTGTTCCCCAGGAACCTGAATGTCCTGAAGCATCATCTGCGGCTTTCTCATTCCATTCCATTCGTTGATGGATAGTTCCCCCATCACATCAATGACAGAACCTGGGGAGAGGAATTCAGCCAGTGCTCCCTTGCCGAAAGCAACTGTTTCCAATTGCTGTCCATCTTGTTCAAGAACCAGCTTCAAATGACGTTTTTCCCGCCCCATGGTTCTGGTTTCCTTGATAGTCACCTTTCTCAATACAAAACGTGGTGATGGGTTACTCATTCCAAACGGCTGCAATCTGTCAATCTCCTGGATCACCTTGAGTGGAACATCACTGATTCTGCATTCATCATCAGCCAGACGTTGAGGCACAAAGTCCTCCTCTGTCAGTACCGTTGCGGCAAATTCATTTAGCCCTGCCTCAAGCTCTTCCAATTGATCGCGATGCAGAGTCATCCCTGCTGCTGCAGGATGTCCGCCGTAATGATCCATACTATTTTTGTTCACTGTTAGTGCCTCATAGATATCAAGACCTTCAATTGAACGTGCAGAGCCTTTGCAGACGCCACTGTCGGGATCAATTCCCAGAATAAGTGTTGGGCGATAATATCGCTCCAGCAATTTGGAAGCCACAATACCGACTACACCGACATTCCAGCCTTCACCCGCCAGTACGATCACATCCGGCACGGATCCGGAACGCTGCTCAATTTTTTGTTCCAGCTGTGCTGTTGCTTCCTGTAGAATGCCCTCCACGACTTGTTGCCGCTCCCGATTTAGTAGATCCAGCTGTCCCGCGAGGGTATGCGCCTCATCCAAATCTTCCGTTGTGAGCAGTGAGACCGCTCTTCCAGCATGATCCAATCGACCGCTGGCATTAATACGTGGAGCCATGGCAAAAGCAATATTAATGGAAGTCACTTGGCTCTGATCTACACCACTAATCTCTAGCAAAGCACTGACTCCAGGCAGTTTGGAACCTCGCATGGATTCGATCCCGTAACTGACAATCACTCGATTCTCACCTTCAAGCGGCATCAAATCAGCCACGGTTCCAATCGCTGCGATCTCCATCCATTCACCTGGCACTTCACCAATCAGCGCTTGAGCAACCTTCAAGGCTACACCTGCCCCGGCCAGACCCTTGAACGGGTAAGGACAGTCTGGCAATTTCGGATTAATCAGTGTGTATGCCTCAGGTAAAACCTCAGGGGGTTCGTGGTGATCCGTAACAATGACTTCAATCCCCAGGGTTGCAGCATAAGCAATCTGTTCTACAGCGCTGATTCCCGTATCGACAGTAATAATCAACGTAACCCCTTGCTGATGAGCCCAATCCAAAGCATGGTTATGGAGACCATAGCCTTCGTTCGAGCGATGAGGAATATAAATATCGTATGATGCCCCCAAATGACGCATTAGATGGATCATGAGTGACGTACTGGATACCCCATCGGCATCATAATCTCCATAAATTAAAATATGTTCTTCTCGTTCCAATGCCAACTTGATTCGAGGAACCGCTTCACTCATACCCAGAAGCAGATAGGGATCATGCATCTGATTCAAATCAGGATGCAAAAAGCGTTCTGCTTCCTTTTCATTGTGCACACCTCGGCTTGCAAGCAAACGTCCAACGAGAGGGGAAACGGAAAGCGCCTGCGAAAGTCCCGCAGCCGCCTCCAGATTGATATGTGGTGTATTCCACTGATATTGCGAATAAAGCAACGATAACGCTCCTTTCCTGATCTACGAGACCCTTGCGTCATTACTGAATTAATGTCGCTTCATGATCGGGCAGTTCATGATTGGATTTATAAGGATATCCAGGATCATAAGGTATAGCCTGGATCTGAACTTCTTTTACATGACTGAAACGAGTTAACAATAACGTCTTTGCCCGGTTCGCAATCTCTTGCGCCTCCAGAATGGAGATTCTGGGGTTCACACTAATAACTAACTCAATGGTAACATCATGTTCCTGCTCCCGTGCAACCAAATGTTCAATCGTGATAATACCATATACCCGTTGTACTGTTTCCTTGTAGTCTGTAGCATCCTCTTGCTCAAGTTCTTGAATAAGCGAACCATACACCGTGTCTACAATCATTCTGTATCCTTTATACAAAATGAAACCAGAAGCAATAAGAGCAGCGGTTGGATCAAGATACAACAGAAGACTCAAACCTGTCTCTTCCCCAGCCATCGCGCCGATAATGCCTATTAATACTGCAAGTGAACAATAGAGAGCACGTCGGTGTTGCAGAGCATACGACATCGCCTGAGACTGATTTCGTTTACGGAAATATCGATACTGAAACTGAAAAATAGCTTCTTTCACAGCAAGAGCTGCAACAGCAACCAAAAGAACAGACTTTCCTGGTGCTTCAAGCTCACCACTGGATAAACTGCTTAATGCAGAAATAGCCAGTTGAAGGCCTCCCATCAAAATAAGCACTGCTAAGAGAACCGTCATGCCGGGTTTTGCAGCCTCTGCATGTTCTTTTAGTCGTTCCTTGTGCACCTTACCTCTGGAATGTACAGATCTTAAGGGAAAAAGAGCAACCAGGGAGGAGGCGGCCTCTGACGCAGAATACAGGCCGTCGGCCAGCAATGATTTGCTGTTTGCCATGTATCCTACTCCTGTTTTGATGACTGCAAGTGCCATGTTTCCGACGATACCGCTCCAAGTAGCCGCGTATGCGGATCGGCCAGCTTCTCTTGTCATGTTAATTCCCCCTTAATTCTGTACTTAACGTTGCAAAACCGCGCCTGGCAGACGCGGCTTTACATTCCGATGTTTAGTTAGAAGCTTTTGCCGCTGCTTTTGGTTTGCTAACTTGCTTGCCTTTAAGCACCAGCCAAAGCGGAGCAGCGATGAAGATTGAAGAATAAGCACCGAACAATGTTCCGATTACCATGGCAAGGGAGAACATGCGAATGGACTCTCCACCAAAGATGAACAAACAGATTGAAGCGGCAAATACGGTGAACGTTGTATTCAAGGAACGAGTCATCGTTTGAGCCAAACTTTGGTTTACAACCTCGCGCAACTCCGCTTTGGTAGTCTTCTTGGCAAAACGAAGATTTTCCCGAATCCGGTCAAAGATAACGATCGTATCGTTGATTGAGAAACCAACGATGGTCAGTACCGCTGTAATAAAGGTCAAATCCACTTCCAGACGGAAAATGGAGAATACACTTATAACGACAAAAGCATCATGGAAGAGTGCAATAACAGCAGCAAGACCAAAGCGCCATTCGAAACGGATAGCCACATAGATCATAATCCCGATACTCGCAATGAGAACGGCATAAATTGCGTTGCGCTCCAGTTCCTTCGCCATCTCTGGGTCAACGGTGTTGACCTCATAAGAAGCTTTGGAATCCAACTTGCTAAATTCCTGTTTAAATTTACTCTCCTGATTTTCATCCAATACATTGGAAAAACGCACATTGACCCGATCTGCGCCCGGTGTGATGTGTACATCACCCTCATCGACACCCATATCCCTGATGATCGGATTAACTTGTTCTGTGGTGATCGCTTTGGATACCGAAATGTCAACGTTTGAGCCTGCACGGAAATCAACAGCGTAGTTCAATCCCAGGCCAAGAATACTGACAATCCCCGTAATCGTAAGAATAATCGAAAAGATATAGGCAATTTTACTGCCCTTTATATAATCATAGCTCCAATTAAAGCGCACGAATTTCACTCTCCTTCACTCCGAAATACTTAGGCTTCTTGACTACGTTAGCCCGTACAAGCAGGGTTAACAGGAAGCGAGAGAAGAAAATATTCGTGATGATACTGGTTACAATATCGAAAATCAGTACGAGTGCAAATCCTTTAACCGCACCAGTACCCAGGAAGAACATCACAGCTGCTGCAATAATCGTCGTGATATTGGAATCGATAATCGTACGGAAGGAGTGTTTGCTTCCCGCCTTAACGGATGACAAAATTGATTTGCCGCTACGCATCTCTTCCTTAATCCGTTCGTACGTAATGATGTTTGCATCAACCGCCATACCTATACCCAGGATAAAGGCTGCGATACCCGGAAGGGTAAGTACAAAATCTCCAAGATAGAAAATGGCAAGTACTAACCACGTATGGGTGATCAATGCAAAACTCGCAATGATACCTGGTATGCGATACAGTCCAATCATAAAGATCAGAATGATGACAGAACCAATTAAACCGGCTTTAATTGTCTGATCCAGAGACAATTTACCAAGAGTTGCGCCTACGCTTTGGGAGTATTTCTCCGTAAGTTTCAACGGCAATGCACCCAGGTTAATCGTATCACGAAGCTGATTCGCTTCTTCACGCGTATAATTACCCGAGATTTGTGCTGAACCATCTGTCAGCTGTTGCTGCACGGTTGGTGCAGAAAGCAGTGTATCATCCAGATAAATAGCTAAAGGTTGTCCCATCAATCGTTTGGTGATTTCGGAAAACTTGGCTTTGTCTTTGACTTTAATGTCGATCATCGGCTGGTTCAAACTTGTAAAAACAACCTTGGCCGCATTTTCGACAAATTCATTCCCGCGAAGCTCAATTTTGGAGTATTCGCCTTCTTTGTCATTTGCGGCTTTACTCCGGAATGTCAGAACAGCGGGTTCTTTCATTTTGGCTCTAACCTCAGCCTCATCTGTAACCCCTGCCAGTTTCAACCGAATCCGGTTGTTTCCTTCTGTAGTTACTTCCGGTTCACTTGTTCCGAGCGCATTGGCACGGCTTTCGAGGCTTTTGGCTGTTTGCACCAAGGAAGCTTTGCTGAGTTGTTGCCCTGCTTCGAGCGGCTCTGCTTCATATAAAATCTCGTAGCCTCCTTTTAAATCAAGGCCCAATTTTATATTTTTGAGCAGCTCCGGGCTTGTACCCACCATAACCCCTGTGGTGACAAGCACGACCAGAATGAAACTGATAATTCTTTTCATGCCGTTCCTAGATCCCCTTTCGTTCTCAATATTCCTATTATAGCGATGCCGTAAAAAGCAGTCAATTTTCAACAAAAAAGATCCCTTTCGTCTAGAAAGAGGACCCCCGGTATGCAGACACCGTCATAAAGTTCATAAAGCTTGTTGCTTTCAGTGACAATATGTCGTTCACCAGTTGGTGAAGCGGTGGAATACCCTGTTTTTCGTATTTATGACTGACGCAATTCCAGACATCTTTGCTGGTGACATATTCGTAACCGACAAGCCTTAATTCCTCCGCCTTACTTCGACAGAGTATCTCTATTGACTGTTCCAACTCCACATCATTCATTTCTTCCAACGGGGAGCCTCCCTTCATACATCCGAGCCTTTACGCGGCATCAATACTACATCATTCGACCTCACCCGATCATATTCCTTCTTGCTGGTTATGGTTCTTTTTGTTAATCGTGTCCAAGTTGTCATGAGATGATGAAAGACCGGCATAGGATGAAATACAACGGCTTTGTCCCATTAATGAGGAAACCAGTACCTTCAATGAGGATAACCTGTACCTTCAACCGGGAAAGAGGGGTAGTTTTGAAGAAACAGACATTTATTCAGGGGGCCATGATCCTACTCGCAGCAGGTATCATCAACCGGATTCTTGGCTTCATTCCACGTATCGCGCTGCCACGGGTCATCGGTGCAGAGGGTGTAGGCATCTATCAACTGAGCTATCCCTTTTTCATCGTGCTGGTGACACTGATTACCGGAGGTATTCCTTTGGCTGTGGCCAAGCTTGTCGCCGAAGCCGAGACGGGTGCCAACCGTTATTCGCCACAGCGTATTTTGCAGATCAGCCTTAGCTTCACGCTCACTCTGGGTGTCGTTTTTATGTTTCTATGCATCCTGTTTGCCCCTTGGATCACCCAATATGTTCTCACAGATGAGCGGGTATACCATACGTTTGTCAGCATGAGCCCCATGATTGCTATTATTGCCGTTTCAGCGGTGTACAGAGGATATTTCCAAGGTAAGCAAAATATGATGCCTACAGCGATCTCATCCATTACAGAAACAATCATCCGTATCATTTTTGTGATCTGGTTTGCATGGTTGCTGCTACCGAAAGGAATTGAACATGCTGCCGCTGGAGCAATGCTTGGTGCCATGGTTGGGGAACTAGGAGGAATGCTTGTTCTGCTCTGGAATTATGCAAGGTTTAGAAAGGAACAGGAACTTCCCCTATCTAAGCAAAGAATGCAGGTTCCCTCCCCTTTATCGAAGTCTGTAAAAGAAGCCAAGCCCAATTTGCAGGAAAACGGCGAGTTCTCTACAGCGGCTGCTCCTTCTCAGAAAGGATTAATCCGGCGTCTGCTGGCCATCTCTATTCCTGTTACGGCTGGTCGTCTTGTCGGCTCGCTGTCTTATCTCGCTGAAACGATCGTGACAGCCCAGAGTCTCGCCATAGCCGGTATTGCCAAAGGACTTGCTACAGCACAATATGGCGCATTACAAGGGATGGTAATCCCACTACTGCTTCTTCCTGGAGCACTGACCTCATCTCTCGCAACATCACTCGTCCCTTCCCTGTCTGAAGCTTCCGCAAAGGGTGATCGTGCGCTCATTCATAAAAGAATGCATCAGGCTCTAAGGTTAGCTCTAGTCACGGGTGCGCCGTTTTCTGTCTTTATGTATGTGCTTGCCGAACCGATGTGTCTACTGCTCTATGATGATGCATCGATTGGAAGCATGCTAAAGTTGATGGCCCCGTTTGCTTTGTTCATCTACATTCAAGCCCCACTACAGGCAGCATTGCAGGCACTTGATCGTCCAGGTAAAGCTTTGCTAAATACATTTATCGGGGCTGTTATCAAAATTTCTTTAATTTTAATGTTGGCTTCGCAGCCTGAGTACGGCATTTTTGGAGCGGTCATTGCTATCTGTATTAACTCGATGGTTGTTACCCTGCTACACGCACGTAGTGTGCGTCATTTATTAAATTTTCGCTTCAAGTTGATGGATTGGGTTAAAACAGGAGTTGGCATGTTGATTATGGGTGCTGCGACCTTGCTCATCTATGAGCACTCAGCTGCCCAGATTCCATTTTGGCTGCGAATGATTATAGCCCCAGCGGCAGGTTTGCTTGTATACTTTCTCATTATGGGCCTCACCAAAATGATAGATTTTCATGATCTGTCCCGCGCTCCGTTCATTGGTTCTTGGTTTAAACGCCGCTCTGGCAAATAGATTTATTTTTTGTCTTCACGAGCGCTGATATATAACTTGCCATTGTGGTCAATCGAACATATAAATACATCTTTGAAATCGCGGATGCCTTTTTGCTGAATTTGACTTTTCAACCAGAAACGTGTTTTCTCGATCATCTCCAGATTCTCATCCTGCACTTTCCCGTCCATAATCAGCGGTACGGGTAAGCCCTCATATTTGATATTGGGAAAACCTTTTAATTTGATACTATTCTTTTTACTGGGAGACGTATGGCTAGATCCCGATTCGGAGGAATCCCCTTCTGAACTTTGATCTTTCGGAAAAACAGTCAGCTTTCCCGTTGTCTCCAGGAGAGCAAAATCTACATCACCTATGCTATCGATGTTCTGTTCCCGCAATTGGAGCAACAGATCATCCAGATTATAACGTTGTTTACGCATTTCATCCCGATGAAGCTTACCTTTAGAGATTAAAACCGTAGGTTTCCCATCAATCATCAAACGAAGTTTTCGACTTTTCAAACCGACATAAGCCATGCCGATCTGCATAATAATGACAGTCATCATTGGAGCAATACCATGCGAGAGTGGTTTTTTAATATCCTCAATAACAAAAGCTGCCATTTCTGCAAGCATAATCGAGACGACCAGATCAAACATGGAGAGTTTGCCGATCTCACGTTTGCCCATAATTCGGATCGCGCAATAAACCAGAAAATACATGAGTATGGTTCGATATATATGTGGGCCGATATCAGTGAAATTCATGACAGATACCTCCTTCGAATTTCAGCATTTGAACAGATATCTGAAGTGCAATCCCTATTTTGACCTGAACCTGACATGCTCATGCAGAAATAAACCGTTTATTTAATGGAAATCAGTTCATAAGTGAGAAGGCTTGACCATAGACTGTAATAATTTCAAACTTGTACAAGGGGGTTGCTTCATGCAATTGATTCGCCGCTTGTTCTCATTTCGGGTGTCCAATCCGATTCTGTCTGGTCTCTATCATGCTTTTGTCTGGATGTTTATCGGCGCGTTGGTTCTTTCTTTCTTCCTATGGATGAGTGACTTGCGAGAACAGGAACTCTCCACGTATACCTATGTGGTTCATGGTTTGTCACTGCTCATTGGTGGTTTCATTGCGGGCAAACGGTCTGGTGAGAAAGGATGGTATTATGGTGGCCTTACAGGCATCGTTTACGGGCTTCTTGTACTGCTCATTGGATTCCTAGCCTTGGACGCTTCGTTTAACTGGAAGGACAGCCTTCAGTTGCTTATCGCATTCCTGCTTTCTGCTCTTGGTGGCATCTTCGGTGTCAACACACAACGTTCATCATAATTGACTCCTACAAAAAAAGAGAACCGGATCTGCCTCAGATCCGATTCTCTGTTCGGGAATATGCGGGTGCATATTCTCATCATGTATACAATTATTCAGCCGTTTCACGACTTACTGCACTGCTGATGGCATTTCGGTCAAACGTAAGCTTGGTAACATCGTTTACACGCAATACCACTACGTCGTCCGTGATTTCAGCAATCGTGCCGTGAAGCCCACCGATCGTTACAATTTTATCCCCTTTTTTCAGCTGACCCAACATTGCATTACGTGCTTTTTGCTTTTTGTTCTGTGGGCGAATCATCAGGAAGTAGAAAATCGCTACCATTAATACCAAAGGTACGACCAACGAAAAAATTCCACCACCCGGATTTGCAGCTTGAGCAGTCATTGCTTGAAACATCAAAACTCCCCCTTATCGACTATACGTACAGTTTACTGCTTGTTGCATAGGCTCCGCAAAAACCTCAATCAGAAACCTTTGTCATTGTCATGCAGACCATATTGATCGAAAAATTCATCCCGGAAATCAAGCAAACGATCTTCCATTATAGCTTTGCGCACATTACGCATCAGGTTCTGTAGGAAATGAAGATTATGGATCGTTGTCAGACGTAAGCCAAACGTTTCATCTGCTTTGATCAGATGGCGCAAGTACGCTCTGGAATAGTTGCGGCAAGTATAACAATCGCATTCCGGGTCAAGTGGCCCAAAATCGGTTGCAAACTTGGCATTGCGAACGACCAGACGTCCCTGACTTGTCATCGTTGTTCCGTTACGGGCAATTCGGGTCGGCAACACGCAATCAAACATGTCCACTCCACGAATTGATCCCTCAATCAATGCATCGGGCGAACCTACCCCCATTAAATACCGTGGTTTATTGGAAGGCAATAAAGGCACCGTATAATCCAATACACCATACATCAAATGTTTCGGTTCTCCAACACTCAGTCCACCAATAGCATACCCCGGGAAATCCATGGAAGTCAAATCAGCCGCGCTTTGACGACGAAGATCCTCGTGCATGCCACCCTGTACGATGGCAAACAAGCCTTGATCATGTGGACGAGCATGACTTTCAAGACAACGCTCCGCCCAGCGGCTTGTTCTTTCTAGCGATTTTTTGACGTATTCATATTCAGCTGGATAAGGAGGACATTCATCAAATGCCATCATGATATCCGATCCTAGCGCGTTCTGAATTTCCATAGCCACTTCCGGGGAAAGGAACTTTTTATCACCATTCAGATGGGAGCGAAAATGTACGCCCTCTTCGGTAATTTTACGCATCTCACTAAGGGAGAACACCTGAAAACCACCGCTATCTGTCAAAATAGGACGATCCCAGTTCATGAACTTATGTAAACCGCCAGCTTGACGAATAATTTCATGACCCGGTCTCAGGAATAAATGATACGTATTACTCAGAATAATCTGAGCATCCATCTCTTTCAGTTCTTCAGGGCTCATCGTTTTTACCGTTGCCTGTGTACCCACTGGCATAAAGGTCGGTGTTTCAATGACTCCATGAGGTGTATGCACACGTCCCAGACGCGCACCAGATTGTTTACACGTTTTGATATGTTCATAAGTAATTGCTGCCATTGGTTATAATCATCCTCTAAAGTTAATCGTTAATTAATAAATCAACATTGCATCGCCAAAGCTGAAAAAGCGGTATTGCTCCTTGATCGCTTCCGCATAGGCATGCATGATATGCTCTCTGCCCGCAAGTGCGCTCACAAGCATTACTAGTGTTGATTTAGGTAAGTGGAAATTCGTCAGCATTCCGTCAATCACCTTGAAAGAGTACCCTGGGTAGATAAAAATGCTCGTCCAACCACTGCTTTCCTGAAGCACACCATCTTCGAATTTACTGCCTACCGTCTCCAGCGTTCTGCAACTGGTCGTACCCACCGCAAAAACTTTATTGCCACGCTCTTTGGTCTGGTTAATCAGATCAGCCGTTTCCTGTGATAATGAATAATACTCCTCATGCATAACATGATCCTCGACCATGTCAACAGACATTGGTCTGAAGGTGCCTAGCCCAACATGCAGGGTAATAAATCCAATATTCACACCTTTAGCACGAATCTGATCCAGCAACTCATCGGTAAAGTGTAAACCTGCCGTTGGTGCAGCGGCAGAGCCTTCGTGTTTCGCATATACCGTCTGATAACGCTCCCGATCATCCAGCGTCTCCTTGATATAAGGAGGTAGCGGCATTTCACCCAAACGATCCAAAATCTCCTGAAAAATGCCATTGTACTCAAACCTTAACGTACGTGCTCCCATCTCACCCACTTCATTAATGACAGCTTTTAATTCATCACTAAATACAATCACAGCGCCATCTCGCAGCTTTTTCCCCGGCTTGACCAATGCTTCCCACTTGTCACCTTCCACATTTTTAAGGAGCAGAACTTCGGCTTTAGCTCCCGTGTCCTCTTTGGTACCAAACAAGCGGGCAGGCAACACTCGAGTATCATTCAAAATCAGTGTATCCCCTGGCTCCAGAACATCGATAATATGAGGAAAATGGTGATGGGCAACCTCACCCGTCTTTTTGTTCAAAGTAAGCAATCGGGAAGCCGTGCGATCAAGCAACGGAGTCTGGGCGATTAATTCCTCTGGTAATTCAAAATCATATAAGTTCACATTCATGTCTATTCATTCCTTAATGCATTGATATTCTTTTATTATTTAACATCATTGTCGTTTATTCCTTAACAATAGTCGCGTTTTGATAATAGTGTTTCAATATCGTCTGGTAATCATACCCTTCATCAGCCATACCTTTGGCTCCCCATTGAGATAAACCAAGTCCGTGCCCATTACCCTGGCCGATGAACATAAAGGTCTGACCTTGTGTCACTGCTCTAGCTTGACCATCTGCACTCATTACAACCAGCGCATTGCTGGAAGAGTTGCCTGTGCCTGAGGCAGATAATACAGACGCACCTTGTGATCCGGTTTTGCTGACTTTTTGGCCGTCAGCGCCTAATACAGTATAACTTCCGGTGCCTGCAATATCAAATAAAGTGCTTGGTAATCCACCGAGTGCAGAGCGATAGGTGTCAGCATATTTGACTGTCAATGGCTGTCCGTTAGCCGTAACTTCAAGTGCTCTCCCCGAAGGCCCGCGCTTTGTTACTTCCAGCGTTGAGATAGAGGATGGAGCGGTTGCAGTGGTTTTTCCTTGCAACGTCTTGACCAGTTGTGCCGAAGTAAACGGTCCTCTAACCCAAGCGTAATCATTGGATTGAGCCACTTTTGCCAATACAACAATCTCTGTTCCGGGATTAATTTTGGCAACCGGTTCAACATTGGATTGAATGAGAGGGATCGGTCTTACATTTGTATTTTGAGCGGATACTGTTGCTTTGGAGAGTCCAGCAGCCGTCTTTGTAGTCAATTCTTTCACATTGTCCTCTCGGATATATCCGCTCACACCTGAAYTCAATAGAACATGATACCATGTATGCAGTCCAGCCTGTGCAGACAGATCGCCACGACTCTCCACATTGGTAAATACGCCTGCCCCACCGTTCCAAACTTCAGAAGGATGAGCAGTTTGCCCCCCAGCATTAGATGAAAATACAGCTTCTACAATTTTGCCTTCGCTTTTGAGAACTTCACCAGCCGTTGCATCCACCGCACTCGTTACTTTGTCGTTCTCAGAGTTCATTCCGTTATACGCCTGACTCAGTGTGGTATCCACAACATTGGCGATTTTGAAACGCTCGCCCTGCTGAAGTGCATAGGAACGGGCAGCTACCGCCTGCACTTTAAGTGCTTCAGCCGGCCACGAAGAATACACTTCTGCGCCAACCACCGAGTACAGATATTGTTCCAGTGGTACAACGTTAACCAAAGCTAGATCTCCGTTAACGATGCTGATCTCCATATCTCCGCGATATGTCCGCTGAGAGCGCTCCACAACTTTTATACCGGTACTGCTGCCCTGCACCAAAACTTTGGAATCTATACCTGCAATCGTGTAATGTGGAGTTGTTTTAAGAGCATCCATACTCAATCCTGCATCCTGGCGGATGATTAACCCTGCACTGTTACCTACAGAAGAGAGGCTAATGCCAGCTACACTTGCTTCCACACGCTGCTTTAGCGTGGATAACTCCGCCGCAGATGCCGCTTCGCCTACCCATACCATATAAGTTTGACTGCTTCCATCTAGCTGCAGTACCGGATATGCTGTGAATCCTGCTGATAGCAAATTTGCCTGCACTGCTTCTGCTTCCTGAAGAGAAGGGTACGTGCCCGCAGATAAACGATCGCTTCCTGTCACAACCGGCTGTTGTCCCTCCAATTGAGCCGTCGCCGTCTTTTGCACTCGTGTAACGGCTTGTCCCGCAAGTACTGCCGTTCCATAATTGCCTGTGTACAGCTGATAAATCGTTTTGCCATTGAACGTCGCTGCAAACAGCAAAGGTTTATCAGCGGTAGTCTGAAGTAATTTTGCTGCGGCTGCGGCTGTTTTGAAATCAGCAGTCTCCAATACTTTTACGCGAAATCCATCTGCACTAAATCGTGCTTGCCCGGATGGGAGGTTTATATTCGACCCTCCTGCAGCCTGAAGACCCCATGATCCTGTTGATTCAAGTGTAATCAATGGTGTTGTTGATTTATATGTGCTCCCCAAATTCGCAAACATAGCTACCCGAATCAACTGTCCATCGTTACCTGCCGCGTAAGCAGAAACTTGTAGACAGCCAAAAGTCAACAGAGCAGCCCCCAGTACCTTCAATCGACGACTCCATTTCTTCGTGCGTATTGCTTTTCCCACAATCAGGCTCCTCTCCATGCATATCTTTCATTTATATCGGTCAGATTCTCTTGAGATTTCAACTTCAATCTTAACGAATTCCATTTTCGACTCGTATCCAAGCTATATCATCTTCGTCATTTTATTGTCCCATAGTTCTCGTGTCCACAAGGTAAAGAGCCGAAGCCAAGCCTTACTTACCGTCCCTTGGTGGAACAGGCAAACCAAGGTGATGATAGGCCAGATCGGTTACTACTCTTCCTCTAGGCGTACGCTGAATCATACCGATCTGCAGTAGATAAGGTTCATATACATCCTCAATCGTCTGGGACTCTTCCCCAATCGTAGCCGCAATGGTATCCAGTCCAACGGGCCCTCCCCGAAAGCTGTTAATCATGGACTTGAGCATCTTATGGTCAATTTCGTCCAACCCACGCGGATCAATTTGCAGACGTTGCAATGCCTCCTCTGCCAGCGCTTGAGTAATGATGCCATCACCGCGTACTTGGGCAAAATCACGTACTCGTTTCAATAAACGGTTGGCAATCCGTGGTGTACCACGTGAACGAAGAGCTATCTCTTCCGCAGCATCCCCAACGATCTCTACCCCCAGAATTTCAGTGGATCGTGAAACGATATACGCAAGTTCATCAACGGTGTAGAACTCCAGACGACTGATTACCCCAAAACGGTCACGAAGCGGAGCCGACAAAAGCCCTGCGCGCGTCGTAGCTCCAATCAATGTAAATGGCGGCAAATCTAACCGGACAGAACGCGCACTTGGCCCTTTACCGATCATTATATCCAGGGCGGAGTCCTCCATAGCTGGATACATCACCTCTTCGACGGTACGATGAAGTCGATGAATCTCGTCAATGAATAAAACGTCCCCCTCCTGCAAATTCGTAAGCAAAGCAGCCAAATCACCTGGACGTTCAATCGCAGGACCTGAAGTTGTTCTTAGGTTTACGCCGAGTTCATTTGCAATAATATTAGCGAGTGTTGTTTTGCCAAGTCCCGGAGGACCATATAACAGTACATGATCCAGTGCTTCATTCCGCAACTTAGCGGCTTCAATATATATTTTAAGATTTTCCTTCACCTGATTTTGCCCGATGTATTCATTTAAATATCGGGGACGAAGGCTTAATTCGACGTTTTGATCCTCCATCATCAGGTTAGCGGATATAATCCGTTCATCCATGTTCTTCCCACCCTTTTCTTGCAGGTTGTAACTCTAGAGCATCTATAAAAATAAATTATCCCGTAAATAACATCTGCAGTGCGCGCTTCATCAAGACATCCACAGAATCTGCGGTCGTTACTTCTTTTTTCAGCTTGAGCCATACTTTATCCAGTTCACTATCTGTATATCCAAGGGCCTTCAAGCCCTCACGTGCCTCATCCCAAGCCGAACCGCTTCCAAGCTCTTCGGAAGGCGGTGCGAACAGACCTGTTTCATACGCTGCTGTACCAAAGCCGTCCAATTTGTCCTTCAGATCAAGAATCATGCGCTGCGCTGTTTTCTTACCGATACCCGGCAGTTTCGTCAGGAATGTCAAATTCTCCTGATAAATCGCCATGACCACTTGATCAGGCGTGCCTCCGGCAAGAATGCCTAGTGCCACTTTGGGCCCAATCCCGGATACTTCAATCAGTTTGCGGAATAAACGCTGCTCCTCTCGAGTTACAAATCCAAACAACAGCATCGCGTCTTCACGCACGTGGTGATGGGTATAAACGATAATCTCGCCTTCCTGCTTGGCAAACGCATAGGGATTCGGACAGAACACACGATAACCCACGCCATGAACATCCAGCACAATATAATCACTTTCTACATGTATGAACTGTCCTCTTAGAAAATCAATCATTTTCGCAATACCTCATTCAACTTGGAATTTAATGTGTAAGAATGTGCATGACAAACAGCAACAGCTAGCGCATCTGCAACGTCATCCGGTTTAGGCACAACCTGCAAGCGAAGAAACATTTTGACCATCTCCTGCACTTGTTTCTTCTCCGCCTTGCCATATCCTACAATCGCCTGTTTGATCTGCATCGGGGTATACTCCGCAATAGGCAGACCTTTCTGGGCAGCTGCAAGGATCATGACCCCTCTAGCCTGACTGACAGACATCGCTGTTGTTACGTTCCGATTAAAAAAGAGCTTTTCCAGTGCTACAGCATCGGGTTTATACTTATCAATCAGCTGCACGATGCCCTCATATACGTGAAGAAGCCGCTCCTCATCAGGAGTATGAGCTTCAGTCTGAATACATCCATATTGTACGGGTACAACCTTGTTCCCGATCTTATCCACAAAACCAAATCCCACAATCGCAATCCCCGGGTCAATTCCCAAAAAACGCAAAACCATCTCTCCCTTACAAAAGCGAACATATGTATCGTTCATTTCATTATAACAAAAGATAGGCCTTGCGGCAGGAAAAACTTTGTCTATGCCAAAGCTTGTTGTAATTCGTGTGCATTCTTCAAAGATTTTGTTCCATAGAAGAGCAGTTTCCAAAAAAACAACAAAAAGGACATACCCACGATGTCCTTCTCTTAGACTTTCTTATTTTGTTTCTATCCGCCATTTCGAAGCAATCGATGTTTTTCATCCACAGCAAAGTCACTAAATGTCGAGATCACACTGTCATACTCATCTTTATCCTGAATACGAATACCTTCCTGTAATTGTTCTAATACCCCTTCAGGCAATGAACTCTCCAGCGTACCTACATCAAGTTGAAAAAACGTCCGAATAACGTTCTCTTCCGCAGGCTTACCCTCATACAAATTGAGATTACCGGCCGCATCGATACTGATATATGCTTCTTGTTTACAGATTGGAGAAAGGTCATCCACGCTTTGATTCAGATGTAACGTATCGGATGAAGTGACCTCTGCCTTCCACTCTGGATGTTGATTCAGTAAATTTTTTAATTGAGGAATATCCATTCTGCCCAATTGTTCAGTCTCGACACCACAAATATATTTCGTTTGTAAAACGACACGTATTAACGGTTCTCCGTCTGTTTCAAGTTGTTTGAAAATCATCTGAATTTCCTGTGCAGATCGTTCCTTTTGCTTAGGCGTGCCCATAACACTTACGGCCTCACCAAAGTCCTTTGTGAGTAAACGCTCAACTGCTGCAGATATAGATAGACCACGGTATGCCAATATCGTAACCGCAAATATAGCGGCCGCCATCCACAAAGTTCGTTTCCATCGTCGCCAACGTTTCTTTAATTGTTTTCTGAAGTTAATCCTGTTCACATAGACCCCTTCAATCACTTTTTAAACCTATTGTGACCTAATGGATAAACCTTTATGCAAACCCAGCCTTATTAAACAAAAGAGCGCCGCCTGGATGAATAACTAGAGCTCAGAACTGCTTAATTTATGTATGATTATTATTTTAAAAAGTAAAAAACCACTATCAAATTTGATAGTGGTTTTTAGAAATCGGGATGACACGATTTGAACATGCGACCCCCTGGTCCCAAACCAGGTGCTCTACCAAGCTGAGCTACATCCCGTTATATATACCGGCGAGAGGACTCGAACCTCCACGGTTTCCCACTCGATTTTGAGTCGAGCGCGTCTGCCATTCCGCCACGCCGGCAAACTATGAAAAATAATGGCGCGCCCTGAGAGATTCGAACTCCCGGCCTTTTGATTCGTAGTCAAACGCTCTATCCAGCTGAGCTAAGGGCGCAAATATTGGAGCGGAAGACGGGAATCGAACCCGCGACCCTCGCCTTGGCAAGGCGATGCTCTACCG